>DATBLC010000370.1:0-36434 GCA_036555515.1 Binatia bacterium
ACGTCGACTGTGCGGCTGCGTAATCACCGCCCAAAAGCGCCAGCGCGACCGCGCCAAGCGTCCATATTCGTCTATTTTTCACAACTTTTTGTCCTTCACGCCCGTTTATGATGGTCCCCTACACGTGTCCACTGCTCGATACTTTCTTTGACTATGCTTTCGGCGATGTCTCCGGACTTCTCTGTGTCTCAATCCCTGATATTCTGCAGAAACCACTCCGTCGGTAACTCCCGTCCAATCTTTTTCTGCTTGGCCAACTCGACGACTTTGCCGGCGCAGGCAGCAAATTGCAGCCCCTGGGTCCCGGCATTGATAAAGAAAGTAATTTGCTTATCGCTCGTGCGTCCGGATGCTTTTCCACCGCGGACATCCATGAAGTATTTGAAGTAATCGCCTTGATAATTATCCACCGTCGGATTGGGTATGCGGGCACGCTCTTCCGGCTGGCCGCCGATGTAACCGACATTGCCGTGCAGTCGGACCATCCCTTGGTCCATGGCGTCAATCGTGTTTCGGCCAAGCTTGACAGAGAGGTCGCAGTTTTCAACAACCCTAGGGCCTATTTCGCAGGCGCGCACGCATGTGATATGGGCGCCTTCCTTGAGCCACTCCGGCGCGTCGAAGACGGTGCGCGTGGAGTCGGTGCAGGTGGCGACGATATCGGCGTCACGCACGACTAACTCAGGACGGTCGACCGCTATGACTTCTATATCCAGTTTTCCCGTCATTTCCCTGGCGTAGGCCTCGCGGTTGGCTTTGGTCGGACTATAGACTTTCACCCTTTGCAACTTCCGGACTTCGTAAAAAGCTTCGAGGTAGCTGCGCGCCATGCCGCCGGAACCAAAAATCCCGACCACCGCCGAGTCTTGACGCGCCAGATGCCTTGCTCCCAGGCCGGCGCAGCCGCCCACCCGCATATGCTGCAAAAGGCCGTCGTTGATAATCGCCAGCGGCTCGCCGTTGCGAATGCTGAAAACCATTACCAGGCCGCACCAGGTGCCCGGCTGCATGCAATATTTTTCTTCCGTATCGCCGTTGGGCCAGTGCACCACATCGGATTTCATGCGAATGGCAAAGACACCGATCTTCCGGCTCGCCCCTTCCATCGTGCCCCAGCGCCAGTAGCCGTCCGGCCGTTGCTCGCACGGCATCCAGACATCGACTCTTGGACGGTACACGGCATCGCCTTTGAGTAGATCGTCGTAGCCGAGCTCCAACGCTTCCAGACAGTCTTTCATGGTAAACAGCTTTTCCACTTCTTCATTGTTGATCAGCAGCATGATTCCCTCCTCTCTCTCGATTACAACAATGAAGCTGATTTTGAAAGCCAAGGTCATCGAATGTGGCGCTATCCGCGAAAATAGTGGACAATGAACGAAATTTAATTGCAGTCGGGCGGGCTGTTCAAAACGATCCCAGAAACGGGGCGCGCGACGAAATCGAGCGTCGGAGTAACGGAATATTGACGTATGGCAAGGGTCAGGGACTCATCATTCCACCACTCCACCCTGGAGCATTCCAGCGGCTATGGGTCTTCTTCGGCAGCCTGACAGTGGAGGAACTATTGGACAGCTTAAAGGTTGCCATCCTTCTGGGAGTGGTTGAGGGCGTAACTGAATTCATTCCGGTCTCTTCGACCGGCCATTTAATTCTGGCCGGACATTTTCTGGGATTCGTCGGTGATAAGGCCGCGAGTTTTGAAGTGGCGATTCAATTGGGTGCGATTCTCGCCATCGTGGCGCTCTATCCAAAGAGATTTCTCGCCTTGATTCCGCGCTCGCCGATTGAATTCAGCACCGCGGGATCGACTTTAGCGGGGTGGTCCGGGCTTTACCGATTCGCGGCGGCGATTCTGCCGGCGCTGGCCGTCGGCTTCGTCGCGCGCCACTCGATCAAACAATATCTCTTCAACCCCTTCACCGTCACCTGCGCTCTCGCGGCCGGCGGAGTGGCGATCTTACTCGCGGAAAAGTTTGTGTCCGGCCGCCGAACAAATTCGTTAGACGCGATCACCCTCGCCCAGGCGCTGGGGATCGGTTTGTTTCAAGTCCTGTCTCTCTGGCCCGGCACCTCGCGCTCGGCGGCGACTATCGTCGGCGGCATGATTTTGGGACTCGACCGCAGAAGCGCTGCGGAGTTCTCTTTTTTGGTCGCGGTGCCGATCATGTTCATCGCCACAGGCTATGAGATGTCTAAGATCGGCGCGACTTTCTCCGGCGCTGAACTAAGATGGTTTTTTCTCGGATTCGCGGTTGCCTTTGCTATCGCGGTGCTTTCAGTCAAAGCGTTTCTGCACTTGCTCAACCGTTGGACCCTGGTTCCCTTCGCCTGGTACCGAATCGTCTCCGCGCCGGTGTTTTATTACATGACGCGCGCTATAGGATTTTAATCAGCGTCATCATTGCGGCGAAGGGTTGTTGACACAGCGCTTCCGCTTGTTGTAACCGGATAAGGAATTTCTCCTCCACCAAGAAAGGAGTCGGAAATGCCGTATAGCGCCAAAGGCCGAACCAAGAACTTTCCAGTCTTCGACTGCGACAGTCACATCTACGAGCCACCGGAGGTTTGGGACAAATATATTCCGGAGCACCAGCGCGATTTTGCGCGAACACATTTCTATCGCGACGCGGACCGGCTCATTTCCGTCAAGAACGGAAAGATCAGCTTCCGCGATCCCAACAAGTGGAAATACCCCGGTGAGACCTGGCATCCCGGGCTCAACAAACATATCATCGGCGCGGTATCACCCGGAACCAAAGAATGGGATGAGCAAATCGGCCGCAACCGCAGCGCCAGAGACCCCTTGGCGCGGCTCAAAGACATGGACGCCGCCGGCATCGATCAGGTGATGATCTTTCCATCCACGTTCGTCTATCTAGCGCTCGTGGAAGACGCCCAGGCGGCGCATATCTGCGCGCGCGCTTACAATGATTGGGTGTATGACTATTGCAGCGCGGATCAGAATCGCCTCTACCCTGCCGCGGTGCTGCCTATCCAAGACCCCGATATAGCGATCGACGAGCTACGGCGCGTCGCCAAGCGCGGCTTCAAGTCGGCCCTCGTGCGCCCGATCTTTTCCGGCACCAAATATCCGACCTTGCCGGAATATGACCCGCTCTGGAAAGAGTTCGAAGAGGTGGGCGTGGTGTTGGGGATGCACACGTTCCCGTCGCGCGGTGAAGCGATGTCACCGGAACTGGACCGGCGCATGGGAGCGAACCGCAAACGGCTCTTCGGAGACGAGGAAGTTCTTGTTTACTCGCCGGGACAGTTCGTCGCCAACATCATGCAGCTCATGGGCTCCAAGCAAGCGGGCGACGCTGCCTTCGGTTTCATCGCCGAAGCAATGACGTGGACGGCGGTCGTGCTCATGACCGGCTGGCTGGAAAAATTTCCCCGACTCAACGTAGCGATTCTCGAATCGAACTGTAGCTGGCTGCCGCTGGTGCTGGAGAAGGCCGAAACCTATATTGATCTCTACAAGCATCTCGGCGAGAAGATCGGCGATCCCCATGAGGCTTTTTACCGCAGCTGTTACATCGCCTTCGAGAGCGACGAAGTGATGGCCTTTCGGCTTTGGGACTTATACGAAAATATCGGGCTGTGGTCGTCCGACATGCCGCATCTCGATGCCTCGGATGCCTGGGAAGCGATCGACAACATGAATAAATGGAATGTACCGCAAGCGGTGCAAGAAAAATTGCTTGGCGGCAACGCGCGCCGGCTCTACGGCATCGAGCCGCGACTAGTGGTTAGCGCAGCGCCTGAGACTTACCAGCCAATGACAATGTCGCGCTATGCGTAACGGCAAAGATTTCTCGCGGACTCGCGACGTTAAAAATGATAACGAGACAGCGCGCCCTGCCTCGCAGGTCTTTTCGGCCGCCAGACTGTGTGAAAACTCCGTTCATGGTTCGACTGGGCTCACCACGAACGGATGTCAGAGATTACAAATCAAGCATTTAGCCGTTCGCCATAGCAGCTTCGTCGAAGGGCTTCTAAAGCAAACGAGATCGCGTCGAGACCCAACTTGAAAAACAGCAGGGATAGCAGTGCCAAGAATTTTCACACAGTCTGACGCAGGGTGAAATTTTTCTGTGAATGACCGCGAAAGCGATGAAATTCGTCAATTGAGGGTGCGCGGCGCCGCCCCGGGATCCGGGTCTGTCGTGCCGGCGCCGAGACGAAGCAAATTCAACAACATGTTTTCGCGGTCTGTGAGCGTGAGCGATTCCAGCAGCGCTTGCTTTTCCGCCGGGTGAAACGGCAATGAGACACTTAGAAGATTCACCAGTTCCAAATCCGAAAAGCGCTGCGCGTGCTCCGGCTTGACCTGCATGCCGTGCGCTTCGCCATAGGCCGCCAGCGCGCCGAGGACGGCGCCGCGGTCGCAGCGCCAATTCTCTTGCAGCGCGGCGTCGGGAAAATCTTGATAGATTCCCCGGACCCGGCGGTAGCCGCGATGAAGCGGTAATTCGTTTTCGTAGCGAAAGCGGTTAACCCCCTTGAGCTGAACGAAATAGCGGCCGTCTGGAAACTTTTCCGACTGCTCGATGTAACCGGCGCAGCCGACTTTATATAGCTCCGGCGCTCCGCCTTCCGTCCCCGGGGAGGGACCGCGATTATCGTCCTGCGGCACGAACGGTTGAATCATGCCGAAGATTTTGTCCGTATTGAGCGCGTCCTCGACCATATTGCGGTAGCGCGGCTCGAAGATATGCAGCGGCAAAACCGTGCCCGGAAGCAGCATCACTCCCGTCAAGGGGAAAATTGGCAATACTTCCGGCAGCGCCATTCGTGGAACCGTCATGGTCACAAGGCATTCCTCTTATCTTGGTTATAAGTCACGGACTTGAAGCGGTCAAGGCGCGGCGCGCTTGCATTGTAACACCGTGGTATTTTACCTTGGATAAACGTACTATTACTGGAGATCTTTAGATGAGCAAAGATTCGCCCGCCGTTGCGGCCGCCCTCTACGCAAACTTCAAGCCGGTGGACTTGGCCACCGCGAAAGAGTTCTTGACGAAACATCACCACGGGGTACTCGCCACTCACAGGAAGGATGGCGGAATCCAGATGTCGCCGATCACGCCGGGATTGGACGAGGGCGGGCGAGTGATCATCAGCAGCCGGGAAACCGCATATAAAGTCAACAACCTTAGGCGCGATCCGCGCGCCGCGGTGTGCGCTTTTGCGCCGTCGTTCCACGGTGAGGGCTGGGTGCAGGCGAGCGGCAGCGCCGAGATAATTTCTCTACCGCAAGCCCTCGACACCTTGATATATCTTTATCGCCAAGCCTACGGCGAACATAAAAATTGGCACGAATTTCACCAACGCATGGTGCGCGAGCGACGCGTGATTATTCGCATCACCATCGAGAGTGTTGGGCCGCAGCGGCGCGGTTGAGCCTTCTCAATGACAACAGCCTTTCGTCACTGTATCCGGGCGCGCCACTTAGCGCTGTTGATTCTCTTTTTGTCGTCGGCGATGAGCGTGAGGGCGGCGTCGCTTCCGGTCGCCGAGGCGGCAGAGTTTACCGCGGGTCAATTGCTGGTGGCAACCCGCGAAATGCGCGATCCGCGCTTTGCCGAAGCGGTCATTTACATGGTCAAGCACAACACCGAGGGAGCCATGGGCTTGGTCATCAACCGACCGCTGGCAAGGGGTCCCGTCAAAGACCTGCTGCGCGGCTTTGGCATCCAGGACCAAGGGGCCAAAGGCGAAATCATCATTCACTACGGCGGACCGCTAAACGCCAACTCCGCCTTCGTGCTCCACAGCGACGATGTCATGCTTGATGATTCCGAAAGAGTGAAAGACGGCATTGCCATGACCGTCAATGCCAAGCTCATAGAAGCGCTGGCGCACGGCAGAGGGCCCCGCCAGTCCCTGATGGTTTTCGGTTATGCCGGCTGGGCGCCAGGGCAGTTGGAAGGCGAACTCGAAGCGGGAGCCTGGCATGTTGTTCCTGCCGATAAAACTATCGTTTTCGGCAAGGAGGCGGACAAGAAATGGCAACAGGCGATGGACCGGCGGCGGATCTCGCTCTGAGCCGGGAGTTACAAGGACGATTCAGTTCAAAGTTCCGAGTTCATATTCGAAATATTTAACGTTGAATCCTTTAGATCACGGGGAATGTGAAAAGCGCTGTCGACCGAGATTCGTCCACGTCAAGAATTCCAGTCGAATCGAAAGAGGAAAAACATGAAACTCACATTGGAAAAAGCTGCGATCATTTGTGACAAAGCACTCGAGAAAGCGAGGGAAATGAAGATCCGACCGCTTTGCATCGCGGTCCTCGATGATGGCGGGAATCTCAAAGCGCTCAAACGCGAGGACAATGCCAGCGTGCTGCGGCCGTCGATCGCCATCGGCAAGGCCTGGGGCGCCGTTGGTATGGGTGAGTCGAGCCGCAGTTTGGCAGATCGGCTAAAAGATCGTCCCGCTTTTTTGGGCGCCTTATCGGACATGTCCGGCGGCAAAGTCGTCCCCGTTCCGGGCGGCGTACTCGTCATGGCTGGCAGTGAAATCATCGGCGCAGCCGGCGCGAGCGGCGGGACGGCGGATGAAGACGAAGCGTGCGTGGTAGCGGGCATCCAAGCGGCCGGGCTACAGCACAAAATCTAACCGTGGAGAAGTCTTTACAATTTAAGCTTAAACGAGGCGACCGATTCGATCATCGCACGCCCGCGTTCGAATCATTCATAACGTGCTAGCGCAGGAGATTGGCAAAAATGTTACGCATCGCCGTTCCCGATCTAGTCTCCAATTCCTATTTTCCCATCATCGCCGCCGTGGAGTTGGGGTTTTTCAGGGAGGAAGGCTTCGATGCTTCCGTGGATCTATTGTTCCCGGTGCCGAAGACTTTCGCCGCCCTGCGCGATGGCGAGCTGGACTTCGTAGTCGGCTCGGCCCACGCAACGCTGCTGGCCTTTCCACAGTGGCAAGGCGCCAAGCTGCTTTGCGCCATCGGCAAACACACTTATTGGTTTCTCGTGGTGCACAGCGACCTCAAAGCCAAACGCGGCGATCTCGAGATCGTCAAGGGGCTGCGTATCGGCGCCGCACCCGGTGTCGATCTGAGTCTAAAACGCATGCTCGCCGACGCCGGCATCGACGCGGAAAAGAACAACGTCCGCATCATGCCGATTCCCGGCGCCGCCGGACCCAACGTATCCTTCGGTCTCTCAGCGGCAAAAGCATTGGAAGAAGGCAAGCTCGACGCTTTCTGGGCTAACGGTATGGGCTGCGAAGTGGCTCTGCGGCGTGGTGTCGGCACCATGGTGCTCGACGTGCGCCGGGGCGACGGTCCGCCCACGGCGCGGCACTACACTTTTCCTGCGCTCGTGGCGACGGAGAAAAGACTGGCGGCCGAACCCGATAGCGTACGTGCTGCCATTCGCGCCGTGATGAAAGCCCACAAGGCGCTTAAAGAAAACGTAAGTTGCGCGACCGAGGTCGGCAATAAACGGTTCCCGCCCTCCGAAGCGGAACTGATCGCTGAGCTGATCCGCCGCGATCTCCCTTATTACGATCCGGCCATCGGCAAAGAAGCCGTCGCCAATATGAACCGCTTTGCCCAGGATATCGGACTGCTCGCCGCGCCAGTACCCTACGAGAGCGTAGTGGCCGTCGAGTTCAGCCAATTGTGGAACCAACCAGTTTAATTACAGTGAATTAAGCAAGGGTTTCAATAATATAGGGACATCAGATAAAGTGAAAAAGCGAATCCGCCGATGAACCTGGGCCGGGCTCCACAGAAAAAGAAATCCGGGCCGGGTTCGTTGGCGCCAAGCGGCACCGGCCATATGGAACAAATTTTCGGGAACCTTTTGCTGAATAAGCAGTCAAATAAATCGGAAGCGATTGTGTCTGGCGGGATCAGCGACGCGGAATGCGTCCGGCGTTTGCAACGGGGAGACACGGAGGCCTTCGCAGCCCTGGTGGAGCGACACCAAAGGTCGATTTTCAATCTTCTATACCGCATGCTCGGCGACTATGATGACGCCGCAGAAGTCTCGCAGGAAGCGTTTCTTTCGGCCTACCGCTCCATCAAGAGTTTTCGCGGTGACTCGAGCTTTTCGACATGGCTATACCGGATTGCGGTCAATCATGCCAACACCCGGCGCAAGAGCGCGGCCCTCTGGCAGCAACGTACGGCGCGCTTGAAATCCTTGGAGCCGGTGGGCGATGGCGGCCCCGACCCCGCCGACGTGCTTGAGCAAAAAGAAGTGCGCGAGCGCGTCCAGGCGGCATTGAACAGCTTGGAGTCGGAGGATGCTACGATCATTTTGCTCAGAGATCTGCAAGATGTGCCCTATGAAACTGTCGCCGAGGTGTTGAAAATTCCGATCGGTACGGTGAAGTCGCGCTTGCACCGCGCGCGCAGGGCACTCAAGGGGCGGCTAGCGCCCTATTTTAAGGCGAAAAGGACTCCAAAATGAACTGCGAAGAAATCCAAGCGCAACTCTCGGATTACCTGGATCGTTCCCTCGGCGCGGACGCGACGGTGCTTGTTGAAGAACATCTCGCGGCCTGCCCACCATGCCGGGAGGAGACTGAAATGCTCGGCGAAAGCATTCGCCAGGTTGCCGCACTGCCGGTGGTGGAACCGCCGCTTGGATTTAACCAGCGTGTTATGGCCCATGTGCGCGAGATCGAAACGCAACCGGGTTTTTGGCATCGGCTCTATTTATTACCGCTGCGCCAGAAACTCCCGGTCCAAGCAACGGCGCTGGTTATGCTTGGCATTTTAGGCGTCTATCTCGCGCAGAAGGAAGAACCCCACAAACAATCGACTCCAATACCTGCGCACCAAGTCACCGATGGCATCAGGCGAGATGACGCGCCAACACTGCAAACCTCTCCCGCCCCGCCAACTACGACTACAAATAAAGCGACCGACTCAGCGGAGGCCACCGCTGTTCAATCGACGAAAGAAGCCGCGGCGGCACGCCCCTCTCAACCACAGTTCGCGGACCGCAGTGAACGTTCCCGGAGCGCCGAAAGTCCGGCGGCCAAGCCCACGGCCGGCGCGGCACGGGCTCCCGGCCCGAGCGACCGAGCCACCCCCGTGATTTCCGGAACAGCGGTAGCCAATCATGTTTCCTCTCAAGCTGGCGGCGGTTCGGCCGCGCTGTCTTTCCCTTTTGAATCCGATACCGGTTTCAGATCGGCGCCTTCGTTCGTCGTGCCTTTCGCAGATTATGAGTTAGTTGTGCGGCGGCACGGCCGCCCCCCAACCGAGCCGCGTAGCGACGCCGCGTCCGCGCTGCGTAACGCACAGATGAGCCAGGCCGCCACCGAACGCCCAGCGACGCCGCGCGCTATTGACCGGTTGATGGCCGCCATTCCCGACAACGCCCGCCCACAGACTATCTGGGTCACGGTTCCGAAAAATCAGTACGAGCAATTTAAAAAAGAGCTTGACGCCTTGGGGACCATCGAGTCGGAAATCCATGTGCCGCTGTTCCGCGATCAGACGGCAGCACAGATCGATGGCCAAATCCGAGTGAGGCTGACGGCCATCCCTGAAGCCGATAGCTCAACGTCAAATCCTCCGGCTGGCCGTTAATACGGCCACTTTAGATCTTAAACGCCAGACCGTGTGAAAACTTTTTAGGAGCCCTCCGATCCTTCGAGGATCCTCAGGATAGACTTGGCGGAGGTGTATTTACGGATACGTTGGAGCGGGGCGATCCAGCGCAACGATAGACTGTGTGAAAAGTCCGCTCATGGTTCGACGAGCTCACCACGAGCGGAAAAAGTATCGTTTTGATTCAATGCTTTAACCGCTCAGCTGAGCTCAGTCGAAGGGTTCCTAGGAGTTTTGACGAAGTCTGGCGATCAGCAGGCCCCGCACTGAGGCAAACTTCGTCAGCCCACAAAAAGTGTAAACTTTGCGCCGTTGAGATTGATGAGAGGTTTGGGATTGAGCAAACGCCGGTCGGTGGAGAGCACCCGCTGGGCGATTTCCCAATTAACGGGCGGGAGAGGATTTAGGGCGCGAATCTCGTCTAGACTAAAATAACCGGCATGATCCACTTCACGACCGTCCGCCACAGGCTCGCCGCTAATCGGCTTTAAGAGCATGACAACGTAAATGCCATTACCGGTCTCCGGATCATAACGGCTACGCAGCCCCAAGACCGCTTCCACTTCAGCGGTCACACCGGTCTCTTCCTGAACTTCACGAACAACCGCTTGCTCAATGGTTTCATCGGGCTCAATAAAGCCGCCCGGCAACTGCCAGTTGCCAAGGCCATGTGTCGATGCGCGCCGCACCAAGAGCAGTTCGCCATGTCGCACCACAGCGCCGCCGACGCCGATGTTGTAACCCGTGTTGTACCGCGCTGGAATGGCCATGGGATGCTTCGCTCTTAGACTCCCAATTGAAACAACCGCTGAGCATTCTTCCAGCGAATCAGTTCCTTATGCTCTTCTGAAATCTTCGGGTTGTCTCGAAGCAGCCGAACATCTTCAAATTTCATCCTCCCACCGGGATCATCATGCGGGTAATCGGTGGCGAAAAGAAAGCGCTCGGCGCCCAGAAACTCGATGGCTTCCGGCAGGTCCGGTTCCTCGGTTTCAATAGTGAAGTAAAAGTTATTATGAAAGTAATGACTTGCCGGCTTCTGATTTTTTTCGAGAAACTCACTTGCCGGCAGAATTGCCCGCGCGCGCCGAAGCTTCTCGCCGATCTTGGATAATGCGCCGTTAGACAAGGGCTCTTCCTGATCGTCAAAATCCACTGGCGGCGCTTCCAGAACTTTGTTCAGCCGCTCGACTAATGGTTTGATAAAGGACGTGCCGGCCTCTGTGTAAACAAACTGCAATTTTGGCAATGCGTCGAGCAAGCCGCTGGAAAAGAGCGACACCAAACTCATCTGCCCCTCCTGGGGCGCAAAAATATAAAGCCCGTCACGCTGAAACGGCAGAAGGTTGCTGATACGGTGACCATGCTGAACGTTATGGAGATAGAGCGGCATGGCCAGATCTTGGGCCTTTTCAAAAAATGGCCAGAGCTCGCGGCGACTCCCGAGGGGCTCGCCATAGGGATGTTCTTTCACTGGAAAAACTTTGTCCAGTACCGCGCTCTTGAAGCCTTGTTTCTTAGCCCAGTCCAACTCGCGGATGGAAGCCTCGACGTCTTGCAACGCCACGAGTGCGGCGCCGAGAATTTTTCCGGGAAACTTCTCCATGATGCGCAGCATCGATTCATTATGTGAGCGCGCCATGCTGGTCGCCAATCCTGGTTCGAGCAGATAAGACCACCAACCGGAGAACTGCGGCAAGATGATATGCATATCGATGCCCAATCGTCCCTCGTAATCCTCCATGCGCGCCTCGATATCCCACAGACTGCGAAACATGGCGCCGGAACCTGGCGCCCCCAGTGGACTCGTGCCCGCGACCTGCGGCGCGTCGCCGGGAAAGTCGACTGCTGAGTAGAGGCCGGCTTGATTGAATCGAAGCATCGGTTTGCGGGAAGCGAGCTCGCCACCGACGCCGTCAAATGCGTCCCGTGGCATCAAGTGGGTATCGCAATCTATGATCAAGACCGCCTCCCAGACTGATAAAAGGCATTATACGCGACTTTAGCGCCGAGGTGACCGCTCCGATCAAGCGCGATTCTCGTCTCGCTATTTGTTCAAAGTTCAACGATCAAGGTTCCAGGTTCGGGATCGTGCTGCACAGTTCATCAAAATACATTGAACTTACAACCGCCGTATTCCTCGCACTTCACATTCATCCCGGATTCCCAGTTGCGCTCGACAGGAAGCGCGAGGCGCAACCCTTCCATAGCAAAGTCGATGGGTTTCTGCCCTTGAGCAGACATCGAGCAGCGGTGCTTCGACGGCAGTTAAAGCTCGTAACAATGACGTGCGAAAGGGAAATATGACTTTGAAATTTTACAGTTGGACGCCTTCGCTACTCCAGAGTTCACCTCGCTTGCCGTCTCCTCAGTCTAACTGCGGAATCCGGGTTCATTCGTCTGCACTCGGCGCGTGCGGTTACCACGACGCGCAAATAAACCTCTGCTTATATAGGGCAGTCGCGAACGCGAAGTCAAGATTGGGAAAAGACCGAGGCGGTCCTGATGGACCGCCTCGCAAGGGAAGAGCACAACACTGATTTACGCTTTGACTATTAGTCATACCAGCGCCCGCCGCCCCAACGATCAAAGCGATCGTGGTTCCAAGAGCCAAACCGATTATCATCTCGCCCGCGGTCCCAACGGTTGTCGTTATTCCACCAACCCCTACCACCTCCACGGTTGTCACGTCGGCCGTAACCGTATCGATTATTGTCGTAGCCATATTTATCGAGATCGCGACGCAATTCCGCGCGGTCTCGGCTGATTTCGCGCCGGCCCTGGAAAATTTCCTGGCGCCCCTGCCTGACCTCGTTGCGCAAGCGCCCGATCTCTCCAGGACTAGCGCCACGTCGATAGGCCCGCCGCAGCGCGTCTCGGTCATGGTTATACTCTTGGATATCCCTGCGTAATTCCGTGCGGTCCCGCCGGAGCTCCGCCACATCACTGCGGATTTCCGCTCGAGCCCCCCGCTGTCTATGCCTATCCCGCCCCTCCGCGGACTGTGGACCGGCCAACGCGACCAATGAAATTATCGCTGCTGCTAAAAATACACCTGTAGTAATATTCTTCATGCGAGCCTCCTTGCTCGCTTAGACGGCGCTGGTTGAAAAGCGTTAATAGCGGCAATGGGGAGCTCCGGGTTGGTAGGTTCAATGTTCAATGCACGCCGGAATCTCGACTATACCGCCAAACTCTTGTTCCTGACTTAAACCTTGAACATTGAACTTTGAACAGGCGTATTCCTTCGCTGATGCGAGCCGCATCTATCCAAGGTCGCCTCCGGTGCGGGATGCCGATTGGCTTTGGGTTCAACAAACCGTTAGAGTGAAAGAAATCAAGGAACGCGCCCCAGATCACTTAGAAGAAGCAGCCCTATGAGCATAAATCCCGCATACGATCCGACGGATTCGCGTTACTACGACGCCAAAGATCTTCGCGCCGAAACCGAAAGGATTTTCAGCGTCTGTTCGGATTGCCGTCTCTGCGTGCGTTACTGCGGTAGTTTTCCAAAGCTTTTTGACGCTATCGACGACTATTGCACCGAACCGAAGTATGCCGAAGTCGACACCAAGAAACTGAAAACCGAAGATGTCAATGAGATCGTCGACCGGTGTTTTCAGTGCAAGCTTTGCTACATCAAGTGTCCATACACTCCGGGCGCTCACGAATGGGCCATCGACTTTCCGCGTTTGATGGCCCGCGCCAAGGCCAAGAGAGTGAAAGACCAGGGCGTGCCGTTTGCCGATAGAGTCCTGGGCAATCCCGATCTCGCCGGCAAGCTCGGCACGGCGACTTCGGCACTGGCCAATTGGGCCAACGAAAGCAAACTGCACCGGCAATTCATGCAAAGTATCCTGGGTATTCATAGGGACAAAAAGCTACCGCCGTTTGCAGCCAAGACGCTGGCCGCGCACTGGGCCGCGCGCCGGCCGCCGCCCGGGGCCAAACCCTCGGCGAAGATCGCATTCTTTTCCACCTGTTACGTGAACTACAATCAACCAGAAATCGGCCTCGACACTCTTGATGTCATGGCGCGCAATAATGTCGACGTCAGCTTCGCTTACGAGCGTTGTTGTGGCATGCCGCTATGGCACAACGGTGATATGGATGGAGCTATCGCCGCCGCTAAGGAGAACGTCGCCCACCTCGGACCTTTTGTCGATGAAGGGCGGACCATCGTCGCGACGAATCCCACTTGCTCGCAGATGATCCGCGTCGAATATCCCAGGATGCTCGGCACGGAGGAAGCCAAGAAAGTCGCGGCGCGGACGATGGATCCGTTGGAGTTCCTCGCCAGGCTCGCCGCCGAGGGAAAAATAAACAGAGACTTCAAAACCGGCGCCGGCAATGTGAATTACCACATGCCCTGCCACCTGCGCGCGCAGAATATCGGCTATAAGACCCGCGATGTGCTTTCGCTATTGGCCAATACGAAAGTTAAAGTCGTCGAAGAGTGCTCCGGACATAACGGCACGTGGTCGATGAAAAAAGAAAACTTCGAGGCCTCGCTCAAATGGGGAAAACGGGCCTTCAGTCAGATGTCTGAGGGCGCACCCGACACCACCTGCTCCGACTGTCCCCTGGCCGCGATTCAAATAGAACAAGGCACAGGCCGCCGCCCATTGAATCCCATGCAGATATTGGCGAAGAGCTATCGCGGCGAACAAATCTGACAATCAACCGGCGGCCGCCTGTGGCTTGACCGAACCCGGGCAGTCGACCATTTCGCGCCGCAGGCCGCAGGCTTCCGCTACTTCGTCGCGGTAGGCGAGCCAGTATTCCAACGCGTCGTCCATAGCTCGTACCACGGCGCCGCGCCGGGTTGGCGTTACATGCTGTAGGATCGACTCCCACGCCGCGCTGCGGTGGTTGCCCTCGACTTTTCGGTGGGCTCGGGTGAGGGCCAGGCACTGCAACGGCAGGCCGTAATGCTTAACCAATGGATGCTCCTTCAGCGGCGGGGCCGACGCGACGAGGTCTGGGGGACAAAGGGCCGCGCGCTCATCCTTAGTTCCTTCGATAAAAATGGTCACGATCGCCACCGCGATCTCCCATCCGTGATGCTGTATAGCTTCGTCGAGAAAGTCACGATAGCGCTGCGCGGCCGGGAATAATTGCACGCTGTCAAATCGTTTAAGGTCCATGCCGAGGCCGCGGGGGTATTCCAGGAACAACTCAGGATGGGGGCTTCCCGCAGCGAGCCCACCGGTCTCTTCTTCGTAAAGATTTTCCGCGAGACCGCGGCGCACTGCCGCGATTGGGCAGCGCACGTAGGCCCACCCTACCATGACCGGGAAGTCGCGAACATAGGTGGCGTATTCCTGCTCAAAGTGAAAATGGAGAAGATCTTTTGGCACTTTGCCATCGGTAAAGGCCCGCCACGCCCAGTGATTCTTGCGCTCCATTACAGCCAGTAGCTGCTCGCGAAAAGTATCCCGGTCCATGATAATCCTCCATTGGTCAAATAATTAGCTGACCGCAACCGGTTTTTATGGAGCAACCCGTGTGCCAAGAGCTAACAACTGGTTTTTTCGGAGAATTGAAATGCCCAGATCGGGCAGAACCGTGACACTGGGTAGAACACTACTTCAAGTCCGCATCAGATAGGCAAACTTGCCTACAATGGCGGAGGTTCAAAGAGTTCAAGCCATTTAGGGCAGCCGTCCGATTTCCGGTGGATTGAACCCGGATTCCGTAGTTGCGCTCAGTAGGAAGCGCGAGGCGGAACCCTTCCGTAGCAAAGTCGATGGGTGTCTGCCCCTGAGCAGACATCGATCAGCGGTGCTTGGATGGAACGTTAACGCTCGTGACAGCGAAGTGCGTAAGCGCGAACAAGGCCGAAATTTTCACAGTCGGACGCCTTCTCTACTCCAGGGTTCCCCCTCGCTTCCGGGCGCCTCAGTTTAACTGCGGAATTCGGGTTGAACGGTTTGAACCGGTGTGTTTCAGACCGGTGTCGCGCCTCAGCCCTCACCTGAGGCCTTGACGCGCATGGTTACGAACTCTTCCGCTGCCGTTGGATGGATGCCAATGGTGGCGTCGAATTGGGCTTTGGTCGCGCCACAGTTAAGCGCCACTGCCAAGCCCTGGACAATCTCCCCCGCATCCGGCCCAACCATATGGCAGCCCAACACGCGGTCAGTGGCGCGGTCTACCACCAATTTCATCATCGTGTGCTCGTCGCGACCGGTGATGGTGTGTCTGAGCGGTCGAAACAGGGTGCGGTAAATGTCGACATGATAATTTTGCTGCCGTGCTTGCTGCACGGTAAGGCCGACTGTGGCGCAGTTGGGAGTGCTGAAGACCGCAGTGGGAACGTTTTCGTAGCAAGGCCTTGTTGGTTTGTTATTGAATAGCGTATTCGCCACCGCCATGCCTTCGGCGATGGCAACCGGGGTCAACATCATTCGGTCGGTACAGTCGCCGATGGCGTAGATGTTATCGACGCTCGACTTCGAGAATTCGTCAACCATGACCGCGCCGTTGTCCTTTAGCTTCACCCCCGCCCTTTTCAATCCTAAATCAGGCGTCTTCGCCGCGCGACCCGTAGCAAAAAGAATCTGGTCCGCTTCCAACATGCTACCGTCGGTGAGCGTGGCGCTCAGCTTGCCGTTCACTTTGTCGATTTTCGCGATTTTAGTGTTGAATCGAAGATCGATCTTCCGCTTGCGCATCTCGTCAGCCAGCGTGGAGCGAATGTCGTCGTCGAAGCCGCGCAGAAAAAGCTCGCCGCGATAGATCTGCGTGGTATGCGCGCCGAGGCCATTGAATATGCCGGCAAACTCGACGCCGATATAACCGCCCCCGGCTATGATAACTCTCTCCGGTAACGCCGCCAGATAAAATGCCTCATTGGAAGTAATCGCGTACTCTGAGCCGGGGAACTTTGGCACCATCGGCCAACTGCCCACGGCCACGAGTATGTACTTCGCCGTGATCCTCTTGCCATCGACCATCACCGTATGCGGATCGACGACCTCGGCGTGGCTTTCGACAATTTCCACGCCGGCGTCGCCAAGAAGCTTGCGATAGATGCCGTTGAGCCGTCGAATTTCTTTATTCTTGTTGGCGATCAGCTGGGCCCAATCGAAACGCCGTTCCCCCACCTTCCAGCCGTACTCGGCGGCGTCATCAAAATCCTCGCCATAGTGCGACGCGTAAACCAACAGTTTTTTTGGAATGCAGCCAACGTTGACACAAGTGCCGCCAAGATAGCGCTCCTCAGCCACCGCGACTTTGGCGCCGAAGAAGGCCGACATCCGGCTGGCGCGTACCCCGCCGGAACCCGCGCCGATGGTGAACAGATCGAAATCGTAATGGGCCATATGACCTCACCCCCTCGCTCCTTAAACATCGAATTAGCGCAAACGGTAGCATCCACCGCCCGAAAAGTCTTGCGCGACTCTTTGACAGCGCGCGCCGATTCATGAACAATGGCGCGACCGGTCAATCTCTAATTTAGAGCAACATGTCACGAGCAGCTGCACGCACCGCCGCCGGAGGCCAGCGCATTCTTGAAGCTATAAGCGCGCTGCGCCACCGAAATTACCGCCTCTATTGGTTCGGCCAACTGTTTTCCGTGCTGGCGCAGAACATGGAGCATGTCGCTCAGGGCTGGCTGGTGTTGGAACTGACCAATTCTCCTTTAGCCCTCGGAGTTACGGGACTCGCCCATGCGATCCCAACTATTACCCTGACTTTGATCGGCGGCGCCATCGCTGACCGCGCCGACCGCAGGCGCATTATGATCGCCTCCCAGTCCGGCACCGCTGTTATGTTCCTCATACTCGCGGTTTTGGTGCTGACCAAGCTCGTCGCGCTATGGCATGTCATGGTTCTCGCTTTTATCTCCGGCAGTATCCGAGCATTCGACCGGCCCAGCAGGATGGCCCTGCTGCCGCAAATGGTGCCCAGGGAGGATATTCCCAACGCGGTCGCCATTGGTGGCACGATCTGGCAGTTATGTCGTCTCGTTGGCCCGGCGGCGGCCGGCATATTGATCTATCTTTTCGGCGTCGGCCCGACGTTTTTCACCTGTTTTTTGGCTTCGTCGATCGCGGTCAGCCTCTGGCTCGCCATTCGCACCGGGCAGCCTGCGCTCGCGGCCAGTGCCGGCGGCTTACGAAAAAATATGTTGGCCGGTATTCATTTTATTCGCAACAACGAACTCTTTTACACCTTTATGGGTATGACGTTTTTCAACAGCGTTTTCGGCATGTCTTATTTGATCCTGATGCCGGTGTTTGCGCGAGACATTCTCCATGTCGGTTCGCAGGGTTTCGGCTTTCTGGAAACCGCCGGGGGCGCCGGAGCGCTGCTCGGCACACTAGCGGTCGCCTATTTATCCGACGCCCGCCGCCTGCCCCTGCAAGCAGCGCGCGGCGCCGCTCTATTCGGCGTGCTGCTGCTTATGTTTGCTTTTTCGCGCGCCTTTCCGTTCTCTCTCTCCTTGGCCTTCGTGCTCGGCGTAACCGGCCAGTTCTACATCACGGCGATAAACACGGTTCTCCAACTCAACTTGCCCGAGCAGTTGCGCGGCAGGGTTATGGGTGTCTATGGTCTGACCTGGGACCTGATGCCGGTTGGTGGAATGGTGGCGGGGACCATCGCCGAATTCGCCGGCGCCCCCGCCGCGGTTGCCGTTGGCGGAACGTTCGTGTTCGGTCTCGCCCTCTGGGTTATCTCGATCGCGCCGCGGTTCACTGCCCAAGAGCAAACCGAGGGACAGGAAACCGCGTCAGCCGGCGGTAAAGTTCGTGGCCGATAAAAAAAACAAGAAGAAAGCGGGCGGATTGAAGAAACGCCGCAAACTCGCCGGCAAGGCCATCGGCCTCGAAGCCGCAGAGCTTCTTGACGCGCCCGCGCCGAGCGACGTGAGCGCGCTGCGCGATACGATAAAGTCCGACGGCGGCATCGTGCTCGCATCCTACCGCGAGCCCTTCGGCGGCAAATGGCTGGTACTGGCCGCGCTGCCGATTGAAAAAGTCGAACCTACGCCCTATCAGCGCAATCTTTCCGATACTCACGCGCGCAAACTGGAATCAGTAATTGCCAAACTGGGACGCTTCCTCGATCCAATCATCGTTGTGCGCAAGGAAAGCCAAGAAAGCCCCGTGCGCTACTGGACGCCCAATGGCAACCATCGTCTGTCAGCGATGAGGACCCTCGGAGCGAAAAGCATCATCGGTATCGTTGTTCCGGAAGCGTCCACAGCATATCAAATCCTCGCGTTGAATACCGAGAAAGCGCACAATCTGCGCGAGCGGGCACTCGAAGTCGTCAAGATGTACCAAGAACTGGCGACCCTGGATGAGGCAACAGAGCAAACGTATGCGTTGGAATTCGAAGAAGCGGCGTTGATTACCCTCGGTCTCTGTTATCTCGAAAACGGCCGCTTCAGCGGCGGCGCCTATCACCCGATCTTGCGCCGATGCGACCAATTTATAACAAAGTCGCTCCACGCGGCGTTAGAAACTCGCCGCCAACGCGCCATGGCCCTGATCGATCTGGACAAGACCGTGGTGGAAAAGGTCGAAGCGTTGAAGGCAAAAGGGCTCACGAGTCCTTATCTCAAGACCTTCGTGGTCGCCCGCATCAATCCAATACGCTTCAGGCCGAAAGATGCCGCGCCGCTCGGTTTCGATGAGGTCGTGGAACGTATGACAAAGGCCGCCGAAAAGCTCAACGTCGAGAAAATCAAAGTCGAAGATCTTGCGAGATCAGGCGGCGCCCCTGAGGAATAGCCGGGAAACGACAGCTAACTTGACATGAACGGCTCGGCCAATACCCTGGCGAAATTTGCATCGAATGGCAGCAATCGTCTCGATAAACTTTGGGCAACCCCGGATCGTCTGCTTTCCGTTCTTCAGTCTTGGTCTCAAAACCAGAAACCTGGAACCAGAAACTAAATCTGCGGATACGTCGGCACCATGTCTGGCCGGTAAACCCATTTTTTCACCGGTCTGCCCTGCTCAAGATTGCGTAGTTCCCGCTCCCAGATCTTGCGCAGGAGAAATACGCCACGGTCGCTACGGCCAAGGTGCTCGTTGGCGCGATCGGCGATCACACCCTGGCCCGTTTGTGCCACCTCGTCTTCAAGCATGACGAAGTCGATTCGCTTCGGGTCGACATCACTGAGCTGAAGTTTTCCGGCGAGTATTGATCGGACAAGCTCCGGCCGATCTCGTTCTGCCTTTGCACGCAGATGACGCCGTTCTTCGATCCACGCCCGTCCGCGTTCGCCCGTGAGCGCAATCGCGCGCACTTCGAAGTGAATATGGCTTTCATCGTCCGCCGGGACTTTAAATACCATAACGTCGGCCCGCTTGATCACCGGATCGACCACCTGCCCGTTGATAAAATTGATGTTAGGCATGCCGAAGAAAAACGTGAGATCCTTGCCGTCGGGATATTTGACGTAGCGTTTGATACCCCACTCCGATTCTTCGACGGAAATGATTGGATCGCCAAGCACGACGTGATCCTGCGCGGCATCCCGATGCCGTTGGTGCACGAAGCGCACGTGGGCGTTGTCGAGAGAATTGTCGATGTTGTTAAAATAGTTACAAATCCGCCGCAGTCCAGCGACGTCCAACGAGACATCAGGGCTTTCAAATCTCGGATAACGCGGCAGCGGCGGCGGCTCGCCTGCTCCGACATAAGCAAAGATAAGCCCGATGTATTCTTTGACTGCATAGCTGGGGATGCGGACCTTTTCCGCGAACGATTGTCCTTCCGCCGGCTGCTCGGTACATTGTCCCGAGCCATCGTATTTCCAGCCATGGTAAAAGCAACGAATACATTCACCTTCGACAGAACCGACAGAGAGTTGCGTTCCTCGATGCGCACAACGCGGCCCCACGAGATAGGGAGTACCGCTTTCGCCGCGATAAAGCGCAAAATCCTCACCCATGATTCGAACCGGCAGCGTTTGGCCGATCGCAAGCTCATGGGAGCAACAAACCGGCTGCCAGAACATGCGCAAATAGCGCCCCGCTAGCGTACCGGGGCCCGTATGCACGAAATCCCCTAGCTCCATGTGTCTCTCCGGTTAAATTATTGTCTTCCCTTCGGTCACGGCTTCCAGCCTTTCGATTGGAGATCGGCTCTCACCTTACGCGTCAATGAGAAATCAAAAATCCTTGCCAGGGGCGGCGCTTCTTTGAGATCGAGACGCTTAAGAACATGTTCGACCGCTTTCGCTTGCATCTCCTGACTCAGAGTACCATCTTGGGTCATGGCCGGGCGAACGACTTGGTCGTACACCTTGCCAGCCACGCTTTCGCTAACCTGCAGATAGCGTGCGATCATTGGAATTGTACCGCCGCGATTTTCCTTTATATAAAGAAAACCCTTGTACGTGCCGCGCAGAAATCGTTCGACCTGCGCCGGGTCGGCTTGCAACAACACATCTCGCACCAATACGCTTCCCTGAAGTTCGACCAGGTCTTGCTTGGGAAACGCCACCAATTCACGAAACCCGGCCTCCTCGGCTTTAAGCGTAACCGGAGGCGACAGCATCGCCGCATCCACCGTGCCGCTCTGCAGACCGGAAAAAATCGTTGGCATCACGCCCAAACTGAGAATCGTCACATCGCGGGTCGGGTCAAGCCCATTTTGCCGCAACGTCTCGCGCAAGAGCGAATCGGGACCGCTGCCGATGCCCGAAACGCCGACCCTTTTCCCTTTGAGCGCATTGACAGTGCGAATCTCAGGCTTGGCATACAGCCAAAACATGGCTCGGTTGTATGTGGTAAAAAGGAATTTTAGCGGCGAGCCGCGCAGTATCGGGGGAAGTCCGGCGCCGCCAACCGTAGCAGCCGCAACGTCTCCGCTCAACAGTGCACGGCTGGCGATCGGCGCACTCATCAGAATCAGTTCGACCTCCAAACCTTCGGCGCGGTAATACCCCTTGTCGCGCGCCGTGGTAAACGCCATAACCGCCTGCGTGGTGCTCGGCATGGCCACTTTGAAGCTCTCGGCTTCTCCTTCGCTCAACCCACCGGCCAAGAACAAGATCGCGAGCAACAGTTTCGTTGCCGATCGTTTAGCAGGCTGCTGAAAAATACTCATATGTTCTTACGCTCGATCGTAACAGGGTGCTGGAATAGTGAAGTAATCGCTTCGAGACCCGATAATCCATACTCGGTTATTCCAACATCCCATTGCATTCATGTCCTCGCAAATTTCTCGATGCCCATAATGCGCGCTAACGCCCGCTCGGCCAGTGCGGCAGCCGGCAGAGGAACGCGGAATGCACCGCCCGGGCCCCCAGGAGAACCAACCTCGAAAACGCGCTCCTCGCGCAGGTCAAAAACCGTGAGATCATAACCGGCGCGGCAAACGTTAGCTGCGATAGGAGTACCGATTCTGCCCTATCCGATAAAACCCACTTTGATCATTACCGAGCTCGTGCGCTACATAAACCGATTTCAAAGCAAAGCGATAATAGGTTATTCGCCGGCCGGATGTCCAGCTGGCTTACTAATGAGTTCGTTATTTAGAGACTATGTCCTAGTGTGCGACCGAGAGGCGAGCCCTTCCGATCGCGGTCAATGGTTCTCTGCCTTGCCGGCCACCACCCCGTCCTCTCCATAGGTGCGAATGCCCGCCGGCAGGGCCTGAAAACAACCTTTGCGCTCCTGTGCCCGCGCTCTCCAGGTCTCACCCCTCGGTCGCTGTTTGGTTACTCAATTGTGGACTCCCTAATAACCAACTTGAAACTGATAAAGTAATCGGGTATCCCCCTAGCCAATGGAATCCAGGGTCCGACAGATTAGCCGATCGGCCTACGCCGTCATCGGCCCCGAAGGCGCCACGAACTTCGGCATCGTCAAGGGAAGCGACGGTAGCGCGATTGTCATCGACGCTGATATCCGCCGCATCGATGAAGTCGAAGAGGCGCTGCGGCTCACCGGGTGCGCGAGGGTCGCCTATCTGGTCAACACCCACGAGCACTTCGACCATACCTCGGCAAATTATTATTTTGCGCGCCGTGAAGTGCCCATCGTCGCAAGCGAAGGTTGCGCGCGCGCCATGAAAGAAGAAGGCGAACCGGACTTTATTCGAATGATGGGGCCGGTTCCGGAGCTCCACCAGCGATTCCCGGGCCTCAGACTCACCGTGCCGGAGGTGGTTTTCCGGGACATAACGACATTGCAAATTCCGGGAGTGACTTTGCACCTCAGCTACCGCGCCGAAAACGGCCACAGCCATAGCAAGGGCGACACGACGCTTTACTTCGAAGAGGAGGAAGTGTTGATCGCCGGCGATCTGCTCTATACGGAAGTTCACCCCGTGACGTTCTTCGGCAACATTCCCAACTGGCTCACAAGCCTCAAGCGGCTGATGGAAAGCCGATATAAACAGCTCCTGCCCGGTCATGGCACCGCGGTGGAAGGCGAGCGAGCAGGCCAAACCTACTTCAAGAAAATGCATGATTATCTTGAAGACTTTTACGCCAACCTTCAGGAGATCAAATCGGGCCGTAAGACCAAAGAAGAAGTGGCCGAACATATGCTCCGAGACTCCTATGCTTCGTTGGGCAAGACGCGCATGGTGGAGAGAAACATCAACCAGTTTCTTACCGGGAGGTGGTATTAGATGAAGCTCTCCGCTCTCCTCTTCTTCGCTCTCGCGTTCGGATGCGTCACAGAGACTCTTCAAGCTGCCGAAAAACTCCGAGCCGCCTACCCGGCCATTGCACCCGGCTCCACGCCGTCTTGGGTTACGGCAGAAAAAGGCATCTGGCGGAAGCACGGTATCGAGGTGGAACCGATTCTGGTCAGCGGCGGCGCGCGGGCGGTGCCCGCTCTTGTGGGCGGGAGCGTTCAGTTTCTCATCGGTTCGGATACCGGAGTGACGACCGGGATGCTTCAGGGAATTCCATTAACCCGTCTCGGCGTGACTATGAACACGCTCGGATCTTCCCTATTGACCCAACCGGCGATTCAATCCGTTAAGGATTTGAAGGGAAAGATACTGGGAACCTCGCGCGGCCGCGATGCCAGCTATGCCCGCTTGGCAAAATTGCTCCGGGACAACGGCATGAATCCCAATGAAGACGTTAAAATACTTCAGATCGGCGGCGGCGAGAGCGGACGCCTCTCGGCGCTCAAGGCCGGGGTGATTCATGCGACCATGCTTTTTCCGCCGCTGGACTTGATCGGTAAAAACGAAGGATTGAAGGTCCTGGCCAAATTCGACGTGCCGACACCGGGCGGCGGTATCAACATCACAACCGCCTACCTGCGCCAGAACCGGGGCCAGGTGATTAATTTTCTCAAGGGTTATATGGAAGGCATCCATTATATGCTGCGGCAAAAAGACGAAAGTATCAAAGTGCTGAACCGATATTTTAAAAACCCGGACAGCGCCGCGTTGAGCTATCTCTACGATGAGACCACGCGCCGCCTCGAACGAGGCTTGCGCGCGGCGCCCGAATCCATTGCCTTTCACTATGAGATGGCGGCGCTGGACGATCCGCGGGCGGCAAAATTCACCGAGAAAGAGTTCTGGGACCCGAGCCTGGTCGAAGAAATCCGCCGCTCCGGTTTCATTGACCAGCTCTACAAGAACTGATCGAGCTATACTTTTCTAGATCGAAGATTCGTCTTTGCAGTCTTCTTGATGTTAAGAATAGAACGAACGCCTGATATTTTAGCGCTTCCCGGTTCAGATGGCCTAATGCAGTAACACGAATATTTTGTGATCGCCACACGAAAAAATACCAATCAACTTACTTCAACTACGGTTGTTGACTTAATTCATTCAAGCGCAGAAGCATCGGTTGTGGCCAAGTTAATCGGGTTGCCTCAGCCACAAGCAGCACAGATTCGCACATTCTGCGATCGGTACCGTTTGTGATGCCGCGCCAAGGATGCGAGGCATAAAACATTGGCGAACTCAGAAAAAACTTCTGCTCTGTTGCTAAGTAGATCCAACGTTTTGCGACCATTCGTGTAAAAGCTTGTCCAAAAACGGACTTATACAAAACCGGTGACATTGCAAGCAAGACTGTAATTCATCCCATAGATCCATGCCACAGGGTGCGTACGTCCAGTCAACTTGATTTTCTTTCCCGCGGTCAGAGATTGCGCAGAGCCGCAATGTCAGTTTGATTGTCGGATTTCGGGATTTGTGGCTAAACAAATTGTTAATCAGCTGAGTGGCGGACGCGCTGTTGAGGGTTACGTTCCTTTTTTGATTCTGCTGAAAAAACCCTCCGTTCATCCTTCGAGCTCAGGACGAACGGAGGAGCCGCGAAGACAGTTAAGCGCGTCCAACTTGCAGTTCTCGTTTTACATTCGCTGTGATCGCCGATCCGTCCAGTTCGTTGGATTCACATGTCCCGGATAAAACCGCTGGGGCTTTACCCACGGAATCCGCCTGTGTTATCGATCCTGCGAGCGCATGAGCAAATCAATTGGAAGGCGGAGCCCAATCGTGCGAATACCGAGAATAAAGAAAAACTTTTTCAAATCGATGGCGGGTGTCTTAGCCTTGGGTACCTTTATGGCGCTGTTGTCGCCAACTATCGACGCCGCAACCCTGGAAAAAATCAACGCGAGCTACGGCGCCATCTCCGGCTCCATGGCGCCGATCTGGGTCGCCAAGGAAGCGAAGCTTTTCGAAAAGCATGGACTGGATCTCAACCTCGTCTACATCTCCGGCGGGCCGCGCGCTATTATGTCGCTCATCGGCGGCAGCGTGCAATTCGTCAATCATTCCGGCATGCCCGCTCTGGAAGCCTACCAACGCGGCGGCGACACAGCGATGATCGCGTCGCCGATGAACCAGCTGGAGCATTCGCTCGTCGTGCAAAAGCAAAATCGATGTTTTATCTGCTCTCACGCGCCAACCCGGAAATTCCCAGCGGAAATCCCGAGGGCTTCGCCGACGCGCGCTTTGTCAACGAGCTCGAAAGCGCCGGATTCTTCGACGAGCTGAATCGGCAATATGGAAAATAAAATCACGCACAGCGGATTTTTCAGCCGCTGCGTCAGGCTGGCTTCTCCATAAGTTTTTTCATCCGCTGGATGACTTCCGGTGGCAAGGCGATCAGTTCTTTAATCAAGCCTTCAAGCTCATCGCCGCTGACCAAATTGGGGTCGAGCCCTTTCTTCTGCGCCTCCGCCACCACGTCCGGATCATGCATTATCTTGGCAAATGCCTCGCGCAGCATTTTGACTCGGTCCGCGGGAACGCCCGGTGGACCGAAAAAGGGGCGACCCAGATCGTCGGGAGATAGAAGCACTTTGACCAGCTGCCCCGTCGCGTCACCAATTTTATGTTTGTCCATTAGCTCCCAGACCGTTGGAGTATCGGACAGCTGCGGATGACGTTTCTTTCCGCCGTGAGTGAGGACCCGGACGAAACCTGTTTTGGCCCAAGTGCGGCCCGGCTCACTGCCAAAATACGCCTGCAGCGTGCCGCCCCAGCAATGCATTTCTCCCTTTTCGATGGCCAGGTTTACATCCGACGAGCCCTGATAACCGGGCACAAGATTTAGCTTGAACCCGAACATATCCCCGAGAAGCCGGGGCCAATAGTAACTCGCGGTGCCCACCCCCGTTGTTCCGCATTTGGGTGGTTCCGTCGCCATGCGCAAGTCCTCTAATGTTTTGTACGGCGTATCGGCGCGAATATAAAAGATTCGCTCGGTTCTTTCGGGTGAGCCAACCAAGCTAAACCTGGTCCAGTCAAACTGAACCTCTTTTCGCCCGGCAAGCTGTTCAATGAAAAGCCCAGGAGTGACAACGGCGATGGTCAAACCGTCAGGCTTAGCGACTTTGTACACATAATTAGCCGCGACCATGGAACCGCCACCCGTCATGTTTTGCACAATGAAGCTAGGGTTTCCAGGAATGTGTTTGCCCATGTGACGGGCGATCAGGCGCGCCCATAAATCATAACTGCCCCCAGGTGAAAAACCGACGAGGATTCGCGCGGTTTTGCCCTCAAAAAACGACGTCTGAGCGAGAAGATCAAAACTCGTCGCGAACAAAAAGAAAAGGCTAAAGATCATATTCTTCATGGCGCTATCCTTCCCGCCAACTCCGCGTTAGCCCACTGGCTCATTTTCCTAGCAGTTTTTTCATCCGCCCGATGACTTCCGGGGGCTGGGTCATAAGCTCCTTGGCCAAGGCTTCCAACTCTTCGCCGGCCGTAGGTTCTACCTCCAGGTTAAACTTTTCGGCCTGAGTCAAGAGTTCCGGATCAGTAAGCGCCTTCATGAATGCCTGGCGCAAAGTTTTAACCCGGTCCAAAGGAATTCCCGGCGGTCCTACGATCGGGCGGCCCAAGTCGCCGGAGGCCAGTACTAATTTGGCCAGGCGTCGAGAGGACTCCGAGGTCTTGTGTTCGTTCATTAGCTCGGAAAGCGTCGGAACGTCGGGCAACCTCGGGTCCCGTTTTGATCCGGTCTGAACGAGAACCCGGACCAGGCCGTTCTTACGCCAACTGAGGTAAGGCTCGCGATGGCTCAAAAAGGCAGTCAACGTAAAGGCGCGGCACTGGGCCTCGCCTCTTTCCACTGCCAAGTCCATGTCGGGGCCGCCCGGATATCCGAGCACAACGTTGAATTTCGCGCCGACAGTTTCCTCCAAGAGTTTGGGCATATAATAAGCGATCGAGCCAGTTCCCGTCGCGGCGCACTTGGGGGGCTGAGCCGCCCCACTTACGTCCTGCATTGTCCTGTAAGGAGTATCGGCTCGCATGACGAGTAGATTATTTGACCGATCGGTGCTCCCGATCCAGGTAAATTTTGCGTAATCAAACTGCACCTCTTTGCGCCCGACGAGCTGATCGAAGTAGATGGCGGGTAGAATCGACAATAGCGTCAAACCATCAGGGGCGGCTAGTCGATAGACATGATTGGCCGCGATCACGGAGCCCGCGCCACCCATATTCTGCACGATAACGTCGGGATTACCGGCAATATGCTTGCTCAAATACGGAGCGATCAGGCGGCCGTACTGATCGTAGTTGGATCCCGCGGGACTGCCCACCACCAGCTTGATGGCTTTGCCTTGATAGAAAACGGTCTGTGCTAAGAGGCCGGAGCTCGACGCCAACAAAAAGAAAAGGCCAAAGAAAAATCTCTTCATACCGCTCTCCTTCCTGTTAATCGACGCAGAAATGATTGCCACTATCTACTATGCAAATCGAGGAATGCCAAGGGCAGACCGCCCACGGGAATTCAATGCGCATTCGTCAACCGGTTGAAATTCGCATTTGACACGGAGGTAAGCTTCGCATAGTCAATCGTTATGAACTCCTCGATTGGTGATGGCATAGTTTTTTGCCGCGCAGGGACAGTTGCAGTGAACGCTGCCGCGTCCGGCGAAGTAAAGAGATCAGAGTTATTTTGCAGGATGCATTGAAGGACCTGAACGAGCAAGTGAACCAGTCTATTCAACTCGGACAGGAGAAACATTCATGAGCGAAACAAACTTGCCTGAATTTGGCATCAGCAAAAACGTAAAAAGAATCGGGCGAACAGATTTGGCGGGAGGCGGCCAGGTCGTCGTCGAGAATGGTTACGCGTACGTCGGTCACATGGATCCGCCTCACGGCACATCGATCGTCGATGTCAAAGACCCCAAGCACGCCAAAATTATCGCGCAGGTGGAAATCCCTCGCGGCGTTCATTCGCACAAGGTCCGAGTGGCGGGCGATATCATGCTTGTGAACCTCGAAAGATATCAAAGTAAAGAGAAGCAGCCGACCGGATTGAAAATCTACGATATTGCAAACCGGGAGAAACCGAAAGAGATCGCATTTTTCCAAACCGACGGCGGCGTTCATCGCTTTACCTTCGACGGGCGCTATGCCTACATCTCTGCGCATGTGGAGGGATACGTCGGCCGCATCGTCATGATCTTGGACCTCAAGGAACCGGCGCGCCCCGAAGAAGTGGGACGCTGGTGGATGCCCGGACAATGGACGGGCGGCGGCGAGACGCCGGTCTGGGAAGGCAGCGCGCACCAGTGCCACCACCCGATCAGGCGCGGCGATCGGCTTTACGTCAGTTACTGGCACGGCGGATTTGTCATTCTAGATATTGCCGATATGAGCCGTCCCAAATTCGTCAGCGGATTCAACTGGTCGCCGCCTTATCCTTCGCCGATCCATACGACGCTGCCGATACCGTGGAAGCTCATGAACCGCGACGTAATGGTCGTCACCGACGAAGAAGCCGGCAAGCGCGCGCCGACGCCGCCCGCTTTCATGTGGATGGTCGACATCACAGATGAGACGAGGCCTGTGCCGATTGCGACCTATTCTCCGGCGGCAGCCGCCGCCATCGCCCCGGGGAATCAATACGGGGCGCACCAGCCCGCCGAACAGGTCTATGACAACAAGATGTTCGTCACCTGGTTCAGCGGCGGTTTGCGCGTTGTGGATATCAGTAACCCGTACAGCCCGGCGGAAATCGGTTACTACGTTCCTGAACCCGGGCTGGGACAGAAGACCGTCAAAAGCAACGATATTTTCCGCGCGGACAACGGCCTATTGTACTTGATCGACCGGCTCAACGGACTGGAGATACTCGAAAGCAGCGTATAATGACCCGCTCCACAACGAGGAGGGATGCAACACTCGATGAACGAATTTCTCACCACGAAGCGCACGCCCTCCGCTCGGGTTTGTTCAATACGTTCAAGTTGTTCGACCAACCCGATTCGCTCTAATGGCTAGAACTACTTGAATCGGCTGCGCGCGGCGTCTGTTTCATCGAACACCTTCCCGTCTGTTTCGTGCCCGGTTGTCTTCCGCTCAACTACTTATTATCGACTCCGTACCTACGATAGACTTCATCGATAAAGCCGCTCTCATCCAATTTCTTGATCACCCGCGCATCGAGGACATCTTCCACCGCAACATCGGCGATTGTGGGATTTTGCGTTTTTACAAAGCGCTGCATATTTTGCATCGCCCGCGCTGTCGGGTAGGGTTTCAGTTCCATCGCTTTCAAGAGTCCGTCGTAGCCTTCTTCGGCATCGGCGATATTGCTAATTTTAAGCCGGCGCATGATCGTCTTTATGACTGCCGCTTTATGGCGCGGCGACAGCGTGAAGGCCAATCCCTCGATAAGTCCCTTCATGACATTCTCAACGACGACGGGCTGTGCCAGCAAGTAAGATTTCATGAGCACCGCCGTCGCACTCGCCGTTTGAATATTTGCCCGGTAAAGCTCGATCAGAATAGGAAAGCCTTGCTTCTTTAGCCGCTGGCTGAATGCGCCGTCGAGGGGCGCGGCGTCGATCACGCCGGACTGCAATGCCTGAGTGAGGACGGTTTGATCACCGATAACGAGAATTCGAACATCGTCCCGGCTTGGCTCCAGTCCCAGTGCTTCCAGCGCGAGCATGGCGGTGAGCCAGAGACTTCCACCCAGGACTTGGACGCCGACCCGTTTCCCTCGTAGATCTCTTGGTACGGTGATACCAGGCCGGGCGACGAGGTCGTGGGTTAGCCGTGTCGTAAACGTAGCGATAATTCTAATATCGACGCCCTGCGCCGCCGCGCTGAGAATCTGCGCTCCACCGGCATTAAAGCCGACTTGGAAATTGCCTGCCATGAGCGCGCCGATGGCAATGGAGCTGTTGCGGATGAAAATCGGCTCCGCGTCGATGCCGTACTTGGCAAATATGCCTTGCTCCTTGGCGATCCACAGCGGCGCGACTCTGGGATTATTCGCGGCGTGAGCGATGATGATTTTAGTCAACGGCTCCGCGGCGTGGAGCGTCGCGATGCATTGAAGCCAGGCCAACGGGGCATACACAGCGATGGCGAGAACAATCGTCCTATAACCAGCCATGTCTCCTCCCTACGCCGCTGGATTGATAACTTTGAGGCTCCCCTCACCCTTATGACCGGCACTTGCTGATTGGGTCACTGCGCACCAGCTACATGCCAAACAACCGCATCGCGTTGCGGCCAAGAATTTTTTCTTTGTCGGTCTCCGACATTCCCTCCATCTCTCTAATCATCTTCACTGTGCCCATATTCCAAGTTGCCGACGGATCTCCGTGCGGGTAATCGCTGCCCACCGTCAGATTATGGTCCTGCCAAAAATCGCAGGCGTATTTAAGCGAAGTTTCCGCGGCAAAAGCCGAAACCCATATTTGGTTGAAAAATTCACTGGGAAGTTTTCCCAATCTATCCTTAGCTTTGATATCCATATCGAGCCGGTTCATCAGCCAGGGCACGAACGCCGCGGAACCTTCGACGAAGCAGATTCTAAGATTTGGAAACTCTTTCAAAGCGCCACGCAAAATCAGACTGCCGATATCGACCATGTAACGGAAAGGAAAAGCCAATAAAAAGGCAAGCGCGTTATTGTCGGCTTCCAAGAACAACTGTTCGATTCCCACCAAAGCGGGATTCGGGTGGCCATCGCGATCGGATGCGGTGTCGTGGACGAGGATCGGAACATTGAGCTGGCAAATCTTATCGTAAAGCGGCCACAGCTTTTCGGCGCCAAGATTGGCGTCTTTAAACCCGCCCATGAATTTAATCGCCTTGAGACCGAGCGTCTTGACCGCTCTTTCGACCTCTCGGCAAGACTCTTCGACATCAGGAAGAAAAACCCACGCCACACCGATATACTTCTCTGGATGCGCGCACTCTTTCAGGTCCTGCGCCACGGCGTCGTTGTAGGCGCGGGCCAGCTCGCAGCCTAAATCGCGGTCCCATGTGTACAGCAGCTCGCGGTTTTCAGGGATGAGAACATGGACGTCAAAGCCCTCCCAGTCAACATGCTGATCTCGCGTATCGAGATGCCAGCGTCCCTTTGGCGCTTGGTTCTTGATCAGCGTGCCATCGGGCAGAACGGATCTTACATCGTCGCCATTTCGGACCACTCTGGGCGAGTGCGGAAACTTTGCGCTTACGGGTTCCAAGAATTTCACCGGGAAATAATGCGAGTCGCAGTCAATGTACATGGTTTTACCTCCGGTCAGGACTGAACGGTCTCTCCAGCTTCCGATCAGGACATTAGGCCCAGTCAATATCCGCCGTCAAGCCAAAACAATCGGGTGGCGACGCGGTTCGGCCGGCGGTGGCGATTGTCTCGCGGGTTGCATATAATCGGCAAGTGGCTACTTATTAAGGAGTCCACAATTGAGTAACCCAACAGCGACCGAGGGGTGAGACCTGGAGAGCGCGGGGCACAGGAGCGCAAAGGTTGTTTTCAGGCCCTGCCGGCGGGCATTTCCACCTATGGAGAGGACGGGGTGGTGGCCGGCAAGGCAGGGAACCATTGACCGCGATCGGAAGGGCTCGCCTCTCGGTCACACACTAGCGACATAGTCTCTAAATAACGAACTCATTAGTACGACTACAAAATCCCTGCTATTTAATACTTGATTTGAGGTTTCGACGAGCATGGCAAATCTTTATTACAACGATCGGCTGATTATCGCCCACGCGTCCTTGAACCAGAGCGACAAATCCTGGAGCGCGGGGGCGGAAATTACCTGGAAAAAAGACGAGCAGCGGCGCTCGCACACCCTTGGCGGGCTGGCGGATAAATTCAAAACAAGCGAGGACGCGGAGAGGTTTGTCATCAATCTCGCGAAAGCGTGGATCGACGCGAACCCGTAAATTCTATTTCGCTTCCTTGATCTCCACTTTGCCGACGCGTTTGATCGCGTCCGCGAGCATCTTGGCGTCCTTGTCCCAAAATTTCTGGAACTCGGGCGCGTCGAGATAGGCGATCGGAGTCTGAAGTTTTTCCATGGCTGCTTTGAATTCGGCGGCGTTTACCGCCTGTTTTACACTGTCGCGGATTTTTTTCATCACCGGCTCAGGCGTTCCCCGCGGCGCGAAGAGCCCGGCCCAGATATAAAACTCGATATCATATCCTAGCTCCTTGAACGTCGGCAGATCGGGCAAGGCAGCCACTCTCTTTGCTCCCCACCCGGCCAGCGGCCGCAGTTTTCCCGCCTTGATTTGCGGGATCACCACGGCCGGTCCCGATGCCAGGGTGTCCACGTGACCTCCGAGGATCGCCGTGAGAGCCGGGCCCGCCCCGCCGTATGGCACATGTTTCAGGCCGATCCCTGCCGCATGCGAGAGCAACTCCATTGCCATGTGCAAGGTCCCATACACGCCGGACGAAGAATAAGATATTTGTCCCGGACGTTTTTTCGCATCCTCGACAAACTCTTTCACGCTCTTCCACGGTCGATCGGCGTGGACAACAAAAATCGTCGGATCAGCGGAGATCAAGGCGATGGGAATGAGCTGGTCCATGGTATATGCAGGTTTACGGTCAAAGAGTTTGTCCGCCTCTGGAATGATAGAGATACTGGATAAGGCCATCAGGAGGTTGTAGCCATCGGGTTTGCTGTTGGCGACAAACGACATCCCGACGGCGCCCGCCGCTCCGGTCTTATTCGCGACCACCACCGGATTCTTGAGCACTTTCTCCATCGCCGCGGCGACGGGCCGGGCCGTAAGATCGGCCACGCCGCCGGGGGGGAACGGAGCCACAAGCGTAATCGGACGGGTCGGATAACTCTCTTGTCCGAAACATTCAACAGACCGGCCGAGAAAAAATACCAACGAGACCGCAAGTAATGAAATCCACATGGAAGCGAGTAACTTTCTCATGTTTGACCTCCCGCACATGAATCGATCAAATGTTCTCCTGGTCTTGACCCGAGACAAATCCGACCTTGTGCCGCCAATCCGCCTTTTTCATAAAGATGGGAACAACGTTCAGCAACAGGAGCGCCAGTCCCGCCGTCAACAACACCGACGCGATGGGCCGAATGAGGAATATGCTATAGCTGCCTGAGGACATCGCCAGCGATTGGCGAAAACTCATCTCCATCATCGGCGCCAATACCAGCCCCAATACTACCGGGGCGGCCTCGAAGTCAAACTTGCGGAGCGCGTAGCCGAGCGCGCCCATCACCGTCATGATGCCGATATCGATAACGCTGCCGTTGACCGCGTAAACGCCGAGAACGCAAAATATGAGAATCGCCGGATAGAGCAAGCGGTAAGGAATTCTCAGGAGGTTAACAAAAATCCCGACCAGCGGCAGATTGAGGATCAAGAGCACTAGGTTGCCTACGTACATGCTGGCGATGAAGCCCCAGAAGAGCTCGGGCTGTTGCGAAATCAGCAGCGGTCCCGGCGCGATGCCATGCACCATCATCGCCGCAATCATCACGGCGGGGATTGGTCCCGATGGAACGCCCAAGGCGAGCATGGGAACAAAGGCGCCTGAAGTCGCCGAGTTGTTGGCCGATTCCGGACCGGCGACGCCCTCGATGGCACCTTGACCGAAGCGCTCCGGATGTTTGGCGAGGCGGCGCTCCAACGCGTAGGCGACGAACGACGAGATAATGTGAGCCGAGCCCGGTATGATACCGATTAAGAAACCGAGAAGTGTTCCGCGGCCGATCGGCCAGAGCGAGTCACGCCATTCCTCGCGCGAAGGCAGAAGTTCTTTTAGCCGGGGTTTGATAACCTCGGGTGTGTTAGCCTGCCCCGCGGTAAATAGGATCTCTGATAGTCCGAACAAACCTACGGCCACCGGAACAACTCCAATCCCATCGCCCAGTTCGACCAATCCATAGTTGAAGCGAAAAAATCCGGTCATCGGGTCGATGCCGATCATGCCCAGGAGTAACCCCAACGCTCCCATGGTTAGCGACTTGAGCATGGAGCCACTGCTCATGTAGGCGAGCGCGAGAAGGCCGAGCAGCAAAAGGGCGAAGTATTCGGGCGGGCCGAAGCGCAATGCAAAGCTTGCCAAAGGCGGCGCCAGCAACATGAGACCGATGACACTAAGAGTTCCGGCAATATATGAACTTGCCGCGGCGATGGCCAGGGCTGGGCCGGCTCGACCTTTGCGCGTCAATGCGTAGCCGTCGATGCAGGTCATGACCGAGGCCGCTTCACCGGGGATGCGCATCAGTATCGAAGTCGTAGATCCGCCGTACATGGCGCCGTAGTAGATTCCCGCCAGAAGCACGATCGCAGAAGTCGCATCCAGACCGAAAGAAGCGGGAAGGAGCAAGCTGATACCGGCAAGCGGCCCCACGCCGGGCAAGACGCCCACCAGCGTGCCGATAACGCAACCGATGAAAGCATAGAGCAAAACGCCGGGAGTGAGCGCAACTGAAAACCCAAGATAAAGATTTTGCAGAGTTTCAATCATAGCTTCCGCTACAAAACGGACTCACCACGAAGTGTGTCATGAGCTTACGCTCGCCTGCAGAGGTTGAAAAAAGAGCTGTATCCCTCCACGCCAACGCCAAGGTTCGATGCCATTTTGGCCATCAGCAGCCTCCGTCATGCCGGCATGGATTGCCGGCATCCAGGCCCCCAGGATGCGTCCGGACACATCCATGTCAACCGGGGTCCCGGCAGTCCATGCCGGGACGACGAGCTCGTATAATGATTACGTAACGCACACAAATCTGATGGCAATAGTCCTCCACCCAAGCAAATTTTCGAAGGAGGGCACGAGGGACGCGAAGTAAATAATTGTTAGTCAAAGAATACTCCAAACTCTGCGTCTCTGTGGTGAACATCTTTTTGTTTATTTCCCGCTTCAAAACCCGAACGGCCCCAGCGGCAAAGGCACTCGCAAAATCGAATGGAACAGAAAGAACGAGCCAAATGACAGGGCGAAGGCAAACGCTAGAGACAACACCCAACCGAGTCTTTCGACAAGTTTGAAAAGAAATACTAGCGCAAGCAGCGTCGTGAGGCGGTAGCCGAGCCGCTCCATGGCAAAAACCGCAAAGGCGCACGTGGCCAAGATCGCCAGCGCGTGGCGCCACTCGGTCCAGGTGAGCGAAGATAATAGCGGGCCGCTTTTCCCCGAGACAGTGATAAGCAAGCCAAAGGTAAGAAGCAGTGACGCGAGCAGAACCGGAACGAAAGCGGGGCCGGGCAGACGAAATGTTCCAAGGGGGAGATGACGGCACTCCCAGATCACCAGAAGCGCGAATAAAACCAGAGCGCCTCCCGAGACCCGGTTTGTCGTCAACATGGCGCGGATCTTAGCAAGACGATTTAGCGGTTACCAGTGCGGTGTCTCAGAAAATAACCGAGATATAGAAGCCCGGTTATAGGTAGCCGCTTTACCGTTTCCTGACGCACGACAAACGTTCAGGTTAATTTCCTTGGGGTAAAACCGAGGTTCCCTCACGGACCAACTTTTGCCGCCGTTACGTCACCGCTCGTGCCAAGGCCGAGGGACATCGGCAGCGTCACATAGTGGCGCCGGTTGGACACCGTGTCATCAAAAATCGCGAACCCGATCGGATAGGCTCTCCCGGGTCGCAGGACCTTGTCATCTGGATGGCCGGTGTTCAGTTTGCGCCGGAGCTCTACGACCCAGTGCCCGTCCACATAGCGGCCAAATGCCTGCACATCGGCGCCGCTTCCCTCTGGCTCGCGCTGGAGGTACTGCGGCAGAAGATCTCCGATGGCGAACTTGGTATTCGGATCAAGCGCCACGGCGTTTTTCTTCTCGATCAGGGCCGCCTGTCCCATGCGAGCCTGGAGTTCTCCCTCGGGGATGGCACGAAAGCCCACGACTTTTTCGTCGTACATGAATTGCGGTTTGGGCGGGTTAAAGAACGGCCCAAGCCACCCACTGCTTGCCGTCATAGCGCCACACCGTGTGGATTGCGTGCGGCGTTTGAGTCGCCCAGCGGACAAGTAGACGAACTCGGCGTCGTAGGCAGCGCGAACTGTAAGGTCAATGCTAGGCGCCTTGCCGGCGATGGGATCGGCTTCCCGGGGACCCGCTGGAACCAACTTGGACCCGAGCGATTTCTCTTGACCCGTGTGACAAGTA
>DATBLC010000371.1:0-61642 GCA_036555515.1 Binatia bacterium
CCCGTGGCAAGGTTGATGCCCTGATCGTTCAAGCTGCACGGTTGATCGAGGCAAAGAGCTGGGACGGGATCATCGTCAGCGGCGGACCCAGGGAGGTGCTCAACCCCGGATTCTACGAGCGACTGTCCGCCGAACTTAAAGCGCCTGTGGCGACGGCTCTGCGCTCTTCCGCCGTCGCGCTCAAAGTCTTCGGCGTGAAGCGAGCACTGTTGATGACGCCGGTGGACGACAAGTTGAAGGATCTCTATCGGGATTATTTAGCAGCATTCGGCGTCGAAGCGGTCTATCCGCGGCAAACGCTGCGCGCTCACACCGATGCGCAGAAGCTCTCTAGCGCCGAGGTTGAGTCGATGACAAGGAATAGCTTCACCGCGCAACCGGGCGCCGACGGAATATATTTTCAAGGCGCGCTGCTCGATCCTCTCAAGGTGCTGGACAAGCTGGAAGCCGACCTGAAGGCACCGATTGTCGCGAGCAACCCGGCCATGCTGTGGTTCATCCTCGCCAAGCTTGGTTTGCGTTATGAAATTGCCGGATATGGCAGGCTGTTGCGTTCCTGGCCGGAGTTACCGGCCAAATGAAGCGATCAAAAACCGCCCTTTGCCCGCAACGGCGCAGCGCGTTTCGACTTGTGACGGATTGGAATTATGCCGCAGCCGCGTTAGTGTTTAGTTTGACGCCTTGCACGACGTATTCCATGTAAATGCAGTCGGCCATGACGCGGCGCATATTGTTTTTCATCAGCTGGGCGTTGATGCATTCTTCTTGCAGCTCCTTGGTGTCGGCGTATTTTTTCAAAATTTCCTTGCGGATGACGCCATGCTCGACGTCGACGTCGGCGTGCAGTTTATAAAACGTCAGGGCCTCGTCCGGCACCCACTCGTAGTGCTTGCGAAACACTTCGAGGTCGCGGGACATCGCTTTGGCGGTGTCGTCGCCTTCGGAAACTGCGACACCCATCAGCCAGGAACGTTTGAAGGCGGCGTTGGCGAAGGCGTCCACCGCAAACTTAACGCCGAATAACGGCTCCGAACGTTTCACAAACTCACGGTCCAAGCCCAATCCGACACAGACATCGAGCCAATATTCCGGATGCGGCTTACCGGGTTTGCCGATCAAGTCTTCGCCTTCTTCCTCGATGGCTTTGGGCAGCCACATGCGACGCACGTCGGTATGCGGGCAGTTATAGAGAATCGAATATTCCTTGATCGGCACCTGTTGGGTAAAGTAGTAGCGTTCCTTTGCCCAGCCCTGAAGCTGTTCTTTGGTGCATTTCCCGTCGCGGAAAATCGACTCCCACGGATGCGGCGGGCGCTGGTGATCTCGTTTATTGGCCTCGAAGAAGGTTGTGGTGAATTCGTCCGGGCCAAGTTTGCGATCCAATTTGAACATGAATGTTCCCCCTTGAATGACGGCGATGCGCGGGTTCCAGTCGTTCAAGTGAACGACAGCAGCGGAAGAGGGCGCCGGGCGGTCCGCGGTCGTTGGTCGTTAGAAATGGTTAATTCATGCCTTGGCATCTTCCCGGTAATGGCCGATGGCGTCCATCAGCGGTTTGTCGTTCATGACGAAAAATATCGCTGGATCTTTGGACGTATTCTCGTGGCGGTGGAAGTTCCACAGCGGCACGACGAAGGAGTCGCCCTGCTCCCACTCGAAGCGCTTATCGCCGACGTAGCTCACGCCGCTGCCGCGCCACACATGATAGATGGCCGAGCTCGTGTGCCGATGGCTCATCGTTTTTTCTCCCGACCTTAGCATGTGAATTTGGCAGGCCATTGTGGGCAACGTCGGGCCGCCGTTGATTGGATTGGCGTAATCCAAGACGATTCCGTCGTAGGGGTCGCCGGGCTGCTCGCCGACTTTACTCAGCGCCTTCTCCGTGTCGACCCATTGGTAGCAAAATGCGGGTGGTTGGATCGAGTTCGGCTTGACCCAGGAGGGCCGCAGCGCGCCCACGGTCGCTAGCGTGTAGCCCTCAGGCTTCGTCACGGCTTGTTTCTTACGCGGATCCGGCTCATGGAAATCGGTTTCCAACAGTCGAACCAGCGGCGCGTCCAAACCATCGAGCCACATCATCGTCTCGCCGCGGTTCTCGTGGTCGTGCCAGGTCCAACTTGGCGTAGTAACAAAGTCGCCTTCGCCGATTTCAAAAGATTCACCCTCGACAATCAGACGGGTGCCATGACCCTTCAAAATGAATCGGATCGCGCCCGCCATGTGCCTATGGGACAAAGCGTCTTCCCCGGGCTTTAGCATTTGCAGATTAAGAACGAGGGTGCGTGAGGTGCCGTTTTTCAATGACGGATTCCACATCTGGATCACGCGACGAAAGGACACGTCTAACCCGACCACTTCGCCGGCTTTTTCCATCGCGGCGAAAAGATCTCTGCCTTTCCAAAAGCAGGGCTCAAAAGACGCTACCGGCTCGCGCTTCACGTCTCCTTGAGTGTTTTGCCAGTAGCCTTTGAAGTTTTTGCTTTGCAGTTCTTCCTCGAAAGCTTTGAGCGCTTCAGACATAGCTTTACCCTCCTGTTAGTTTGCTTCTAACGCATTTCGGATCGCGGTTGCAAGGCAGGAAAGGGCCGGCGGTGGGCCGGCGGAATGATGGAATATTGGAGAGCAGCTTGCTATTCGATGGTCTTCACGGTGATCATGTTGGTCGAGCCGGCCTGATGGAGGGGCAAGCCTGCTGTGATCGCCACCAAGTCGTGGCGCTTAACGATGCCGGAGCCCAGCGCTTGCTTTTGCACCACGCGCATCATTTCGTCGGTGCTCTTGAAGCCTTTCACCGGCAACGGGTAAACGCCCCAAACCAAACATAGGGTCTTTACGGTTTGCAGATTGGGACTGACGGCAATAATGGGTTGTTGTGGGCGATAGCGGGCGATCAGGCGTGCCGTGCCGCCGGAGGAGGTCGGGATCAAAAACGCCTTGACGTTGAGGTCCTGCGCCAAGGCGATGGCGCCCAAACTGATGGCTTCCGGAACGGTTTTTTGCAGTCCGGTGAAACGCTGGCGCGGCTCCAGAATTTTTTCGGTTTCCTCGGCGACTTGCGCCATGATTGTAACTGCTTCCACGGGATACTCGCCGGCGGCGGTTTCCTCCGAAAGCATCAACGCATCGGTACCGTCGAGGACCGCGTTGGCGATGTCCGTGACTTCCGCGCGAGTAGGGCGCGGGTTCCACACCATGGATCGAAGCATCTGCGTCGCTGTGATGACCGGCTTGCCGAGATGGTTGGCCTTGCGGATCATCATCTTCTGCACTGTCGGAATGCGTTCCTGCGCGATCTCCAAGCCTAGATCGCCGCGCGCCACCATGATGCCGTCGACGTTTTCCAAAATTGCGTCGATATGATCCACCGCCTCGTGTTTTTCCATTTTTGCGATGAGCGGAATGGCCGCGCCGCGGCTTTGCAGCTCGCGCCGCGCATAGGCGATATCGCCGCTGGTGCGCACGAAGGACAGCGCGATCATATCGACTTTCTGCTCGATGCCGAAAGCCAGATCTTTCTTGTCGCGATTCGTCAGCGCGCGGATGTTCAAGCTGCCGTGCGGGAAGTGAATCCCCTTGTGCGAGCCGAGTATGCCGCCGACGATGACTCTACATTTAACCTCATGTTCGTCAACCTGGGTCGCTTCGAGTTCGATCTCGCCATCGCCCAAGAGAATGGGATCACCTTTTTCAACCGCGCGGGTGAGGCCGGGGTAGTTCACGGATACCGCAGACTCGGAGCCAAGAATTTTCCTGGTGGTGAGCACAAACGGCCGCCGCGTTTGCAGCCGCACCCGGTCGCCGGCGACGGGGCCTATGCGGATCTTGGGCCCAGGAAGGTCCTGCAGGATGGCTACCGGCCTGTGGAGGAGACGCTCCAGGCGGCGTATCCGGCGAATGACGCGGCTGTGAAAGACATAGTCGCCGTGGCTGAAATTCAGGCGAGCGACGTTCATACCCGCCTGGATTAGAGCTTTGAGGACCTTCTCGGAAGAACTCGGGGGGCCGATAGTGCAAACTATTTTAGTTCGCCGCATCTTTTCCAAATTTACACGAGTTCACCGGAGAATCAATGAGAAGGGAACAGAGGGCAAAGGTCAGACGTGATTCTGCTGAAAAACCCTCCGTTTATCCTTCGAGAATGTCTGTCCTGAGTTTATCGACGGAACGAACGGAGCAGCGGATGAAATCATTGGTGATTTTCCGTTCATGCTGAGCTTAGTCGAAGCGTTCTTACGGTTTTTCAGCAGAATCAGAAACTAGAAACCTGAAACCCGAAACCTGAAACTAAATCCCCGAACCGGTTCTCTTCAATCGCGGGTCGAGTAAATCGCGCAGTGCATCGCCGAGCAAGTTGATGCCGAGGACGGTGATAAAAATACACAAGCCGGGGAAAAGGGGCATCCACCACGCGGTGCTGATGTAGATACGCGCGTCGGCGAGCATGGTGCCCCAAGTCGGAATCTCCGGCGGCACGCCGACGCCGAGAAAACTCAAGCTCGCTTCGGCGATGATCGAAGACGCCATGGCGAAGGTGCCGATGACCAGCGAAGTTTGAATCAGGTTGGGGATGATATGACGCACGATAATTTGCCCCTGCGAGGCGCCGAGACAACGCGCCGCGACCACGAACTCACGTTCGCGCAACGACAGCGCTTGGCCGCGGACCACGCGGCAGTAGGGAATCCAGCGCTGGGCGACCAGGGCGAGAATGAGATTGAACAGCCCCTGGCCGAGAAAGGCCATGATGGTGATGCCCAGCAGCAGCGGCGGAAACGCCCAGACGACCTCGACCAATTTCTGGATTAAGAAATCGACTTTGCCGCCGAGATAGCCCGAAATGGCGCCCAGCGTGACACCGATAAAACCGGAGACGAAGACCACGGCGAACGCCACCAGTAACGATACTCGCGCGCCATGAATGATCCGGCTCACGATATCGCGGCCCAAATTATCCGTGCCGAGAACATTGGGCGCGCCGATTCCCTCGGGCGCTTTCATCATCCGTGCCAGCTCTTGTTTGTTGGGATCGTGGGGCGCGAGGGATGGCCCGATAATGCCGACGAAAATGAAAGACAAGACGATCAACCCCCCGGTGAACGCTTTGACATGCAACCGCGGCATTACGCGTCCGAGCAGGCCCGGACTTCTTTCAGTAGCGGATTCGAGGGTCAATGACTGCATAGAGTCCGTCGATGATCAAATTGATCATTACAAATGCCAGCGTATAAGTCATTACCAAGCCGGTGACCAGCGGATAGTCGCGCGCGTTCAAGGCGGTAATGAGCAAGCTGCCGCCGCCCGGCCATGCGAAGACGGTTTCGACGATGATCGAACCGCTGAGCAGCGTGCCCAATTCCAGTCCGACCACAGTCACAACCGGAATGAGCGCGTTGCTCGTAACATGGCGCCACACCACGTTGTCTTCTTGCAATCCCTTGGCGCGTGCGGTGCGGACATAGTCTTCATTCATGACCTCCAAAATGGCCGAACGCGTCACGCGCATCAGGATGCCCAGCATGTTTACGCCCAACGCCAACGCCGGCATGAAAATATGAGTGAGGGCGTCCCATACTGCCCGCCAGTTTTTCTGCATTAAACTATCGAAAATGTAGAAACCGCTCTGCTCGGGTCCGGCTACGCCATAGGTGCTACGGCCCGAGGTAGGAAGAATATTCAAGACGCCGGCAAGCAGCAATATCAGCATGATTGCTAGCCAGAAGCTCGGCATGCTGATGCCGAAGAGGCCAAAAGTCGTGCCGAGATTATCGATCCAAGAGTTAGGCCGCGAACCGGCCCATACGCCGAGAGGGATGGCGAGCAAGGTCGCGATGATGATGGCGAAAATCGCCAGCTCAAGGGTCGCGGGCAGGCGTGTTTTGATGACATCGGTGACCGGCTCGGCGTATTTGAAGGACTTTCCGAAATCCCCCGTGGCCGCAGACTTGAGAAACTTCAAATATTGAACGTATACCGGTTGGTCCAGGCCCCAACGCTCTTTTGCTCTGGCGATATCCGCGGCGTTGGTTTCTTCTCCCAAAAGCAACAGTGTTGGATCGCCGGGGGCGGCGTGGATCAGCAAAAAGACCAGAAGGCTGATCAGCAATAGAACGGGCACCGTTCCGGCCAGCCGTTGCAGGAGATAACGTGTCATGTCAGAGAGTTCAACATTTACTAATGAGTTCGTTATTTAGAGACTATGTCGCTAGTGTGCGACCGAGAGGCGAGCCCTTCCGATCGCGGTCAATGGTGCTCTGCCTTGCCGGCCACCACCCCGTCCTCTCCATAGGTGGAAATGCCCGCCGGCAGGGCCTGAAAACAACCTTTGCGCTTCTGTGCCCGCGTTCTCCAGGTCTCACCCCTCGGTCGCTGTTTGGTTACTCAATTGTGGAATCCTTAATAACTGTGGTAAACGGGCTCTAAGCATCGAGAGTGACCATGGAATTTCGTCTGACCCCAGAAGAAGAGAGTTTGCGCAGGAGAGTCGAAGTCTTCGTGCGCGATGAATTGATCCCGCTGGAGCCGGAGTTTGCCAACGCGCCGGACATATTTGAAGGCACGCGTTGGAAAAGCCGGGCGACTTTGAGCCGCGATTCGGAAATCAAGCGTTACATCGCGCTCATGGAGGGACTGGAAAAAAGGGCTGAAGCGCAGGGGCTCTGGTATCTTGACGTGCCGAAAGAGTATGGCGGCATGGCGGTGAGCAATGTCGCCATGATTGCTATCACCGAGGAGCTGGAGAAAAGCTCGATTCCTTTTGAATTGGGTAATCATGTCTCGAATATCCTCTATAATTGCAAGGGCGAACAGATCGAACGGTTTCTCTTGCCCTGCATCCGTGGCGAAAAGACTTCCGCCTTCGGATTGAGCGAACCGGCTTCGGGCGCGGACCCATCGATGCTTCAAACCACGGCGACGCCGAACGGCGACGACTTCATCATCAACGGCACCAAAATATTCCCGACCTTCGCCGATGTCGCCGACTTCGTGCAGCTGTTTGCGCGCCTGCCGGGTACCAGGGGGCGCGAAGGCGTCACCTGTTTTCTGATCGAGACGGGCACGCCGGGCTACCGGGTCACGCGCAGCATCGAGACCATCGCTGGAAGCGAGCCCTGCGAACTCGTCTTCGAAGATTGCCGGGTGCATAAATCGCAGGTGTTGGGCGAAGTGGGCAACGGCTGGGCGCTCAATCAGGCATGGCTGGGTGCGCGCCGCTTTCAAGTCGGCATGCGGGCGCACGGCAACGCGCGCCGCGTGCTGCGCATTGTGGCCGACTCGTTGTATGACGATGCCAAAGAGGCGGAGAAGTACAGCGGCGCCATCGGCCATTTTCTCGGCGAGCTGGAGGCCCTCAGAACGATCACCTATTATGGCGCATGGAAAGCAGATCAAAAGCTCGATGATCGCACCGAAGCGGCAAACGTGAAACTGTTCGGCACCGAGCTGTTGCACAAGGTGATCGATTTCGCTCTCGAAGCGGCCGGGCCGGCGGGATTTCGCAAGCGGCACGCGATCGCGCGGTCGTTCCGTCACGCCCGGGCGCGCCGCATCATCGAAGGGCCATCGGAAATCCAGCGCCATATCATTCAACGCGCGCTCTTTAGAGAGGGCGTCGCGCTGTGCGAGTTGATTTAGTTTGTGAACGGGCGAGTTCCAGTCGTGAGAGTGAAAAGGTACTAGATGCAAGCAATCAGGCGACGCTAAAGAATGGATTTTAAACTTAGCGAAGAAGAAAAACTGATACGCGATACCGCGGCGCAGTTCGTGCGCCGCGAAATGCTGACGCGGGAGCGGGACTATCTCAGGCAGGAAGAGTTGTTTCTAGCGCCCGGCGATCCGCCGCGGCGCGAACTCGATCCCGAGGTTTATGATTCTCTCCGGACAATCGCCCGGCGCATCGGTCTCTGGGCTCTGGAACTTCCGTCTTCCAGCGACGGCGATTCGATGAGCGCGGTGGCGCGGGTGTTGGTTCATCGGGAGTTCGGCCGCACCATTGTGCCCTTCAAACCGGCTTCAATTCCGGCCTTGTTGGCCGGTACGCCCTATGCAAGGGAGCTAAGGGACGGCAAACTTTCGCTTTCGCTGGCCTTCGATCAGCTTCACAAGGCCGGGACGCTTGACGGTATCACAACCTGTTATCGGCAGGTCGCCGATGGTTTCTCGCTGAGCGATTCATGCGTGGATATTTCTGATGATCCCGAAGCCGACCTTTTCTTGCTGCCGGCCCGACACGGAGGATCGGAACGAGTCCGACTATTCTTGATCGCGTCGGATGCGCCGGGAGTTCGCATCGATGCCGGCGAGGATTTGACCACGGACGCGGTCATGGCCTCGCTTTCGCTCAACCAGTGTATCCTTAGCAAGGATCAACTGTTGGGCCACGAATTCGATATCGCCACGATTGTCGCCTCGGAGCAGTTGCGCATCGCGGCGCGCTGTCTCGGCATCTCTATGCGTTGCCTCGCGGACACAATCGAACACGCACGCAACCGCGTGACCTTCGGGAGGCCCCTAGCGCAGCGCCAGGCCGTTCAATGGATGTTGGCCGATTTATCGACCGAAATCTCCACATCGACGTGGCTCACTTTGGAGGCCGCGTGGCGTGCCGATAGTGATATGCCGTACTTCCAAGAGGCGGCGCAGGCTAAGAAACGAGCGGCGAAAACAGCTTTCCAGGCCGCCGATACGGCGATCCAGATCCACGGCGGCTATGGCGTCTGCAAAGAGTTTCCCTTCGAAGGATTTTATCGCGAAGCGCGGCTGTTGCGACTGATTTTTGGACGGGAAACGGAGATCGATCGCGGGCGGGGGAAGCGATTTATCGAAGAAGTTGCGATGCGATAGGCGACGTTTTGAACGTGTTGAACGAATTGAACGGTTTGATCCTGTCCCATCCGTTTTAATCGTTCGAGTCATTCCAGTCGTGCCGGGCAGATAGAGAGAGGAGAAAGAGATGCGACGGAATAAAGTTTGTTTTGTCGGTTATGGCTCGACGGAGTATTCGCGCAAGTCGGAAGCAGCGGCGCTTTCGTTTTACGCCGGCGCGATTCGCGATGCGCTTAAGCAAACGGGACTCGACAAAAAAGAGATCCGCGGATTTTCGATTACGACACAAGCGAGCCCCGATTATTCGCCCCACGTGGCTGAGCAGTTAGGCTTGGAGGTCGATTGGGTATTGAACGGCGACTATGGCGGCGCCGGCGGCGTGATGAGCGTCAGACGGGCGGCAGACGCCATCGAGTGCGGTCATATAGACCTGGCAGTCCTGGTGGGCGGCAATTCCTTCGATAGAAGCACCCCGACCCAGCGCCAATTGGAATATCAGCGGGGCAATTTCGTTGACGTCTTCGGTTACGGCGGGCCGAATTCGCTGATGGCCTTGATTCAAAGACTGCACATGGCGCAGTACGGCACCACGCTCGAGCAGATCGGCAGGATTGCCATCGCCCAACGCGAGAACGCTCTCAACAATCCGCAGGCGCTGTTTCGCGAGCCGATGACGATGCAGGATTATCTCAACTCGCGGATGATTTCAGACCCGATTCGACTTTTCGATTGCGTGATGCCCTGCTCCGGCGCGGAGTGCATCCTGCTGGCGTCCGAGGAAAAGGCAAAACAGATTACCGACAAGCTGGTTTACCTCGTGACCGACGCCGAGATCTCGCATTATCAGGTGGCGAACATGCTGCCCGATAAGACGACCTTCGGCCAAAAGGTAGTGGGCGAGCGCATTTTTAAAGAGGTCAAGCACGAAGACATCGATCTATTAGAAATCTACGACGACTACCCCATAGCCGTCATGATTCAGATCGAGGACCTCGGTTTCTGCAAGAAAGGCGATGGCGGCAAATTCGTCGATGCCCATGATCTGACTTACAAAGGCGACTTTCCGGTAAACACCGGCGGCGGTGAATTGTCGGTCGGACAGGCCGGCCTGGCGGGCGGCTATCTTCATATCGTCGAAGCGCTGCGCCAGCTGCGCGGCGAGGCCGACGGCCATCAAGTCAAAAAGGCCGAGCGCGCCCTGGTCACCGGCATCGGCTGGCTCAACTACGGGCGCAATCTGGGCACTACCGCCGCGCTCGTGATGGAAAGGAGAAAGTAATGGCTGACGCAAGAGTCCCGCAAAAGAGTTTGCCCAAGATCAATCCGGTCGACGCGCCGTTTTGGAATGGCGCGGCAAACGGAAAGTTTCTCCTGCAGAAATGCCAAAGCTGCGGCAAGGTGCAGTTTTTTCCGCGCGTCGCCTGCGTCGATTGTTTCGGCGAACTGGATTGGATCGAAGCCAAGGGCACCGGCAAGATTCATAGTTTTACGCTGGTCCGCGTGCCGCGCAATCCGGCATTCAGAGAGGAAGTGCCGATCTACTATATCAACGTGATTTTGGATGAAGGCGTCATCGTCGAAAGCCGTCTGGTGGGGGATTCCAAGGAGAAGGTGAAAATGGGCGATCGGGTTAGAGTTGTCTTTCAACAGACGCATAATCCGGACATCAAGCTGCCTTGTTTTGAGTTGGTGACTACGTGAGCGGGGGAGAGGGCAGCGTGAGAGAACGGGCGCGATCATGAAAACAATTCTGCTATATAGCGTAGGACTGTTTTTCTTCATGGGGCTGTTATCGCCGCCCCTCCTGTTCGCCCAGTCCACACCGCTCCGTCAAATGCCCGTCTCATATCCGCTCGGTGGTTCGAGCAGTTACTTCTGGACGGCCTACCGTTCGGGATCATTTGAAAAACACGGCGTTAAACTCAATCCGGTCTTCATCCCGGGAGGCGTGACCGCACTCCAATCTCTCATGGCCAAGGAGCTTTTCATTGCACTGACGGCGGGCGCCGCTGCTGTGCGCGCCTGGGCCCGCGGCGGCAAGGAGATCACGTTTATCGGTGCCCTAGGCAATCGGCTGGATTACGTTCTGGTGGTGGTTCCGTCGGTGCGTTCAGCCGGGGAGCTGAAAGGCAAAAGAGTCGGTGTAAGCCAGCTGGGAGCGAGTCCTGATTTCATCGCCCGTCTCGGACTTCGGCACATGGGATTAAACCCGGAGCGCGACGTCACCATCGTCCCGATCGGCTCGCCCGGGGAGAGATGGGCGGCTCTCAACGCCGGCCACGTCCATGCTTCGCTCTTCCAACCGCCGTTTACTCTTCGCGCCCGCAAAGCAGGGTTCGAGAACTTGCTCGATTTTTCCACGCTGGACTTTCCATATATTCTCTCCGGTGTCCTGACCACGCGCTCGTTTATCCGATCGGACAGAGAGACCGTAATGAATTATATGCGCGGCCTTGCCGACGGTATGGACTTCTACCGCAATGAGAAGAATAAGGAACAGGTCCTCCGCTTCCTGGGCGAATATTATAAATCCAACGCCGTCGAAGAGTTGGAGGAAACGCGCAACGTTTACATGAAAATGACCCCTGGACTTCCGCTGGTCACAGCCAAGTCGATCGAGAACGTGATCCAGGACGACAAAGATCTTTCCGGACTGGGTCTTAGACCCGGGGAGATGCTAGATCTTTCGTTCCTGCAGAAACTTGAGGAAGAAAGAAAGGGGAAAGGGCGTTGACCTATTTTTGATTTTCGGTTTGAGAATTCTGCCGAACCTACTGGCGTGGGCGAACAAGGTGATAATTCAGTCCGGGTCGCCGATTTCGATTGGGTAAATCATGCATATGGAACGAGCCTCTTGCAAGAATAGCAGTGAAGTGGCGGGTCTCTCTACTCTCAAACAGGCGCAAGGGACTCAGGAAAATGGAAACCTATTAGGGTTGGAGCAAGAGTGACCGGATGAAAATTTATAGCGGGACCCTCGTCGTGTTCTTCATGGCCGTCATGTGTCTTGGGGCAAACGCTGCCGCGGACTACAGGGTATTGACTGAAGGCTTAAGACTTGAGCCCGCGAAATATTTAGCCGAGACAATAAATGTCGTGGAAACGCGCATTCGAGCGTGGGACGAGGCGCTGGAAAAAGAGCAGGCCGGAATCAAACGTCTGATTTCCGGCCCGTACGGGTCGGCATTCCTGCGATTTAACAAGAAAGGCATAGATCAGGATTACCTGTGTGTCTTCGATCTGGGCGAGTTGGAAGATGGTTCCTCAGAACAACAAGCGCTTGAATTGGTTGCGCGGCTAAACAAACTCTTCACGGTGATTAGACGCGTAAATAATGCCCTCCCCAATACAGCAGTCTTGTATGTCTACAACCATGGCCCGACGGATAGTAAGGGGAATATAAAAATTAGTAGGAAGTTAGCTTCGTCGATGGGGGCTCAAATAGAGGCAATTAAAACAGGTCGACAAATACCGATGGCCTTTCCCGATTCAATGGGTCGTCTTGTGCCTTCGGATGTTTATCCCTTTGAGCTGGTCCTGCCTGTCAACACCCGTCTAAAGATAGCCACCAATACTGTGAAATATTACGAAAATATGTTCTCCGGCATACGCGACGTCTCTTTGCAGTTTTTCTTCACAGTAGGTATCAAAACCGACAAAAACGTCATCGAACTCAACGTGTCTCCCCTCTATGACCCGGCGGGGACGGCCATATCCTTTTTTGATGCGATGGCAAAGGTCATTTTTCTTTACAAAGAACACGTTGAGATTTACAAAAAGAGACTGATGCATCTCCCCGCACAAGACATCATGCTGCATTCGGTCATAGACCTGTACCGGGCGGCTGTCAGAGAGCACAACAACGGGCATTACCTAAAACAGATTAAGCGGCTGCACCAAACCTATAACGGCCTGCAATGGGCGTTCTCGCCTTCGGATCGCGCCGAGATTGAGGCCATTATGGAAAACTGGTTGCACAGTGAGTGGGCGATCACGGCCCCGGATCTCGTTGAGCAGCCAACGATGTGGCTCAAAGCCGACAAGACCATGAGGGATACACTCATTAAGGCGGGGAGTTTGGATGCGCTTCTGGAATTTCTCGTCGAAGCAGTGAAGCTAGAGATTACCTACCCCCAGCTGAAAAGCGAAGTGAACGAACTCAGAATCACTATTAACGATCTGAAGAAAGCAGACAATCTTCCAAAGAACTTCGCAAGACTCAAACGCATCGGAGAGAAAGTAAGTCGAAAGATCGAGCCGACAAAAAAGGAAATGGCGCAACTGCTGCAATTGTTCACAGACAAACTTAACGAGCTGGGCTTTAAATCCTTAAATATTTACAAGACACGAAACCAGAAGCTGTTCGTGTCAAGGCGACAAGTCCTCGCAGCTGGTTTGGTTCCGGAAAAAGCTAATCTGCCGGCTAAAGAAGGTGGAATTAAAAAAGTGGGCGGTTACGACTATTTCGTCATTGATCGGCTCGGCACGAATGACGTACCGGTAAAAACGATTGTCTTTAGAGCTGTATTTAGCGGCGGGCCCGCTGAGAAGTTTGACGCCTACTACGCGGCGCTTGCGGCTCACACACGCTTCTGAGCGTAAAAAGTTTGCCCAAGGCCTTATATTACTAATGAGTTCGTTATTTAGAGACTATGTCGCTAGTGTGCGACCGAGCGGCGAGCCCTTCCGATCGCGGTCAATGGTTCTCTGCCTTGCCGGCCACCACCCCGTCCTCTCCACAGGTGAAAATGCCCACCGGCAGGGCCTGAAAACAACCGTTGCGCTCCTGTGCCAGCGCTCTCCAGGTCTCACCCCTCGGTCGCTGTTGGGTTACTTAATTGTGGACTCTTAATAACTTCATCGGAGAATTCCGCTAGAGATCGAGAGTTGTGAAACCAAGGGCGTGAGAGGACAAGTGAATAGGAAATGCGCGCGGCGATGCGATATCCAGTTCAGGCCGACATTGACTCAGGCCACTTGTGAGTCTACGGATCCGTGATGGGAGCATCGCCGCTCAACCGTAGTTGACTTCGAGGGAGGTAAAATGATTAAAGCCAGATCGCTGCTCTTGGTTGCTTGCTGTCTCGTACCATTCACTGCCGCCTCAATTTTTGCCCAATCGAAGCCTGCGCGCGAAATGAAAATCGGCTATCCTTTGGGCGGCTCCACGGGCTTTTTCTGGGTGGCACACCGCTCCGGATCATTCGAAAAATACGGCATCAAAGTCGAGCCGATCTACATCAGAGGCGGGTTGATGGGCATCCAGGCGGCGCTTTCCGGAGATCTTTATCTCCAGCTGCAAGGCGCATCCACCGTGGTCAACGCCTGGGCCCAGGGCGCGAAAGAGCTGCAATTCGTCGGCGCCGTGGGCAATCGACTCGATTATATCTTGGCGGCGCATCCGTCGATCCGCCGGCCCGAGGATCTGAAAGGCAAGAGAATCGGCGTTAGCCAGATAGGCTCGAGCACTGACTTTATCGCGCGGCTTGCGGCCCGGCGGCTGGGCTTGATTCCCGACAAGGACGTGCAGATCGCCGGCACCGGCGGGCAGGGAGATCGCTGGACGGCGCTCACGGCCGGACATATTCACGCCACAGTGCTCCAATCGCCTTTCACTCTGAAGGCGCGCAAAGCCAATTATCCGATCTTCATTGACTTCTCGAAAGAAGATTTCGAATACACCATTGCCGGCCCGCTGACGACCCGATCCTTCATCAAGTCCGACCGCGAAACCGTGATGAATTTCATGCGCGGCTTGGCGGACGGCATGGATTTTTACCGTGACGAGAAGAATAAGGACCGAGTCATCAAGTTTCTCGGCGAATATTACCGATCCAACGTCGTTGAGGAGCTGGAGGAAACCCGCAGAGTCTACAGTCAAGTGACCCCGGGACTGCCGATCATCACCGTTAAAGCGATGGAAAATGTCGTCGCCAACGATAAAAACCTCGCCGGCATGAATATGAAGGTTGCGGAGATTTTGGATTTATCGTTTCTGGAAAGATTGGCGCAGGAAAGAAAGGCGAAGGGGCGATAGCGCGACAATTTGATAAGATCAGATAAGAACGATTTCGTGAAAAGGCGCAAAGACCGCCAAGAACTCAATGGAAAAATTCGAAGCACGAAATCCGAAACAAACTCGCGGCCAAATGGACCTAAAATCCGGAATCCGAATGAAACCTGTTTGGAATTCTAAATTTTTGGTCATTTGAATTGTTTCGGATTTCGTGCTTCGGATCTCATTCGTGACGGTTCGTCAGTTTAATTTACCATTGGAAAGGTGGGTAGATGATGACCTTTGAAACGATACTATTTGAAGTGCGCGATCAGATCGCGCTGGTCACATTTAACCGGCCGGAGTCGATGAATGCCATCAGCCGGCAAATGGCGCGGGAGCTGGTCGATGTCTGTAAACAAATCGAAGACGACGGCGCTCTTCGGGTCGCGATTTTTACCGGCGCCGGGGAACGGGCATTTTCCGCAGGTATGGACCTTAAAGAGCGAGCTGAGACTTCGTTTTCGCCAATCGACCGGCGCAATCAAAAAATATCCCAGACGATTCATACCCAATCGCGCGCCATCGCCGCCATGACCAAGCCGACCATTGCGGCGATTCGCGGCTACTGCGTGGGCGGCGGCCTGGAAATGGCGTTGGCGTGCGACCTGCGCGTCGCCGCGGAAGACGCCAAACTAGGGCTAGCGGAAGTGCGCCGCGGCTTGATCCCGGGCGCAGGCGGCACCCAGCGCTTGCCGCGCGCCATCGGCGTGGCCAAGGCGCTGGAGATTTGTTTGACTGGCGACAATGTCACGGGCAGCGAAGCGCTGCGATTGGGATTGGTGAATGTCGCGGTGGCGGCAGCCGACGTTATCAAAGCTGCCCAGGATTTGGCGAGCAGAATACTAAAAGGCGCTCCCATGTCGGTGGCTTTTATCAAAGAAGCGATCAAGAAGGGTATCGACTTGCCTCTGGAAGAAGGATTACGCCTCGAAGCCGATCTTTCTGCCATGATCGCAACCACGGACGACAGCAAGGAAGGACCGCGCGCCTTCGCTGAGAAGCGCGCGCCGGTGTGGAAGGGAAAGTAGTTCGGTGGAACAGCGTCAGACACCTAGAACATAAAACCCTTCCCTTTCTGCGGCGCCGCCCAACCGCCGGTCTAGAGTGACGAATGGGAAACCTTGGGGATTCTCCTCGGAGGTCAGGAGCGCAGCGGCGAGTTGCAAAGAATCAGCTGCCCGAAGGGGATGCGTTTCCAGCAGGCGCCGGGCGCGTTCCCGGACTCGCTCTACGGAGATGACCTCGGACCAAGCTTTCTCTAGAGCAGCGAGTTGCTCTTTACCTTTGCTAAATTCAATGGGTTTAAGAGACTTTTCTCTCAGCCTGCGGGTCAAGGCTGATATCACCTCCACGGGCGTCAGAAGCCAAACTACGATGTCGCTATCTTCGGATAAAAGTGCTCGGCAACCGCCGGTTTCTTTCTCTAACGCGACTAGGGGCACGATTGCAGAGGCATCCCAAAACCTCATCGTCCCTTTTCCCTCTCCTCTAATAGTGCGTCCAAAATCCTCGCGCGCTTGCCGCTGAGTTTTTCCTTGAAGAAGTTCTTAGGAATCTCGCCGCTACCCAATCGAATGATGCCTTTTCGCTCCAGAGCGAGGAGTTTTCCGCTGGACGACTTTCCCGTGACAGGTTTCAGTTCGGCCACGGGGACACTGCGATCCAGAACCAGCACGGTCTCGCCTTGCTTTACGTAATCGAGATAACGGCTGATTTGATTCTTGAGGTCAGAAACGCTTGCTTTTTTCATGTGGCCATAATAGCTTCCAGGCGCAACGAAGGTCAAGGCGCGGACAGAGTGGTTAAGTAATTGTGTGATCTGATTCTGATTACGCCGTGGGGAGAACAGCCGGTGAAACAGGTCACGAATCTTTGGGGCAATCGGATTACACTGACCAATGAACGCTGGCAGCATATCATCAACGGTTTTTCAACAACCTGCTCGGAGCCATAGGGCGAATTCCGTAAGCGCATCTATGTGGAAAGTGAAAATAACTCTCAGACCATAGAGGTAGGGGCATAGCATGCTGTGCCCCTAAGCTTTGGAGAAACCAGGATGGAAGATCAGAAAGTACTCTACGAAGTCAAAGATAAGATCGCATGGATCACGTTGAATCGTCCTGAGTCGCTGAACGCGGTAAACCGGGAAATGGTGAAGGCTATTGTTGGCTATTGCCACGACGCGGAGGAAGATCGAAAAGTTCAGATCGTTATATTCAGGGCGAACGGCGAGCGGGCGTTTTCGGTGGGCGGCGATATCAAAGATCGCGCACGGCAGAATGCCGCCGAAGCGGTGCAGCCGGCGGAGTCGCCGTTGGCCTTGCGGCAATCGAAGCATAGCGCGATTCCCGGTACTCCGGCGCCGGCGATTGCGGCGATGAATAAGATCACAATTGCGCTACTCCATGGTTACACAGTCGGCACGGGACTGCTGATGAGTCTGGCGTGCGATATTCGCATAGCCGCGGCAGGAGCAAAGCTGGGACTCAGCGAAGTGAGGCTTGGGTTCATGGCCGGTTCCGGAGGGACGCAGCGCATGGCAAGGCTCGTCGGGATTCCCAAAGCGCTGGAGATCTGTCTGTCGGGAGAACTTTATGATGCCCAAGAGTGTTACCGCATCGGGCTTGTGAATCAGCTCGTTCCCTACGATCAATTGATTCCAGCAGGCGAGAAAATGGCGGCGTCGTTCTTGAAGGGCGCGCCGCTGGCGCTGCGCTATATCAAAGAAGCGATTTATAAGGGCAGCGAGATGACGCTGGAGCAGGGATTGCGGTTCGAGTCCGATCTTCAGAGCATGGTCATGCAGACGGAAGATGCCAAAGAGGGGCCAAGGGCGTTCGTCGAGAAACGGCCGGCGAATTGGAAAGGGAGATAGTTTCGAGTTTCTGGTTTCGGGGGTTCTAGTTGAAATTCAAAAACGGCGGGAGTCCAGGAGACGGATGCAATCTCTAAAAAGTGAATTTAAATTTCGCTCTGTCTCTCGGTTTCCGACTTGAAACCAGAAACTAGAAACCAGAAACTTTATGAACCATGAAATGTTAATGGGCGACGGCTTGCGCCGGAACGCGTACAAGTTGCCGGTCAAGATCGCGGCAATCGATCGGTTTCGCCGGATTACTTACGGTGAGCTCAACGCCCGGGTAAACCAGCTCGCCCATGGATTTCTCGCAGTGGGAGTGAAGCCCGGCGATTCGGTGGCGCTAATGGTCGGCAACCGGATCGAGCATCTGGAGCTCATTTTCGCCACCGCCAAGATCGGCGCGCTGGCGATTCCGCTCGATATTAAGTGGAAAGCGTTAGAGCTGGGCTCGGTGCTGTCGTTCTTCAGGCCGTCGTTGCTCATTCTACAAAACGATTGTGCCCTGGAGTTGGAGAAAGCCGCGGCAGCGCATGATTTGAGTTTTCTCGAGCCGGTTATCATATCGGATCTGAGCTATTGCGGGCTGATCGACGGCCAAAGTTCGGCGGAGCCGCAGGTGGAGATCCATGAAGACGACCCGTTTGCCGTACTGCTCACTTCCGGCACCACCGGATTTCCCAAGGGTTGCCTGGCTACCCACCGGACGTTTGTTTTTCACTGTATCAACAACGCCGTTGAAAAGGGACTCAACGTGCACGACCGCGCGATTCTCTCTTCGCCGATTTATTTCAACGCCGGCCGTTCGTTTACCCTCGGCATGATCTACTTCGGCGCGACGGTTTTTCTCCATGAGCGCTTCGATGCCAAGGAAGTTCTCGAGACCATTCACAATGAGAAAATCACCTACGTTGGCGCGGTACCGACGATGTGCGAGCGCATGCTCCAGGTTCCGGGCGTCGAGAACTTCGATACCAGCTCGCTTCGCTGCCTTGCGATCACGGGCGGGAAAGTTCACGAGTCGGTTTTGGCGGGATTGCGTAAGCACATTACGCCCAACATCTATCGCACTTATGCATCAACCGACTCCGGCCAAATGGCCATCTCCAAGCCCGAGGACATGGCGAGAAAACCTACCGCCGCGGGCATGCCCGTCTGGTGCGTCGATTTGCGCATCGTCGATGACAACGATAAACCCGTGCGGGTTGGGGAAGTGGGTGAAATAATTTGCCAGAGCCCGCTGGCTACCCATGGCTATTATAAAAACCCCGAAGCAACCAACGCTTCGTTCCGCGACGGCTGGTTTTATACCGGCGATCTCGGTTATTTCGACGAGGAAGGTTATCTTTTCGTCGCCGGGCGCAAGAAAGACATGGTGAAAAGCGGGGGCATCAGCATCTATCCTCTGGAGATCGAAGGCGTGCTCTACAGTCATCCTGGAATTCTGGAGGCAGCCGTCATTGGTGTTCCCGATCTCCAGTGGGGCGAAGCGCTCAAGGCCATTATCGTTCTCAAAGACGGCGCGCAACTCACGGGCGAACAACTGCAACAGTTTTGTAAAGAGCGGCTCTCGTCCTACAAAGTGCCCAAGTCCGTCGATTTCGTGCCATCGCTGCCACACACCGGAGTTGGCAAAGTGAACAAGCTCAAGGTGAGGGAAATGTTCTCCGCCGAGGTGAAGCGGTAGGGCGTCGCGGGCGAATTTTCCTGGATATCTCGGATTCCGCAGTCGCGCTCGACAGGAAGCGCGAGGCGCAACCTTCCGTAGCAAAGTCTCAGCCGAAGGCTGATCCGCCTGTGGCGGAGATGCCGTCTGCCTCTAAGCAGAGGTCGAGCGGTGGTGCTTCCACGGAACGTCAGACTTGTGTGAAAACTCCGTTCATGTTTCGACTGGGCTCACCACGAACGGATGTCAGACATTACAAATCAAGCATTTAGCCGTTCGCTCCTTCGTCAAGCTCAGGACGGGCTCCGAGAGCTTTGTCGAAGAGCTCCTAAAGAGTTTTCACACAGTCTGACGTTAAAGCTCGTAACCACAAAGTGCGAAAGGCAAAATGGCTTTGCAGTTCTACAGTTGGACGCCTTCACTACTCCAGGGTTCTACCTCGCTTGCCGTCTCCCCAGTCTAACTGCGGAATCCGGGATCATATCTTCTCTATCACGTCGCGCGCAAAGCTTTGCAGCGTCGCCGCCTTCGATTCTCCGCAGGGCACGACGGTCAGTTCGTCGATGCCGGCGGCGCCGTATTGAATCACTTTTTCCCTCACTTCGCCGGCCGTGCCGGCCAGAGCGAAACGGTCCACCCATTCTTCCCGCACGAGGTGATCATGCTCCGGCCCCATATGATGGTAGGTGTCGTAGTGTTGCCGCAATCGCTCGACCGCTTGGCGATCGGCTTCGTCGTCGAGTTCACCACGATGATACAACCTTCCCAGGTGCGTGAGCGCGGCGCGGGCGACGATGCCTTTGACAGTTTCCCTTGCTTGTTGCCGGTCAGCGCTGATGGCGCAAGGCATTCGATAGATGAACTGCACGGCCGTCGGCGGCCGGTGGGCCTCTGCCGTGTAGGCGCGAATGTTTTCCAGCACCGGCTTCAGAGTGCTTATTTCGCCCGTATACACGAACCCGTCTGTGAGACGGCAAGTTATTTTCATCCCTTGGGGCGCTCGGGTGCCGATGTAGATCGGCACGTCGGCGGCTGGAAAAAGACAGCGCGCATAGCGCCCGCCGATCCTGACGGTTTCTCCCGCGAGAAGTCTTTTCAGGAAAATTATATCTTGCTCGAGTTCCGCAACCGTATGGGGCTTCATGCCGATGTTCCCTGGCCCAGTGGCGCCGACGCCAAAGCCGAGGAACGCGCGGCCTTCGGTCAATTCATATAGTGTAGCCATGGCACTCGCGGTTACACTCGGGTGGCGCACCGCGGGATGGGTCACGCCGGGGCCGATGGCGATTTTCTTTGTAGCTACACCGATGGCGCCCGCGAGCACGTACAGCTCGCGCCAGATCATGTGCGAATCGCCGATCCAAAACCGGCGATAGCCGAGACTTTCAGCGGCGCAGGCCAACCCCACGCAGGCTTGCGCATGGTCGGTGCCATAAAGCCCGACGCCAAATAGGATTTTTCCCATACAACTACCCTCGCGATCGTTCTCTTCAATCACAAAGCTGACAAAGCCTCGCTCATAATAAACATCAAAACTTGCTTGACGGCAAAATGCTTCCCGATGTACTCCTTTACAGGCTGTTGGTTGGGTGCCGTGCCAAGCCAAAGGACCGGTGCCACGTCGGCGAAAGCACCTTGATCAGAGCTGTGTTAAAGACGACGCGAAGGAGTTAGGATCGCAGTAACACGGAGTAGCGCCAAGCGAACAATGGATTACGGTATTTTAAAAATGGAGCGTGTGTAATGAAACCTGCCATACATACCGCCGTATTTTTTCTCTTGAACTTGCTCCTGTCCACGCTGGTGGTCCAGGCTGCGGAACGGCCCTATTACCAGGGCAAGAACATAACCTTCCTGATCAACTACGCCGCCGGCGGGCCGACGGACATCGAAGGCCGCATCGTGGCGCGCCATCTGGCCAGACATATTCCAGGAAATCCTGCCGTCGTCGTGCAAAATATGCCCGGCGCCGGCGGCGTCATTGGAATCAACTTTCTTGGCGAAGTGGCTAAACGCGACGGTCTGACTCTGGGCTATTTTACTGGACCCTATAATCACCAGATGATGAAGAATCCATCGTTAAGAATCGATTTGATGCAGGTGCCGTTCATCGCTTCGGTGGGTAGCGTGACCGTCTGCTACATCCGTTCCGATGTCCCACCGGGGATAAAAAAACCCACGGACATCGCCAAAGCAGAGCGTTTCAGAGCCGGCGGCCTGTCTTTCGACAGCAACAAGGATCTGCGCTTTAGGCTGGCCTTCGATGTTCTGGGGCTCAAGTACGATTACGTGACCGGTTACAACAGCAGCGCCGACGCGCGCCTCGCGGTGCAGCGCAACGAGATCCAGTATCATGACGAAAACATCCCGGGATACCGTGGCGTCGTCGAGCCGCAAATGGTGAAAACCGGAATGGTCACCCCGCTCTACTATCACGATGTCATCAAACCCGATGGGACGATGGGGAAGAGCCCCGATTATCCCGAGCTCAATTCTTTTACCGAGGTCTACACGCAAATTCACGGCAAGGCGCCCACCGGGATCAAGTACGAAGTCCTCAAAGCCGCGAATATGGCCAGCCAGAATCTCAGCCGCGTTGCTCTGTTGCCGCCAAATTCGCCCAAAGAAGCAGTCCTGGCCATGCGACAGGCTTTTACAGCGCTCTCCAGGGACGAAGAATTCATCGCCGAGGCAAAGAAAGCCATGCGCTTTCATCCGCGTTTCGACGTTGGGGAAGACGGCGAACGGCTGCGCGAAAGAGTGCTGCGGGCGCCGGCTGAGATCGTCGACTTCGTGCGCCAATACGTCGAGCAGGCAAGGAAGTGACGTGTAAGACGTTCACAATCGAGATCGCGGCAAAGATGATGGTGCGTGAGAAAGAGCGTGAGAAAGAGATTGATTCACATCTTTATGCCCGATCATAACCATATCGAAGCAGCGTTAAAGGATCCGGGGAGACCCTAGGGAACATGACCAGAAAAAGAAGGATCACAACAAAATCACCAAGGCCCAAGACGAAAGCTCCTGGAAATAAGACGCGGCACCCGGCCAAAGCAGCCACAAGCGCGGAACCACGACGCCGTCATTTCCTGCACGACGGTTTGCGCATGCATTATTGGGAATGGGGTGATGCCAATGAAGACACCTATGTTTTCGTCCATGGCATCCGCGATCAAGGGCGAAGTTGGGATCAGTTTCTCGACGCGTTGCTCGCCCGCGGGGTGCCGATCAAACACGCTGTCGCCATCGATCTGCGCGGTCATGGTGACAGCGAATGGCCGAACCACGGCCGCGGCTACCAGCATGAAGACTTTCTCACCGATCTGGCCGGGCTGCTCAAGCATCTCGACAAGGACTCGTCGACCATCATCGGTCATTCCCTCGGCGGCAGCATGTGTCTGCTATTCGCCGGCACGTTTCCCGAGAAGGTGAAGAAATTGGTGTTGCTCGAATCTTTAGGTCCTTTCGCGCGTGCCGACGACGAGGTGCCCAATATTTTCGCGGAACGGTTAAAGGGGCGAGATTATATCGAAATCCCTTTTCCACATGAATCGTTGGAAGCGGCGGCCAGAGCGATTCAAAAAACCTTTCCCTTGATACCGGACGACGCAGCATTGCACATGGCGCGTCATGGGACCCATTACAAGGGCGGCAGATACCGCTGGAAGCATGATCCGATACTGCGCTATCGCACGACCACCGCGATGTCGGAAGGGCAGATCGAAGCGTTCATTCGTCGGCTGAAATGCCCAATTCTTTTTGTATACGGCACCGAGAGCGATTTTATGAAGTCCGTGCGCGGCCATCGCGCGAGTCTTTTTCCCAACGCCAGAATTGTTCCGATCCCGGGCGCCGGCCATCATATTCCGCACGAGAAGCCGGAAGACCTGGCGGATGTCGTCGTCCCATTTTTACTCAGTGACTAAAAATGGCCGGTCAAAACGTTCAACGTTGGGGATTACGCTCAAGATGGTCAGAAATTTAATTTCCTATTGCCATCGGGTCATTCTGAACGGAGCGTAGCGGAGTGAAGAATCTCGGCCGAGATCCTTCGCGTTGCTCAGGATGACGGATAGACTCGCGTTAGGATAAATCGATAACAGACCGGCGGTTAACGACTTGCACGGTTTGAACAAAATTTTGTTGTTGGATGAGGTTCGATATGTATTTATCCGCTGAAAAGATTGCCGCCATGGAAGGCGAACGGCGCGTGCACTTCGTAAACCCCAAGGCGGTGCGCATCAACAGATCCCTCGGCGACGCGGCCGGACTTAAAAACCTCGGTGTTCACATGATGACCGTCGCGCCGGGCGACCGTTCCGCAGAGTATCACTGCCATCGCTACGAGGACGAGGCCATCTACGTGTTATCCGGTCATGGCACGGCGGTGATTGGCGATGAATCCTACAAGATCGGACCTGGAGATTTTTTAGGTTTTCCGGCCGGCGGACCCGCTCATGAAACCATCAACGATGCCGCCGAGCCGCTCGTCTGCCTCGTCATCGGCCAACGCCTGGCGCAAGACGTCGTCGATTATCCCCGCGCCGGGAAACGGCTGTATCGCAACAGCGGGCAGCGGGATATGGTGGACGTTGCACATGTACAGAAGCGGTAATGAAACGGCTCAACCGGTTGAACGAATTCAACCGATCGAAATTTTTTTCTCGGAGGAAGTCTACTCATGGTCGAGATGAAAACGATTATTCCCAAGATCAACGAAGAAACAGGTGTCGCGTGGTTGACCTTTAACCGCCCGGAAAAAAAGAATGCGCTCAGCCGAATTCTGATGGCCGAGCTGATTGAGATTCTCAAAGAACTGCATGACAACGAGAAAATCAAGGTCATCGTGACCACGGGGTCGAGCAACGCCTATTCCTCCGGCCTCGATCTATACGATCTCCGTGACAGCTGGAAACGAAAGCGGCGCTGGGACGACGGCGGCACGACCCAGGAGATTATCCGGCTCATGCGCGGCGCGCCGCAGGTTACCATCGCGGCGGTGAACGGTTGGTGCCTTGGCGGCGGGCTGGCGCTCGTCAATGGCCATGATCTCGCCGTCGCCGGCGAATCGTCGATATTTGGCATGCCGGAAGTGATTCGCGGCAGCTACGGCGCGGTGGCCACACCTTCACTGTTTCATGGCGGTATTCCGTTCAAAAAGGCTTTTTACATTCAGCTGACGGGGAGAAATCTCACCGCAGTCGAAGCGGAGCGGGTGGGGTTGATCAGCCAAGTCGTGCCCGACAAAGAGTTAATTTCCTACGTCGAGCAGATGGCCAATGAGCTGGGATCGCGTAACGCTGCGACCTTGGACAGCGCGAAAATCGCGGCTTATTTGCAGAAGGATCTGGATTTCGAGACCGCCTTGCGCATCGATGACCTGGTTTCGCATCGCATGCGCTATTACACCAATCCGTTGAACGACGTCGAGGGTTATCTCTACTCGCAAAAAGGCGGCGGCAGCACGCGCTATGTCAAGCCCGAGGACCGCAAAAAATCGTGACCGTGAGAACGTGTTCGTGATCGTGGCTCGTGTGCGAGAGCGGCAGCGACCGCGTCTGACCCGTATGCTGGCGGCGTGGGGGCGCACTCGCTCCGTTGCGATCAACACCCGGAGGTTCTATGAAACTACGCACTCCGTTGTGCGATCTGTTGGGCATCGAAGTTCCGATCATTCAGGCGGGCATGGGATGGGATAAAGAAGGGATGACGACACCGCCCGCCCTGGTGGCGGCGGTGTCGAACGCCGGCGGATTGGGATGCATCGGCGGCAGCTCGATCCGTCCGGAAGTGATTCGCGAGCGGATTCGCGCCGTGCGCCAATTGACCGACAGGCCGTTCGGAGTCGATATCACGTTACCGAAGATGGAAGACGTGAAAATCCCCGACCCCGACGAAGTGCGCAAGGAAATCGAAGAAAAATATCCCGAACACGCCAAATTCACCGATGATCTGCTGGGCAAGCTGAAGTTGCCGCCGCAGCCGCCGGACCGAAAGAGTTGGGTCAAGACGCCGGCGGCGACGCGAGAGCAATTGAAAGTGATACTTGAAGAAAAAGTACCGATCCTCATCATCGGCCTGGGTGACACTGCCGAGGTGGTTCCGCTGGCCCACGAACGGGGCGTCAAGGTCATGGCGCTGGCGGGAGCGGTAAAACATGCACTCAGCCACGCGCGCAAAGGCGCCGATGTCATCATCGCCCAGGGCTACGAAGCGGGCGGCCACACCGGAACCATCGGCAACTTTCCGTTAATACCCCAAATAGTCGACGCGGTGAAACCGAAACCGGTGGTCGCCGCTGGTGGCATTTCGGATGGTCGTGGCGTGGCCGCGGCTTTGGTGTTGGGTGCCGTCGGTGTTTGGTGCGGCACGGCATTTCTCGTGAGCAACGAGTGCGGCATCAATCCGGTTTACAAGCGGCAGATTCTTAAAGGGAGCTCTGAGGATTTCGTGCGCACGGCCTATACCAGCGGGCATTATGCCCGGCACTATCGCAGTGAAGTGATCAAAGCCTGGATGAGTTCCGGTCTCGAAGCGATGCCGACGCCGTATCAGGGCAACGCAATGGACGAAATCCGGCGCGCCGCCGAGGCGGCCGATCGAGTCGATCTGTTGCATGTGCCGGGCGGGCAGGTGGCGGGCATGTTGAGCGAAGAAAAGAGCGCCCGGCCAGCCAAGGAAATTGTCGCGCGGATGGTCGAAGAAGCTGCGATGATCTTGAATGACATCCGGAGTTCATACGTGGGAGCATAAGAGTAACGAGATGGCTACGCCGGTAGAATTTCTCAAAGGTTTTAGAGCGCTGGATTTAACCGGCTTGAGCGGCCAACTGTGCGGCCGCATCCTCGCCGATTTAGGCATGGAAGTGATCAAGATCGAACCGCCGGGCGGCGATCCGGTCAGGTGCCTTGCGCCGTTCGTAGCGTCTCCCGATGGCAATACATTGAGCACGGTGTTTGCCCACCTGAACGCCGGCAAATCGAGCAAGGCACTCGACTTGGGCGAAGAGGCTGATCGCGTCGTGTTCAAACAGCTGGTCAAGACCGCGGATGTAGTGCTGGAAAGTTTTCAGCCGGGGGAGCTGGAGCGCAAGGGCCTCGGTTATAAAGATCTCGCCGCCATTAACCCAGCTTTGGTCATGGCCTCGATTACCGCCTTTGGCCAGCAGGGTCCGAAAAAAAATTTCCTATACAACGATCTCGTGGCGCTGGCCGAAAGCGGTTTCTTGTATATTTCAGGCGATCCTTCGCTACCACCCTGTAGGCCGCCGGAAACGCAGGCGTATTACTTTGCCAGTTTGTTTGCCGCAGCGGGCGCCTTGGCGGCGCTTTACCGGCGCGAACGCACCGGGCAGGGCGACCATGTGGATGCGACGATGCAGGAGACGCTGGCGACTCACGAGCATATCATTCGCCTATATGCCAACGAGCAGCAAATCCTCAAGCGCGCCGGTAGCCAGCATGGCTCGGTGGCGCCAGCGAAAATTTTTCAGTGCAAAAACGGGTTTATTTATCTATATGTTACGCGCCAGCACTGGAAGCTGTTTCTGGATACCTGGACAGACCATCCGGCAGAGTTCGAGGGCAAGGATTGGCTGAACAATTTATACCGGCGGGCCCATGCAGATGTGCTAAATCCAGCCGTCGAGGCGTTCGTCAGTCAATTCACCATGGCCGAGATTACCGAGATGCTCCAAGCAAAGGGCATCCCTTGTGTCCCGGTCAATACCCCCTTGGGGTTTGCCAACGACGATCATGTGCAAAGCCGGGGCTTCATCGCTCCGGTGGACCATGCCGGCTTCGGCAGAACCCGACAGGCGGTAGCGCCTTTTGTCATCGACGGCGCACGCCTGCCGGTGCGCAGTGTGCCGGTGTTGGATAGTTGGCGCGAGGACACAGTGGCACGAGAGGCGCCAAAAAAAGAATTCACGGCAGCAAACGCCGACGGCGGCAACGGTCCCCTCGACGGCATGCGAATTGTCAGCTTCGATCATGTGCTGGCCGGCCCCTATGGAACGACGATATTGGCGGAGTTGGGCGCCGATGTCGTCAAGGTCGAATCGAGCAAGGGCGGCATGGATCCGTTTCGTTTTTTTGGCACCGGCGAGGACCCCAATCTTTCGCCGCGCTTTCTCGAGTTCAATCGCAACAAGCGTTCATTCACGGTTAACTTAAAACATCCCAAAGGCCAGGGAGTGTTGCACGATCTCGTGGCAAAAGCCGACGCGGTGCTTGATAATTACAGCGTCGAGGTCGTCGAGCGCATTGGCTTGGCCTACGATCAGCTTCGCAAGGTAAAGCCGGATATCATCAATTTGCGCATGCCGGGTCTCGGTACCACCGGACCCAAGCGCCATTTTTCCACGGTGGGTGTGAACATCACTTCTTTTACCGGCCTTACTTACATGTGGAATCATCCGGGCAATACCAATCCTCCCATCGGTTCGCAAACGGTGTATCCCGATTATGTTTCGGGAGTGCTGTGCGCCATCATTATTATTTCCGGGGTGCTCTTCCGTGACCGTCAGAAGAAGGGCGCTTTCATCGACCTGGGACAATCGGAAGCGACGGCGTTCATGATTGGCGCCAACTTGATGGAAGCCGCCGCCAGTGGAAAGGACCCAGAGCCCATCGGCAATGCCTCGTTCTCTGTGGCGCCACATGATTGCTATCCGTGCAGGGGCGAGGACCGCTGGTGCGTTATTGCCGCGGAGACCGAGACGCAGTGGCTGGCGCTGGCGCGAATCATCGGCGCCGGCACCGAACAAGATGGCCGTTTCAAAACCAACGCCGACCGGCTTAAACACCGCGCCGCGCTCAACGCGGTCATTGAGCAGTGGACCAACGACCAAGATGCGTTCGCGGTCAGAGACAGGCTGCAAGGGGCGGGTATTCCTTGCGGCGTCGTGCAAACCGGCGAAGATTTATGCAATGATCCTCAGCTCAAGGAACGCGGCTTCATTGTCGCCGTGGAGAACCCCCGTCTCGGCCGCGTCGTGCTGCCGAATTTCCCGTTGCAGTTCAAGAACGCGCGACTCACGCGACGCTGGGAATTCCCCGTGCTCGGACGCGACACGGAGGCCGTCCTGCGCGACGTGGTCGGCTACAGCGCCGAAACGATCGCGGCGCATAAGCGAGACGGGGTTCTAGAGTAGGGGAAAAATCAAGAGTGAGTTCGAGTGGTCGACTATTAGACTAATGGAGAAATGGAGCGGGATGACCATGCAAATGTTGTTTGTAGTCCTGGCTTGTTGGTCTTTGAATCTCTCATGGGCCCATGCGCAAACAAAACCGGTCGCAGATCTGGCCAATTATCGCGGCGTGGACCGCGAGGAAATGCTCAAAGGGGGAGCGAAAAAGGAAGGCAAACTCGTTTGGTACACAAGCCTCACCGCGCACCGAGACATTGCCAGTGTTTTCGAAGCCAAGTATCCCGGCATCAAAGTCGAAACTTATCGGGCGGGCGGTACGGATCTCACGCGAAGAATACTTTCCGAGGCCCAGGCGCGAAAAAATCTCGCCGATCTAATCGAAACCACGCCGCCGACCCTGATGGTTATGCGCGATAACAAGCTGCTCATGCCCTATTATTCGCCGCACTTGGCCGCTTACCCCGATGATTCAAAAGAAGAAGCCGGCAAAGAGCGAGTGCTGTGGACCACCGACCGCGAGTCGATCATCAGCCTGGGCTATAACAAGAATCTCATGAAGACCGCGGCCGTGCCCAAGAATTTCGATGATCTCCTAAAGCCGGAACATAAGGGCAAAATTGGCGTGAGTGGCGATTCCACCGGTGTGCGTTTTGTCGGCGCGCTGATCAATGCGAGAGGCGAAGAGTTCGTCAAGCGGCTACGCGTCGTGGAGATGAAAATGCACATGATTTCCGGCGGCGCCATGCACGAGCTTCTGGCGGCGGGAGAAATGCCGATGTCGATCTCCATATTTCGCAACCATGTGCTCTTGGGCCAGGCTAAAGGCGCGCCCACTATGTGGGTGCCGCTCGATTTAAACGCGACCAACGCCGGCGGCGTTGCCCTGCCGGCAGCGACAAACCGTCCCCACGCGGCGTTGCTTTTCGCCGATTTCTTAATTGGACCCGAAGGGCAAAAGATTATGGAGGAGAAATTCCGCTTTGCCAGCTCCACCAAGAACTATGGCTTCAAACGTTGGTATCCGGAGAAAGGTCTCACCACCGAACAATACGAAAAGGCTGAAGACCGGTGGAAGAAACTGCTGCGGGAGATTGTTCTCCGATAGGCAATGGTCGCTTTGCGCTCCGTGCCGCGTCGAGGGGCGCGCCGCCGGTTCATGGTAGTTCTTAGGTTCCGCATTTGCGCGAACAAGTTTGACAAAGTTTGACCGCCTGAAATAAAGCTGTTCACGTACGCCAAAGGAGGGCTGATCCATGGCAATTGTGCGGTTAGGTATCGCATTCTTAGTGCTTGGAACTTTCCAGAATGGCTTTTCGGCGACCCTGGATGAGGCAGCCAGAAAGGAAGGTTCCGTGGTTGTCTATGGCGCCGGCAACGTCGAGGACTGGCAGAGAATAAATGCGGCGTTCGAGAAAAAGCACCCTTTTCTCAAAGTCAATTTGTTCCGTGGCAATTGGGAAAAAGTGCGCAATCGGGTGATGACGGAGGCGCGCGCGGGCAGTCATTTTGTCGATGTCCTTCACGTCGACGGCATCAACGGCTGGGTACTTAAAGAGAACGGTTATTTGCAAGCGCACAAATCGGCGGAAACGGAAGCGTTCCCGGAGGAGTTTCGGGATCCGACGGGAATCCTCCCTTGCTGTTTCGACGCGCTCACCAACGTTATCGGATTTAATACCCGGTTGGTGAAGAAAAACGAAGCGCCCAAGAGTTATCAGGATCTTTTGGAGTCGCGCTGGAAGGACAAGCTCGGGATGGACGCCGACGAAGGCGAGTGGTTTGCCGGTTTGATCGCGGTCTGGGGGCGGGAGAAGACGGTGGATTATTTTCGCAGGTTAATGAAACAAAATCCTTCGTTGCGGCGCGGTCACACGCTTCTGGCGAATCTCACGGGGGCGGGGGAATTTCCTGTCGCGGTGAATTTATTTGGTTATCGGGTGATGGAGATGCGCGAGAAGGGTGAGACCATCGATTTGGTTAAAGCCGATCCCTTGATGGTTCGTCCGGCCCATTTGGCGCTGGCCCGCCGCGCGCCGCATCCGAACAGTGGACGGTTGTACATTGATTTTGTGTTGTCCGTGGAGGGCCAGGAAATCATGGCCTCGTTCGGCCGGACGGTGGTGCGACCGGGTGTGAAGCGTAAATATCCGCAATTGACCGATGGTATGAAACTTCATCCGATCAAACCCGAGATGGCCAAGAATTACGAGGAAATCTCTAAGCTTTACTATTCTATTGTCAAATAACGCTCAATATTCGAAGGAGGAATGGCAATGGCCGAATATCAAACGCTGCTCGTTAGCAAGCAAGACGGGGTGACGACGATTACATTCAACCGCCCGGAAAAGCGCAATGCGATGAGCCCGCAACTCCATCGCGACATGTACGACTGTCTTACGGACCTGCGCTATGACAAGGAGACCCGCGTCATCGTCATCACGGGCGCAGGAGAGAGTTTCTGCGCGGGACAGGACTTGAAACAGTATTTCATCGAGATGGACTCGCAGCCGGAGCGAGTACGTGACGAGGTGCGCGAGAAGTCGCGCCAGTGGCGCAATGAGATATTGCGGAAAATGCCGCAGCCGGTGATCGCGAAGATCAACGGTTGGGTTTTCGGCGGAGGCTTCACGGTCGTGACCGGCTGCGACATCGCGATTGCCGCGGAGGATGTCCAGTTCGGTCTCTCGGAAGTCAACTTTGGCCACTTCCCCGGCGGCGAGGTGACCATCGTCTTGACTGAACATTTGCAGCCCAAGCACGGGCTCTACTACGCGCTCACTGGAAAAACCATGAGCGCAAAGGAAGCGGAGCGCATCGGTTTGATCACCAAAGCGGTGCCGCGCGGCGATCTGGACAAAGAGGTGATGGACATTGCGAATAACCTGAAAGAAAAAGCGCCGTCGGCGCTAAACGCCGTCAAGGAAGCATGGTACTACACGTTTTACTCCAACCCAGAGGTCGCCTATGAAATCTCCGGATTGATTTCAGACAAAGCCAAACTTGCCCTGGGCGGCAGGCCTGGACTCCAGCAGTTCGCCCGCAAAGAGTACCGGCCGGGGTTGGGTTCGTTTAAGTTTGAAGAGAAAAAGTAGCCTTCAATCGTGTTCGCGACTCGTGTTCGTGGCTCGATCCTTTGGCATTGCGATCGCTACGAGCACGGGCCACGAGCACGGCCCGAGGAGTTTCTGATGGATTTTAATTTGCCCGAAGAGCTGCAGATGTTGAAAGACACCGTGCGGAAATTCGTCGACAAAGAGCTGATTCCCATTGAGATGCATACGCTCGAACACATGGAGCTCAAGCCGGATGTTCGCGAGCGGCTGGAAAAAAAGACCAAGGAAATGGGTCTCTGGATGTTCGATGTGCCGGAAGAATACGGCGGCGGAGGACTCGGGAGCCTTGCGCAGGTGCTCGTCTGGGAAGAGCTGTCGCGCACTTGCGCCCTGCCATCGCGCGGCCAGGGAATCTTCGGCCCCGAGGTTAGACCGATTCTTTACGCGCTCAACCCCGAACAAAAAGAGCGTTTTCTGGAGCCGATACTGCGCGGCGAGAAAAAACTCTGCTTCATGCAGACCGAACCGGATGCAGGCTCCGACCCCGGATCTATGAAGACAAGGGCAGTGCGCCAGGGTGATCATTACGTCATCAACGGCACCAAGCGCTTTATCACCGGCGCGGGGGAGGCGGATTTCGGCCAACTGATGGCCGTAACTGACCCCGCCAAAGGCGCCCATGGCGGCATATCCTGCTTCATGGTCGATATGAAATCGCCAGGTCTTACCCTGGTTACGAAATTCCGGACCATCATGGGCGAAGAGCCCTGGCAAATCGCCTTCGACGATATGAAGGTGCCGGCGGAAAACCTCGTCGGCAAGGAAGGCGAAGGATTCAAGCTAGCGCAACGATGGCTCGGCATCGGCCGGTTGAAACATGGCGCGCGCGCCCTGGGCGTCGCCGAGCGCTGCATCGAGATGGGCGCGCGCTACTCTAAAGAGCGCGTCACGTTCGGCAAACCGCTTGCGGAACGGCAGGGGATTACTTTTAAACTTGCCGATTCTTACGTTGAATTACATGCGGCGCGTTTAATGGTTTACCAGGCGGCGTGGAAGAACGATCAGAAGCAGGATATCCGCAACGAAGCCTATATGGCGAAGCTCTTTGCCGATGAAATGTCGTTTCGCGTCGTCGATCGAGTGTTACAAATCCACGGCGGCATCGGCTTGACCCTCGACTTGCCGCTGGCGAAATGGTTCGTCGATCAGCGCAGCCGCATGATCACCGAAGGCGCCTCCGAAGTCATGCGCATGGTCATCGCCCGCGAGTTGCTCAAGAAATACAACTAAGAGGTTTTTCGCTTACCGGATAAATTCCAGGGCGATGGAAAAAGCGATGAGAATGATGATCACCCATTCCAAGATTTCCATGCGCCGATTGGCGGCCTGGTCCGAGATTTTCTCATAGATGCTTTCAAGAGTTTCGAGCTTGCGCAAAATGCTCGCATCCCATTCGTCCAGATGGAAGCGCCGGTTGACCAAGCGATATAAGCGCGCGAGGTATTGGTCGCCGAGGAGCTTGAGCGTGTTGTTGACGCCTTCGAAAAGAATCGCGTTGTCCACTTGCAGCTCCGCGACGCGCCTCAAATCAGCGCCGTAGTAACCGGCCAACCGCGGCAGGCTCCACGAGCGCTTTGACAGGGTTTCATAGGCCGCGTCCAACGCCCGGTCCAATTTTTGGTCGAGATAACGCATTTCTAGAAGCTCGACATTGGCGAATTCCAGCACGGCGCGAACGTCGTCGCCTTCTCGGTCCACGACCAGCGCGGCGTTCCAGTCGACGATCGTTACGTCGTCGGCGCCGAATGCGATGCGCGCGGAAAGCGCGTCCTCCACTTCTTGATCGGAAAGTCTTTGTTGTTCGGCACGCAAAATTTGCGCGATCCGAGCGCCATTGGCGGAGCAAAACTGGCCGGCGTCGAAGCTTGAATCGAACGAGTCGATGTGGAAGATGACATAATCTTCCACCACCGGTGCCAGGTTCGCTTCGGCGGCGGCATTGCCGAGATCGTTGACGAGCTGGCGGACCCGCTGGCGTGAGTCGGCCAGCAACAATTCATTGTCGTAAAGCTCGGCGCTGAGAGCAAGGAGATTCGCGAACTCGCCTTCGAGCGGCAGTGCGTAGATCACCGCCACCGCGCCGAAATCGTAGACCACGAGATCGACGCTGGGGCGGGCGGTAAACTGGCCGATCCTAAGCGCTTCGGTTTCCTGAGTAACGCGTAACGGCGCCGGCTGGTATTCGAAATAACTGGGCGCGCGCCGCCTGTGCTTGATGGTGTCCCGTTGGGTGCTTTCCAGAATGCGCCGCTCGGCGGCGTCGAGATCGATTGACCGCGCCGCGTCATAGGCGAAGCTCGCGTAGCAAATTCCGCTTCGTATGACCGGGTGTTGCGCCGATTCGCTGTGCAACGATAGGACGCTGTTCTCTTTCATGGTTTCACACGGCGCATTCGCGGCAGTCCTGCTCCGCGTCGGGCAGGGACAGCGCTTGGCCGGCGCGAGAGCCGTAGCGGTAGACCGTGATGCCTTTGAGTCGAAGCTGGCGCGCCAGCTGAAAGATGGCTCCTACAGTTTCAGTCTTGGCATCTTCAGGCAGATTGACCGTCTTTGAGACCGCCGCGTCCACATGCCGTTGAAAAACTGCCTGCATGCGCGCATGCCACTCGGGCGCGATTTCCAGCGCAGTGGGAAAGCGGCGGCGCAAAGTCTCCGGCAAGTGGGGCGCGGCGCGAAGTGATCCCTGCTCTCTTACTGTGCGCAGCGCGGCTTCGCCGCGGGCGCCCAATGAACTGAGCTCCGCTTCCAACAAAGGATTGACTTCACTAAATCGCCGCCCGCCGAGTACGCTGCGTGCCAGGGCGAGGGCAAAAAACGGTTCGATTGACGAGGATGTCCCGGCGAGCAGGCTGATCGTGCCGGTGGGCGCAACGCAGGTAACCGTAGCGTTGCGCAGTGCTGAAAATCCATGACCGGGCCAAACGCTGTCATGAAAAGCCGGGAAGGCGCCGCGCCGTTTTCCCAATTCAGCCGAGGCCGACCGGGCTTGGGCAACCAAGAATTGCGCGATTTTTTCGGCCATCGCCAACGCTTCATTGGAGTCGTAGGCGATGCCGACACGCGCCAAGAGATCGGCCAAGCCCATGACTCCCAAACCGATCTTACGCGTGCGCCGCGTCGCGCTTTCGATTTCGGGAAACGGGTAATGATTCGCTTCGACGACGTTATCGAGAAAAATCACCGCGTCATCGATGGCCGATGCCAGTTTGCTCCAGTCCACGTCTTTGCCGGCAATGAAGACGGAGAGATTGAGCGATGCGAGGGTGCAGGACTCGTAGGGTAGAAGCGGTTGCTCGCCGCAAGGGTTGGTGGTCTCGATGGCTCCGAGTTTGGGCGTTGGATTGTGCTTGTTGATTTCGTCGAGAAACAGCAGACCGGGATCGCCGGCTTTCCACGCGCACTGAATAATTGCTTCGAACAACGACCTCGCATCCACATTGCGGATGATCTTGCCGTTTCGAGGATTACGCAGAGCGAAGGGATGGCTACTGTCCAGCGCAGACCAAAATTCATCGGTGATGCCCACCGAGAGATTAAAGTTCTCGAGCCGGCCCGGCGCGGTTTTGGCATTGATGAATTCCTCAATGTCCGGGTGATCGATGCGCAAAACCGCCATATTTGCGCCGCGGCGCCGTCCGCCCTGGCGGATGACAGCCGTGGTGTGATCGAAGAGGTCCATGAAGGAAAGCGGGCCGGAAGTAATCCCGCCAGTGGAGCGGACGCGGTCTTCGCGCGGGCGCAGACGGCTAAATGAAAAACCGGTGCCACCGCCGCTCTGGTGAATGCGGGCCATGCGGTTGATCGCGGTAAAGATCGAATCTAGATCGTCTTCGATGGGCAGGACAAAGCAGGCGGCAAGCTGTCCGGCCGGCAAGCCGGCATTCATCAAAGTGGGAGAATTCGGCAGGAACTCACGCCGGCGCATGCGGTCAAGAAAGCGCGCTTCCCAGAACCCGGAGTCCTCACCAAAAAGCTGCGCTGGCTGGGCGACCGCTCGCGCTACCCGCTCCAGCATGCCCGCCGGAGTCTCTATCAACTTGCCGGTTTCGTCCCTGCGCAAATAGCGTTCCCTGAGAACTTCCAACGCACTATCAGAAAAACGTGGTTCTGAGGTCATTGTGCAGAGCCTTTCGAGACACGCGCCTCGTCGCTGTACCGGAGCGCCCCTCGGTCCTGGACTGACGCAACGCAATTTCAATGCCCTCGGCCAGAAACCCGGGTCTGGCGCTTGTCGAGCACGAAACAGAAACGCGGTTCAGCCGCGTCCCGCCATGAGGCGAAAAGCAGGAATATTGCTTTCATATCATTTTTCTAGCCCTGGTCCACGCCGCACGTTCCAGGACTGCGAAGCAGTTCCGTTCAACTTCGCAGATATGGGAACTGGGGCTACCGCCGAGGCGTGGCAATTCGTCGCTGCATCGTTCTTATCCGTCGCTAGCGTATGGCGCGGGCTTTGCTTAACCCTTTTCGAAGAAGCTCTCTCGGAATGGGCAACTGTTTTACAATTCTCGTGAATATGTCAATGAAATGTGCTTTCATGGGGGAGGAAGCTATGGCTCATCGCAAAAACTGGCGGGAAAAATTGCGCGGCATTGTTGGTCTTTTCTCGGATCGGCGGCAGAACGTTCATGAAATTCTGGCGGCGCGCTATATCGACGAAACCCACCATGCGCAGCGACTGAAATTCCACGCGGAGCGCATGCAGTATCCGCAGTTTCGTGAGAAACTCAATGCCATCGCGGCCGTGGAAAGCGAGCATGCTCGGTGGATCGCCGAGAAGATTCGCGCTCTCGGGGACACGCTGCCCGATGTGCCGGAAATCTCCTTCAAAGAAAAAAACAGCTGGGAGTATCTCCTCGCGGACCTTGAAGAGCACAGAGAATGCGCGGCGGAACTCTTGACCGAGATAAATATGCTTTGGGCGGAGTTTCCGGGGGTCGCCGATACCTTGCAGCGTATCTATGATGACAGTGTCAAGCACCGGCAGGAGATCAGGGAGATGCTCATGCGTAGTGATCCGCAAGCCCACCTGGCGGCATAGAAGAATAGACTAACCACAAAGAACGCAAAGAAAAGAAATTTCACCACAGAGACACGGGTTGTGAGAAAAAATCGAATTTCGCAAGAATCAGCAATTGCAAGGGTTTGATTTCATTGAGACCATTTTGGTATTTTCATCGTTTTTGAATTTTTTCTCATGACCACGGAGGGCGCGGAGTAAAATTTCGAAATTCGAAATTTTTCAACTCGGCGTCCTCAGCGCCTCCGCGGTGAGGTATCCGAATTCCTTTTCACCACTAAGGCACGGAGAGAACGAGGTTTACGTAACGTGCCGGTTGAACCAATCCCCAGCCAGACGCGCCACTTCTTGCAAGGTCTCCGGCTCCTCAAACACTTGTGCTGCCCCTCAGACGATGGCCAAGCGCTTGTCGGTTTTGGGTTTTTCATAAGCCTCCCGATTGAGGTCGAGCACTACGGCATCCAAGCAGCTAAGCTGCAAGGAATAAGTTCAGATGGCGGAATGAAGATTTAATGTGAGAACGGCAACTATTGCCAATCTTATCCTTCATTCCTCCGTCTTCATCCTTTCGTTTCGCCGGCGATCTTGTGCACGCCGAGCACATCGAAACCGCCGCTACGAAGCGATTTGGCAATTTTCTCTGCGTTGCCTGAAAGCAAGCGCAAATAACACACCGGGTTGTCGCCGATTTTTTCGCGGTACGTGCCGACGCCGAGGATCTCACCGCCTTCGCGGTTCACGATCCGGGAAGCCTCGGTGAGGCCATGTTCTTCGCCTTCCAGTATGAAATCGACGCGCGTGCTTCCTTCCGCCGCCGCGCCCATGACGTCGAGGAAGGCTTTCATGACGTCGTTGGTTGTTATGATGCCGATGAGCTTGTCCTTTTCCACCACCGGCAGACCGCCGATCTGGCGTTTGAGTAGTATTTGGGCCGCTTCCTCGACGGTGGCGCCAGGCGCTATCGTGATGGGTTTGTCGGTCATGACGCCGTTGATTTTGACCTGATTGAAGTGGCCGATATGTTCCCGCAGGTCTCGCTCGGTGATGATTCCGACGAGTGTTCCGTCGGTCACTACCGGGAGGCGGCGAAAACGGCCGGCTTCCATTTTGGTTTTCGCCGCGCTGAGAAGTTCATCCGGACCGATGGTGACCGGGTGTTTCGTCATCCTATTACCGACAAGCATGGCATCCTCCTTGGCTTGCGCGTTTCAGAATTTCGGGTTCCGAGTGAGAAGCGATAGTCACGCCCCTTGTGACGTCGCCAACTCTCTCAGCAAATCAGTTCGTGTGACGAGGCCGACTAACTGATCCGCTTCCACGACTAGCAGGCATTCTAAATCTTTCTCGACCATGATGCGGGCTGCCTGCTGTATCGAAGTGCTGGTGGTGACTGTCGTCGCCGGAGTCATCACCGCTCTGACTACCACTGCGCCCAGAGTCTGGCGCAGCGGGTCTTGGGGATGTTCCACCAGGGAACGCATGGAGGAGTGTAGCAGATCGGCCTGGTGTACCACACCCGCAACCTTGCTCTCGTCCATGACCGGAAAGTGTCGAATTTTCGCCAGATTCATGATGTCGTCGGCGAGCCTGAGGGTATCGTTGGGTTTCAACGTCACCATCTCGCGGGTCATGACGTCGGCGACGGTTTTGTTCGAAGCCATAGGATTCGATGCCATGTAACGCTGGCCTAACTTTTCTTCGAAGTCTTAACTTCAAAGGTCGAGATCTGCCGCACCACTCTCACGCTTCGGCACTTGGGACATTTTATTTTATTCTTTTGCGCGCGCTGGTATTCCGCCAGCGAATAGAGCATTTCAAAAGGTTTGTTACACTTCTGGCACAAGAACTCATACCTGGGCATGTCGAGGTCTCCCGTTCATTCATTCTTTGGTCTGAATTTCGTTGATGACTTGCTTTACTCCCAATACATACCATGCATCGCGTTCCGCCATCTTTTTCATCATGTCGTTGGGCACGAGGCCTTCAAGCGTTACGATCCAATTCTCGGAGCTGACGCGGATCATACCGGCGTTGACGAAGGGGTCCTTCTCCAAGACCAGGCGCACCGCATCGACCAATTCGTCGTCATTGTCCGATTCCAACGGGACTTCCTCCAGTCCGTTGACCACGTCACGACAGCCTGGAACCCACCAGGCGAGGACGCCGGCGAGTCGTTTATGGGAGAGACTGGGGACTGACCCGTTTAGCGTGACGATTCCATCGGCGACTTCGACGACGATGGACCCGGCGGGTTCCGCGACGACCTGACGGCGCATTTCAACGTCCCCTGCAAGAATTAGGCAGCGTTCCAGCGCGGCTTCGTCGAGCAATACCCTGCAAACATGATCACGGATCTCTTGGTCCCCCATCGTTTCTGCGGGCACAACTCTCAAACGGTCGACGATCCTCGCTGTTGCTTCGATGTTCGCCACCAGTAGCACGGCCAGCTTCTTGGCGGCGATGTTTTCCACCTCCCCCTCCAAAACAAGATCGCCATTCTCCACGCTGACCGCAATCGGGAAGCGGTGCAGATTGATCCGCCGGTCCTTTTCCAAAGCCGCACGAATTTCTTTGACGTTATCTTCCATAAAATATTCCCGCCCGTTGTCTCTCCGCTGCCTTGTCGGCCGGTTGCCCGCGTAAAAGGCTCTTCCCCTCGAGACTGTTTCTCCTCGCGACTCTGCAAGGTATTGCAGGACTTATGCCACCGGAACAGGGTGGGTAATGATGCCAACTAACGGCAAGTGGGCGGTTCGATCTGCGGGCGATTTTCAGAAGTGATAACGAGGGAGGGTTTATTTGCGATCTTGGGAAAGACCATGTAATAAAAGCTCTGCTTAATTCACCGATATGACCACTTAGCCTAAAACGTGCGCTACCGGTTGTGCTGAGTCCATGCGGAAATTTCACTTCGTCGATTTTGCCGCGCATTACCAGAAAGGTTTCCGCAACCATATAGTCTCCATCGCCGACGTGCCGGGGCTGGTTGAGTCTTTCGACCGCTATGGCTGTTATGCCACTTACTTCTTCTTTTCCGACGAACTGCTCACCTACATGAGCGCCCAAAGCAAGGACGGCTCACCGACAGTCTCAGGTTACGACGGCAAAGTCTGGGCGCCGTTTTTACCCATCGATCTGGATCACCCCGCGATCAAGCCGGCGCTGGCGGCGGCGGGCCGCCTGGCGTCATTTGTCCTTGACCGTTGGCGCATCGATCCGCGGGCCTTGCAGATTTACTTCAGCGGCTCGAAGGGCTTCCATCTGATGCTCGATACACGGCTGTTTGGCAAGATCGCGCCGTCGAGACACCTGCCGCTCATTTTCGATTCCCTGCGCCGTCATCTGGCGCAAGAACTGCCGGAGCCGCTCCGTGACACCGTGGACCTGGCGATCAAGGACCGCGTGCGCCTGTTGCGTTTGCCGAATACGATGCACGAGAAATCGAAGCTCTACAAGATCATTCTCGGCGCCGATGAACTGCAAAACCTCGGCGCGGATGAAATTCGCGCGTGCGCCCGCCAGGTGCGGCCGCTGGAGCACACGGATGAATCAGGTTTCGTCTCTCATGTCGCCATAGGACAAAATGCGGCGGCCGCCGAGATGTTCCGGCGCGTCAGCGTTCAGGTCAGAAAGATTATGCGCAAGCCGTTCGTTTATCACTTTCGCCGGCCGGAAGATTTGCAGCGAATCGAGTTTCCCTGCGCTGGCGTGCAAGCGATTTGGGAAAGCCATATTGAGCCGGGCCAGCGCAACAACTGCGCCATTCGCCTCGCTTCGGAGCTGCGTCTGCTGGGGCTTGACGCGAACCAGGCCGGCGACAAATTGTTCGAATGGAACGAAAGGAACGATATCGAATTGCCGGCAGACGAAATTCATGGCGTGGTACGTTCGGCGTATCAACATCGCTTTCCCTACCGATTCAGTTGCCGTGACGCGATTCTGAGACGCCTTTGCCCGCTTGCTGACTATGAGTCGTGCCGCCAACGAGTGGCTAGATATGGGGAGCCGCGTCCCGCGGGTTCCAGGCGTTCCAAACCGTCTTAGTAAGTGGCTGTAAATGCGAGATGCTTCGCTGGGTCAGACTGTGTGAAAACTCGGTTCATGATTCGACTGGGCTCTCCACGAACGGATGTCAGACATTACACAGTCTGGCGCTCATCATGACAGCCATGGGGTTTTTTTCTCGTTGTTGCCACAGCCTCTAGACGCGGCAAGATGAAGATACGGGTGAACCTAGGAAGCTTCGCTTGGTGTCCCTCGCCTAGGCGCCCGAGCGGCGGTTATGCCGGCGCGGCCCTTTTGTTGACAGGGCCATGTGCAGGATCACCGTAAACACGATCAGCAGCACTAGATAAAAGAGATCGGTTTCAGTCGCCATAAACCCTCCGAAAAAAAGCTTAATCAATGCCGGGGTATTTAGTCCTTATCTTGACCCTTTCCTAGGGCAATTCACATGCCAGTTCTCGGCAACGGCGGCAGTGCTGCATTAGATATGTTTTGGCCGCAATCTCGGAGGTTTAGCTTGACAGTTGTTTATTCGGAAACATAAAACCGTCGGGATTGTTCGCGCGCTTGCTAAAACTGTTCGCAAGACCGGGAAATTTTGACTATCGTTGTCATGTTGGCAGCGCCCGCGCTAAGCTTGTTCAGAATCCCCTTTAACTCCATCGGCGAACGCGCCTTGAGCGGCGCGAGCCTGCCCGGGGCGGGCCCACCGCAATCGCTGTCGACGCCGATAAGATGAGACAAGTGATTTTGAATTTGGCCAGAAATGCAGTCGATGCGTGCCAGGGGGCCTGCAGCTAACCGTCAAGGTTTTTCGTCATCCCGCGTTCGATCTGTCGGCGGGCTGGCGTCCGTCTTGCTAATCACTAGAAAGGTTAGGAGTCTTGAAAGGATTATTGCGCTTTTCTCGCACAATTGGGAATCGCGTCGAAAACGTTTCTCATTTGTGCGAAAGCTAGGCGGAGCAAAAAAGTGGCCGGAACCGTATTAGTTGTCGAAGACCAAGATTCAGCACGGGAAAGTCTTGCGGAGCTCCTTCGTGGCGAGGGCTATGAGGTGCATGAGGCGGCCGATGGGAGGATGGGGATCGATCTTATAGACAAGCACGACCTAGACATAATTCTCACCGATCTGATGATGCCTGGAGCCGACGGTATTGAGGTGCTCAAGCATGCCCGAGAAGTGTCTCCTCAGAGCGTAATCATACTCATGACTGCCCACGCATCCGTGGAGACAGCGGTGGAAGCGATACGGTTGGGCGCGCAAGATTATATGCTCAAGCCGCTGATCTTCGAAGACGTAGTGCGCAAAATGCGCCATCTGATGACCCACCGCACGCTTGCCTGGGAAAACCAGCTATTGCGCAGAGAAGTAAGCGGTCACTTCGCGCCGGGCCGGCCGCTCGGGCGCAGCCAGGCGATGCAAGACATCACGGCCATGATCAAGAAAGTCGCGCCAACGCCGACAACGGTCTTGATCACTGGCGAAAGTGGCGTCGGCAAGGAAGTCGTCGCCCGGACAATTCATGCCAGTAGTCTCGCCAAAGACAACGTGTTTTTGCCGGTCAATTGCAGCGCGATACCGGAGAATCTGCTCGAAAGCCAGCTGTTCGGGCATGTCAAAGGGTCATTCACAGGCGCAGTCAGTTCGCAGGAAGGCTTGTTTCAACGGGCGCGCGGCGGCACGATATTTCTCGACGAAATCGGCGAGATGCCATTGAGTCTCCAGCCCAAGCTGCTGCGCGTCCTGGAAGAACGAACCGTATTACCAGTGGGCTCGACGACGCCAGTTAAAGTCAACGTGCGCATCATCGCCGCCTCTAATCGCGATTTGAAAGCGGAAGTCGAAGCAGGGCGCTTCCGCGACGATCTCTATTATCGGTTAAACGTTTTCGAAATAGACATACCGCCGCTGCGCAAACGGCTCGAAGATTTGCCCAGTCTCGTGGAACATCTCATTCAGCGTCACAATATGGAAATGAAGATGAACTATAAGGGCGTCGATAGCGCAACCATGAGAATCCTCATGTCGCTCACTTGGAAGGGCAACATCCGCGAGTTGGATAACGTGCTGGAGCGGGCGATGATCCTCGGTGGCGGGGAATGGATCAGGCCGGCGGATCTGCCAGGCCAGCAATCCGATGGCGGCGATTTCGGTTCGGAAGACAATCTGACCAAGGCCGTGGAGCTTTACGAGAAAAGCCACATCGAACGCACGCTTAACAAGGCGGGCGGCGACAAGGCCCGCGCTGCTGATCTGCTCGGCCTCAGTCTGTCAACGCTCTATCGAAAGATCGAAAAGTTACGGATTGAAGGGTGAACCGCCGCCGTTTCTAGTTGCAAAAGACCACAAAAAAGCAGAGGCGACCGGCTGGTCGCCCCTGGGCTTCGATGACTTGAATTTTAGGATGGTCCTTAACCGGTGCGGGCGGGTGTAGGCGCGTTGCGGGCTTAATTTAATTCCGCTCCGCCGTCCGATTCCCTGGCGATCGGTATTAACGGTTTTCTCCGTACCGGGTGGCGCAGGATCTGCAGCGACTTCTGTTCGATCTGGCGAATACGCTCGCGGGTGACGGAGAATTTTTCTCCCAACTCTTCGAGGGTGTAGTCGCGCTTTTGTTCGATGCCGAAGCGCATGCGCAGGACGGTCTCCTGCCGGGGCGTGAGAACAGCCAGAGCTTTTTTCACATCGCTGCGCAGCGTCGTCTCCAATGCCAGTTCGTCCGGACTTCGGTGTATGCGGTCTTCGACGAAATCTCCCAGTTCGTCGCCGTCCTCGAAAACCGGCGTTTGCAGCGATACCGGGTCGCCTTGGGTTTGCATGATTTTGAGCATCTCTTCCACCGACATGCCCACTTCCTTGGCAAGCTCTCCGGGTGTCGGCTCCCGTCCCAACCTTCGTTGCATGTAATGGGCGCTTTGCATGATCTTGTTGCGCGTCTCGACCCGGTGGACGGGGATGCGGATGGTTCTCCCCGTGTCGATGATACCTCGGGTAATTCCCTGGCGAATCCACCAGGTGGCGTAAGTCGAGAACCGAAAACCGCGGCGATAGTCGAATTTTTCAACCGCGCGCATAAGACCGAGGTTGCCTTCTTGGATCAAGTCCAGGAAGCTCAAGCCGCGGTTGAGATATTTCTTGGCGATACTGACCACCAATCGCAGGTTTGCCTCGGTAAATTCTTTCTTAGCCCGATTGACATTAGTGAAACCTTCGCGGAGTCGAAGGGCGCGATCTTTGATCTCGGCCGCCGCCAGCCCCACTTGGTTCTCGATCTTCCGCACCTCGGAGCGCAGCACCGCCCGCCCTTTCTTGTTAGCGGTTTCGGCCTCCGTGTCAAGCGCCGTCAGACGGCTAGCGGCCCGCTCCAGCCGATGTGTCAGTTCGTCGACATGTTCCAACGAAAGTCGAAGGTCCGCGAGCAGTCCGCAAATCTTCGCCGCCAGCTGATCGCGCTTTTTCTCCACCGCCATACGCCGCGCCTTTGACAACGATTTGCGTCCAAGGAGCCGGCCTAACTGTTCCTGTGCCAGGCTTAGATGACGCAGCCGCGCGATGGCCTTCAGGAAAGGCTTGGGGTCGACAACTCGTTCGGATTCGTCCCCTTCATCATCGGATTTTTCGATGACCTGGCGCAATTCGAGTTCGCCGTCAGCCAGCGCTCGACCCAGTTCCAGCACGCGCCGCAACGCCATTGGCGTGGTGAAGAGCGCCTCTAGAACTTGTCTATTGCCGGCTTCGATCTCCTTGGCCAGCTGGATCTCGCGCTCCCTCGATAGGAGCGCAACGGCGCCAATTTCGCGCAGGTAAGTCGTAATCGGGTCATTAACTCGGGCGCTTTCGACGTCCGGGCGCTCCGTTTCCTCTACCGGCTCTTCATCCGGCGCCGCCTCAACGCCGCTTTCGTCGAACTCGTTTGGTTCAAAATCGTTAGCCTCGAAAGCTTCTTCGTTGACTCGTTTTGCTTCGATATCTAACATCCTCTTATCTCCTACGTTCGACCGGCGCACCAGACACCTCTAGAGCTCCGCCTCGCCAAGAAATCGGCGGTCGGGGACTTTAAATCAGACGGTTCTGCTTTTCGACTTTCTGTCGGTTTGTGGCCCGCGCCGGAAGCGTTGACTGCCGAGAGGTACCCGTGTTTGCTGCCTTTAACTACCACTCCATACGAAAGTAAGAATTAGGAGCATCCATGTCAAGAGACTTCTCGTCTCGCTCGACTGCCAACCTCCAGCACGGAATCGCGTCGGCAAAACCTCCGTTTTCCCCTTTCCTGCCGATTCTTGTGCAATTATAACCGCTTGCCGCTTCATTTTCGCATGCTTAACAACCCCAGGGGCCAGCTTTCTCGCTAGCGGGAAAATATTCCAGTCGATGCAGCGAAATCGACCCAAAAGTGGCTAGCGAAAAATGTTGTTGCCGCGCTGTTTAAGCGCTTCATATTCGCGGCGCGCGAGAAATCGACGAGCGCAGGCGCACTTACCGAGTACTGTGGAGAGAGCCGATTTCGCGCACCGACACGAAGCAGCCCATACCAGTAACTTGGTTGATCACAACGTGTTTGGCACATGAATTGCCACGAAATTAGACGATGGAAGCCACACAATCGTTCCAAGGAACAGGTGCAAAATATGTTGGACTTGGACGTTGACAAGCACTTTGACCGCTGCTGAGCCGGGCGATGTTTTTATGAAGCGAGGAGAGAAAACTCTCAAGGTCCGTGATCGAATGAGCAGCGAGTTCTATACCGTTGGGCCTGACGATTCACTGCGTGCGGTTATCGAACTGCTCAGGCGCCGCGATATTCGTTCAGTTCCCGTCGTCGAGAACGGCAAACTGGTCGGCATCGTCACCGACCGCGATATTCGCCAAGTGGCCCCGCCGTATATGCTATTTAGAGACGAAGACGAAATTCATCGTTACATGGAGAATCTCAAAGTCACGGCGGCAATGACCGCCGATCCCGTGCGGGTCGCGCCCGACACGCCATTGATCGAAGCGGCCAAGGTGCTGGAAACCTACAAGATCAGCTCTTTGCCGGTAGTGCGTGGACAAGAACTAGTCGGCATGCTCTCTTTGACGGATTTGCTCAGGGCGTTCATCGAACAGAATGAGGCAGCGGTAACATGAAGCTTGTAGAGATCATGCTTACTAGCCATTCATGGACGAAAAGCTGATGACCACTAAGTCGAATGCGCCACCGAGCGCGTTATTAACCGATCTTTACCAACTCACAATGCTCCAGGGATATTTCGACCAGGGGATGGAGGGGACCGCGGTTTTCGAGTTCTTCGTGCGCAAGCTGCCCCCGCAACGCAACTTCCTGCTGGCGGCGGGACTCGAACAGGCGCTTTCGTTTTTGCTGAACCTCCGTTTCACTGCGGAAGAAATGGAATGGATTGCGGGCCACGGCGCGTTTCGCCCCGGGTTCGTGCGCTACCTCGAGAATTTCAGCTTCACCGGCGACGTTCATGCGATGGCCGAAGGCACAGCATTTTTTCCCAATGAACCGATTCTTCGCGTCACTGCGCCGTTGCCTGAGGCACAACTGGTGGAAAGCCGGCTGATCAATTTGCTCCATTTTCAGACGCTGATTGCGTCCAAAGCGGCACGCTCCGTCTTAGTGGCCCCGGACAAGCTGCTGGTGGATTTTGGATTTCGCCGTGCCCATGGCGCAGAGGCCGGTTTGCTCGCGGCGCGCGCCAGCTACCTTGCCGGATTCGCGGGGAGTGCGACGGTGGCGGCCGCGCCGCTCTTTGGCGTGCCGGTGTATGGCACCATGGCCCATTCTTTTATCCAGGCCCACGACGATGAGAGCCTCGCTTTCGAACACTTCGCCCATGCATTGCCGCAAACCGTTGTGCTATTGATCGATACCTATGACACGGAAGCCGCGGCGGAAAAGGTCGTTCAGCTAGCGCCCAGACTCGAACGCGACGGCATCAAGATCCAAGGCGTGCGGCTGGACAGCGGCGATCTTGCCGACCATGCCTTCAAGGTCCGGCGCATTTTGGACGAGGGCGGTCTCCGCGCCGTCACTATCTTCGCCAGCGGCAGCGTCGATGAATATGTGCTCGAGCAATTGGCCGAGAAAAAAGCGCCCATCGACGGTTTTGGAATCGGCACGCATATGGACACCTCCGCCGACGCGCCCTATCTCGACTGCGCCTACAAGCTGGTGGAATATGGCGGCAAAGCGCGGCGCAAGAGGTCCGAAGGTAAAGTCCTATGGCCGGGGCGCAAACAAGTTTTTCGCAGCTACGGCGATGACGGTCGCATGCTGGGCGATGAGCTTGGCTTGGAAGGTGAAAAGCGAAAAGGCGAAGAGTTGATCCGGTTGGTGATGAAGGGCGGCCAACTGGTGTCGCCCCCCGTCCCTCTAAAGGCGTTGCGCGAGCGAACTCTAAACGAACTCAATCGCCTGCCTGACCGGCTGCGTGGTCTCAAACGGGCGGGCGAGTATCGCGTGGTAGTTTCTGAGGCAATTCACGATCTGGCGCGCCAGGTCGATGCGGCGCAACAACAAGCACAAGCGGGCCGCGAAGAACAAACGTCATTGGCCGCGCCGTTAGTTTCGCATCCGACGGGAGGTCGCTCATGATTTTTAATAACCGTGAACATGCAGGTGAATTGTTGGCGCGGCGGTTGATCCGTTACAAAGGAAAGAATCCCCTGGTATTGGGAATCCCCCGCGGTGCCGTACCGATGGCGAAGATTATTGCCGATGCCCTGGCGGGTGATCTCGATGTCGTCCTGGTGCGCAAGCTCGGATACCCCGGACAACCGGAGCTGGCCATCGGTGCCATAGATGAAAGCGGCAACACCTTCCTGGCGGACTACGCGGCCGATGTCGAAGTCGCATACCTGGAAGCGGAAAAGAAAGAACAGGCGGAAGTTATCCGGCGGCGGCGAGCGCTATACACGCCGGCTCGCCCGCCGCTCGATCCTCACAACCGTATTGTAATCGTTGTCGATGACGGCATCGCCACCGGCGCCACCATGGTCACGGCATTGCGCGCAATACGCGCCAAGAATCCCCAAAAACTCATCGCCGCTGTCGCCGTCGCATCGTCCCAGGCGGCGCGCTCGATTGCGCGGGAATGCGACACTCTGGTCTGCTTGGACGTGCCGGCGGAATTCTACGCCGTCGGGCAGTTCTTCAGAGACTTTTCTCAGGTCTCCGATGAAGACGTAGTCGAGACTCTGCGGCGAAGCGAGACGAGGATTTCGGCGGCGGTTTGAACGCCGACAGCCCATCACCTGAGCGGTCTGCGCCCGCCCAAACGCTTGGTACCTTTGCGCCGCAGCACGGAACGCCGCCCGATCGAGACCGGGGTTATGAGTTTCTCCCCATCCTTGCTCTTACGCGTTCTTTGCAGCATTTTGCTCATCCAGACCTCGGCCTCCGGTTTTCCGTACCCCATGCGTTTGAAGAATTTGATCGCTCCGGTATTGGATCGCGCCGCGTCGATGAAAGCCATGCGAACTCCCTGTTGGTGCAGGCGCCGTTCCATTTCATGGTAAAGCTCCGCGCCCACGCCGCTTCCCTGCCATTTCGGACTGACGCCCATCCACAGGATGTAGCCATACTTCCAGCCGCCGGATTCGTTTTCGTAAGTGGTCCCCAGCGCGAATCCGACGATCCTTCCCCGGCGCGCCTCGGCCACCAGAGTGAGGTGAGGATCCTGATTGAAATTGTTGGTGACTTCGTAGGCGTCCCAGGTGCGGTAGAACGTCGAGGCTTCCTGGTTCTTGAACAGCCGGTGACCAAGGCGGTAAACCGCCGCGATGTCATCGACGCCCATTTCACGGACGTCTACAGCGCGAAGACTCCGCTTATCCGGCTTCATTCAGCCAACCCGACACGCGAGGCCGCCGTGAGGTAACGGTGTGTGCCCGCAATCGCCTCACTCCGGTTCGGCCGTCGGCTTCGCCGGCGCGACATATTCCTCGCCCTCTTCGGCGCTTTCGACAATGTCTTCGGTGCCCGGCGCCTCTTGCCCGGGTTGAGTTACCTCCGGCGCCGGCTCCTTGGTGCGGCCCTCTCGTTCCCAGAGCAGCGTTTCTAGCTGAATGTGATCGACGACTTCTTTGAGACCGACAACATCGGTAACGATCTGGCGCAGGATCTGGTGTTCGGTTTCGCTAGGGAGAATGCCCGTAAGAAAGACCACGCCGCGGCGCACCGCGATGCGCAGCTCGGCGGTATCGAGGCGGCCGTCTTCTTTCATGTGCTCGTTGATCGCTTCGGCCAGTTCTCGGTCGCTGAGCAGGGATAAATCCGCCGGGATTGAAGCAGCCGCCGAAGTCTCCGTTTCGACAGGCGCCGTGCCGGGCTTTCGCTCGTTGCGCGCGGCGCACCTCGCGCACAGGCGTGTAGCCGGCAGGGCGCGCAGGCGGGCCTGCGCGATCGTTCGGTGGCAGTTTTCACATTTGCCGTAGGCGCCGTCGATAATTCTCTGCAGGGCCGAGTCAATCTCCTTTACCTCGTGCAGCGTGTGGTCGTCGAGACGGCTTAAATAACGCGCCATCTGTTCTTCCTGGGCATGTTCTTCAAGCTCGATTTCGCGCTCTGCATCGATGGACTCAAGTCCCTCTTCGGCTTTTCGAAACTCTCGCAGGTAATGTTCCCGCTGCCGGCGCAAAAGATCGGCAAACTCGGTCAAAGTTAGTTGTTTCATCGTCTTACCTCGCAAACCGTCATTTGTTACTTCTTATGACGTGGCAAAGTGTATGCCACGGATAGCGCGGCGAGGTTTCATCTGTTTGCACGCAAGAACACTGGTATGCTTTATGCGTTTTTTCGGCGCGAACACAACAGGTGGAGCGTTTTGCGACGTTGTATCGAGGTAAAATCCTTAAGGAACCAGTTCGGGCGCAAGAATTATAGCCGATGAAGTTCGTGCTATCGTTGCATATTCCTTCGCAGACTTGGGAAAAGCCCGCGCCGCGGTCTTCATTCCTGAGAAAAAGCAACGGCGGAAAAGTAGAAGAGGGACGCCAAGATGGATCTCAGCCGATTAACTGAACAATCGCAGGAAGCCCTGCGGCGCGCGCAGGCCTTGGCTTTGCGCCGGAATCACCAGGGCATAGATACGCCCCATCTGCTGGCGGCGTTACTGGAAGAAGTGGAAGGTGTACCGGCGGGAATTTTCGCCGTGGCGGGGATCGCCCCAAGCGCGGTGCGCCAGCGGGTCGAGCAGGAGCTCAATCGAATTCCGCAGGTGTCGGGACCGGGCATGGAGGCGCAACAAGTTTATTTCACGCAGCATTTGGCGCGCTTGTTGACCCAGGCCGAAGATGAGGCGAAGGCGATTAAAGACGAATATGTCAGCGTCGAGCATCTGCTGCTGGCGATGCTCGATGACGATCGCGATGCCGTGAGCCGTTTGTTGCAGTCTTTAGGGCTCACGCGCGAACGGCTTATGGCCGCGATCAAAAAGGTGCGCGGCAGCCAGCGCGTCACCTCGCCCAACCCCGAGGTCACGTACCAGGCCCTCGAGCGCTATGGCCGCGACCTGACAAAACTGGCGGAGCAGGGCAAGCTTGATCCGGTAATTGGCCGCGACGACGAGATCCGGCGCATCGTGCAGGTGCTGTCGCGGCGCACCAAGAATAATCCCGTGCTCATCGGCGACCCCGGCGTCGGCAAAACGGCGATTGTCGAAGGACTGGCGCAGCGCATCGTGCGCGGCGACGTGCCGGAGGGCCTAAAGAACCGGCGCTTGATCGTCCTTGACATGGGCGCGCTCATCGCCGGCGCCAAATTTCGCGGCGAATTTGAAGAGCGGCTGAAGGCGGTGCTCAAGGAGGTCCAGGATTCCGCGGGTGATGTGATCCTGTTCATCGATGAGCTTCACACGGTGGTGGGCGCGGGCGCGGCGGAAGGGGCCATGGACGCCTCGAATCTGCTCAAGCCGATGTTGGCCCGCGGCGAATTGCACTGCATCGGCGCGACCACGTTGGATGAGTACCGCAAGCACGTGGAGAAGGACCGGGCTTTGGAGCGGCGCTTCCAACCGGTGCTGGTGGATCAGCCCAACGTCGAGGATACGATCTCGATCCTGCGCGGGCTCAAAGAACGCTATGAAATACACCATGGGGTGCGCATCAAGGACGCCGCCCTGGTCACGGCCGCGCTGCTCTCGCATCGCTACATCAGCGACCGCTTCCTGCCGGACAAAGCCATCGATCTCGTCGATGAAGCCGCCGCGAAGTTGCGCACCGAGATCGACTCGATGCCCACCGAGCTGGACGAAGTTTCGCGCCGGGTAATGCAACTGGAGATCGAGCGCGAAGCGCTGCGCAAGGAGACCGATGCGCCTTCGCGCGAACGCCTCGCCAAACTCGAAAAGGAGGTGGCGGAGCTGAAAGCGGAGCAAGGCCGGCTGCGCGCCCGCTGGGAAGTCGAGAAACAGGCGATCAGCCAGCTCCATAACCTCAAGCAGGAAATCGAAAAGAACAAACTCGCCATGGAGCAAGCAGAGCGGGAATACGATCTCAACCGCATGGCCGAGCTGAAATACGGCAAGCAAGCGCAGCTGGAACGCGAGCTGGCGGCCGAAGAACGAAAGCTCAGCGAGCGGGGCGGCATGCAGTTGCTCAAAGAAGAAGTCGACGAGGACGATATCGCCTCGGTGGTTTCCCGTTGGACAGGTATTCCCGTCGCCAAGTTAATGGAAGGCGAGAAGGACAAGCTGCTGCGTCTCCCCGAGCACCTGCATAAGCGCATCGTCGGCCAGGAAGAAGCGGTGGAGGCGGTGGCCGACGCGGTGGTGCGCGCGCGCTCGGGACTCAAGGACCCCAACCGGCCCATCGGATCATTTATTTTTTTGGGTCCCACCGGAGTGGGGAAAACCGAGCTTGGCCGGGCGCTCGCCGAATTTCTCTTCGACGACGAAAATAATGTAGTGCGCCTCGACATGTCCGAGTATCAAGAAAGACATACCGTGGCGCGCCTGATCGGCGCTCCGCCGGGTTACGTCGGCTATGAAGAAGGCGGGCAGCTTACCGAAGCGGTGCGGCGGCGGCCCTATTCGGTGGTGCTGTTCGACGAGATCGAGAAGGCTCACCAGGATGTATTCAACGTCTTGCTGCAAATTCTCGAAGACGGGCGGCTTACCGATGGCCATGGGCGCACGGTGGATTTCAAAAATACCGTGGTCATCATGACCTCCAACGTCGGCAGCCACTTGATCACCAATTATCGGGGGCGCGAAGACGCCGCGGCCTTTGCGCCGATGAAGGCGCAGGTGCTCGACGCGCTACGCCGCGAATTTCGACCCGAGTTTCTCAACCGCGTCGATGAGATCGTCGTGTTTCACAATCTTTCGCGCGATCACTTGAAGCAGATCACGGATATCCAGCTGCGCCGGTTGCAAGGCCGGTTGGACGAGCGGCGGATTGCGCTCAAGCTAGCAGAAAGCGCGCGCGAATATCTCGCCGTGACCGGCTACGATCCCAACTACGGCGCCAGGCCACTCAAGCGGTTGATCCAGAAAGAGATCGAGACGGCGCTCGGCCGCCTGATCCTCAAGGGCGAGGTGAAAGACGGCGACACTGTGTTGGTCGAGAAGGATCCGTTGAGTGATCGTTTAAAGTTCACTGCTCAGGTCCCGCTGGAGAAGAAAGGTTCCGAGAGCGCCAATGCCGGGCCAACGGCGACGGCCGCGTAGCATCTTGAAAAGTTAGATTCTGGTTCAAGGTTCAACGTTCAATGTTCAAAGTTAGGGATAGCGGTTGTGCGCTGCTATTGCGAGCCGAAATATGTTGAACCTTGAACCGCCGTGAGGCCTTGAACGAAGCGTCGCGTTTGAACGTTTTAACCGGTCACCGTGGAAGGTCTTATCCGATATCGGTTTGAACGGCTTGAACGGAGCGCAGCGGTTGAACGTTTTGAACGACTGTTAGCAGCGGCTTCCGAGCCGCTTATGATTCACGAAGCCTTTTCACTCATGACTGTGACTAACCAGGCCGCCAGTTGTTGAAGCAGCGTGGCGACGGCTTTGTCAGCCGCGATGACGCCCCCATAGGAATCCTCGCTGGAGGCAGATTCGAAGACCTCGAATTCGCGGGCAGCAATAATCTGTCGCCCTTTGAGTTCGACAAGCTGCGCGCGCAAGGCGATCCGCACCCGGCTCGGGTTAGAAAAGAACTGCTGCTCCAGAGACAGGTTATCGCAATCGAGCCGGTAATCGGTGCGCGCCGTGTTCGGCGCCTGCACGACGGCGCGCCACAGACCCGTTTCTTCCATGGCTTGGGTCAGCGGTCGCGCGAGCATTCGAGCAGGCGCGTCGACCCAGCGATTGACAGCGTAGTAATGGACTTCGTTGGGACGAAGCAGGTAGGCCATGCGAGCTGTATCGAAGCCGGGTTGGCCTCTGGGCGTGCTGATGAGCAACGTCGCAGCATCGCTTCGTTCCCGGTTGGCTGAAAGTTTTTCAATCGAAATACTCGGATTCAAGAAATAAGTGCGGGCGGGATTTGTTTCGGCCGGGCCGATGCTGCAACCACCAAACACCAGCGCTAGCAGGAGGGCAGCTAAACTCGACACGGCAACTGGGTTTGCGATTTTTCTCATTCACCCGGACCCTGTGCCGGACGCGCCCGGCCAAAAATCAGCGCGCTCGGCTCACGCTCTAGATCCTCTGCCACGCGCTGCAACGTTGCCGTCAAGTGCCGAAGCTCGGACACCAGGAGTCCGGTCTCGGCCAAAGTTTGGCCAGTAAATTGTTCGACATCAAAACGGTTGTCCTCTAACGTCGAGCCCAGCGATGCGGTGGCACGGGCAATCTCCTCGGACATGCTTTGAAATGTCCGGATGCTTGATCTGGTTTGTTCCAATATGTCGGGAAGTCGTTCATCCATTTTCCTGCCTACGGCTACCAAGCTCTCGAACGCTTCGTTGGCTTTTGCAATCCCGTCACCCAGCTCCGCGCGGTGAGTCGCCATTGTCTTTGTGACCTTAGCCAAATCGGCAAGTATCTGCTTCAGCGCCAGGCGATTTTCTTGGTCGATGGTCCCACGGGCATCCTGGGTCAGGTTGTTCAAGTTGGTGATCAGGGCGGGGAGCCGCTCATCAGCCATGAGCCGCGAAAATGTTTGGCCCAGTTGAGAGTAGAAGGAAGGCTGGCTTCTGATCACCGGGAATTTTTCGCCGGGCTTGGCGGCGAGAGCAGGCGAAGCGCGGCTGCCGCCGGTCAAATTCACAGTGGTCAGTCCCGTCAACCCCTGGGTCTCGAGTACCGCGACGGTGTCCTCCTTAACCGGCGTGCCCCGGACAAGATCCAGCGCCAGCCTTACCTCTTCCGGGTTGTCGGGATCGAGGATGATCTCCCGGACCCGGCCCACGTCCACGCCGTGGTACTTCACCGCCGTATCGGTACTGAGGCCCGATACAGATTCCTTCATATACGTGTAATAGCGATCGTAAACGCCCCGATAGTCGGTCTGGCTTAACCAGAGAACCCCACCGAGCAGAGTTATGGTTAACGCCAGAACGAAAGCCCCGACCAGCATGTAATTTACTTTCGGTTCCATGCTTGCTCCATCGCCGCGCGGCCCCGCGGCCCATAAAAGTATTCGTGAATCAAGGGATCGTCGGAGTGAGAAAGCTCTTCCATGGTGCCGATCCCCAGTACCTTCCCGTTGCCCAAAATCGCGACGCGATCGGCGATGCGCCAGAGCGAATCAAGATCATGGGTGATGATCACGATGGTGAGCTTGAACCATTCCCTAAGCTGCTGCACCAGTTCGTCGAATGCCGCGGCGCTGAGGGGATCGAGTCCAGACGTGGGTTCATCGAGAAACAGCAGCTCCGGATCCAGCGCAAGGGCGCGCGCCAGGGCGGCGCGCCGGCGCATCCCGCCGCTGAGCTCGCTAGGATACTTGGTAATGCTGGCCATGGGAAAGCCGGTGCACGCCACCTTGAGGACTGCCAGCTCTTGGATCAGGCTATTGCTCAGGTTCGTGTGCTCGTGCAAGGGCACGGCGACGTTCTCCGCTACATTCAAAGAGCTGAACAGAGCGCCATGCTGGAATAACACGCCGCAGCGGCGCCTGAGCGCCAGCGCGTCCGCTTCGCTCATGGCGCCGGTATCCTGGCCGAAGAGCCGGATGACTCCGGCGTTTGCCGATTGCAAAAGGATGATCTCGCGCATCAGGACGGACTTGCCGCTGCCGTTGCCGCCGGCGATGGCAAATACTTCGCCCTGGCGGACAGTCAAGCTGACGTCCTCATGCACAACGGCGGCGCCAAAACGGGTGGCGACGTGGCTGACGTCGATCACCGGGGCTGCCGATTCCACGTCCAACATGGCTGCATTCATACGCCCCACCAACTGAAGAGGATGGAGAAGAAGGCATCGCAAACAATGACGAGAAATATCCCTTGTACCACGCTGATCGTAGTGCGCTGGCCCACGCTGTCGACCCCGCCGACGACTTGAAACCCCTGATAGCAGCCGACCAGGGCGATGATGACGGCAAAGACTGGAGTCTTGCCGATACCGATGAGGTAATGTCTCAGAACGATTGCGTACTCAAAGCGGTCGAGAAACTCTGCGAAGGTGATACCAAGCTGGTTCCAGGCAATGAGCATGCCGCCAAACACGCCGACGACGTCAGCAAATACCGTCAGCAGCGGCAAAGAAATGACCAGCGCCACAGCCCGCGGCAGCACGAGCAGGCTCATGGGCGAGATGCCCAAGGCGCGCAAGGCGTCCAATTCTTCGGTGACCCTCATGGTGCCGATTTGCGCCGTATAGGCTGAGCCCGAACGTCCGGCAACCAGGATGGCAGTCACGAGGGGCGCGATCTCGCGCAATAGTGAGATCCCGACCAGATCGACGATAAAGATATTGGCGCCGAAGGCCTTCAACTGCTCGGCGCCCTGATACGCTATGACGACGCCCATGAGGAAGGTCAGCAGCCCGGTGATTGGCATCGCGTTGAAGCCATCGATCTGGAGACTGCGCAGGAGCATGCGCCAGCGGACTCGGCCGGGATGTGCCAAAAGAGATATCGAAGCGGTAGTACTCTCGCCCACGAATGTGAGCGCCGACTGTGCCGCTGGCAACCAGGCAGCTACAAGTCGCCCTATCTGTTCCAGCCATCCAGGAGGCTCGGGTGCTTTGGTGAACTCCGTTCCAGGCCAATTTTTCGCGACTGTTTGCACCAGCTCCGCCAAGTCGGCGGATAGCCCGGTCAAGTTAACGCTATGACCTTGCTGCTCAAGATTGCTAACGGTGCGCCAAAGCAACCACGCCCCACCCGTGTCCATGGCCTTGATGCTCTCGGCTTGACACAGCAGACGCGGCGATTGCGGTCGCGGCAGCGAGGTAAGCTGGCGTTCGAGGGCAGGGAGCTGAGGCAATGTCCAATCGCCTTCACAATGGAGCATGCCGTCGGGGGCGAAAGAAATCCGCGCCGCCTTGTGTTGGCTCGGCGTGCTTTCAGGTTTGTTCATCTTTCATCCCGAAATAATTGACCAAGCCTAACATCTACGTGCAGGCAACGTGCCAGACCGGTCAGGGACTTAAGAACCGCTCCATTAAACGGTGAGAAATCGTAACCTGTCTGATCAGTTGGAATTTAACATCACACTCGATTGATCTTTTGCCCCTTGGTTGTGCGCGGCTGAGCATAACGCCCGGGACGCCGAAGCCTTGAACCCCACCTTTTTCGCCGGGCTGCGAATTTTCGCCGCTGGTTTTCTCAAACCCGCCAATGGTAATTGAGTCGTAATCCCCTTGAACCGGCGTCAGCCGTTGAACCTTTAACTTTGAACGTTGAATTTTGAACCGCCGCCAGGCCTTGAACCGATCGCCTGTCCTGAGAGCCGCGAAGCAAAGTCGAAGGAAAGCGGTTGAACGATTTGAACGTCCGGAAGAACTGGAATGATCGGAACGTTTGGAATGATTGCAACCAGCGGTGTATCATCGTAAAAGTTAGACAAGGCACTCTTCAACAAGGAGATCGCGATCATGAAGACCACGAAACTTTCCTTCGCTACGATCTTGAGTTTGGCGTGTTGCTGCGGTTTCGTCTCGCCAAGCAACGCGGACAGCTCGTTTTACGCCAAGGCCAAAGAAGAGAGGCAGGTGCTGCTCTATACTTCGCTGGCGAACGCCGATACTAACGCGTTTCGAAGCGCCTTTGAGAAAGTGAACCCAGGCGTAAAATTGGAAATCTATCGCGCCTCCGGTACGACGATTTTGCAAAAGATTCTCACTGAAAACCGCGCCGGAGCGGACAACGTCGATGCCGTAATGACGGAGGGCACCGTCCTGCACGCATTGAAGGACAAAAATCTGCTGGCTAAATTTGACTCCCCGGAGCGCAAGGCGTTCGACGCCCGCTTCAAGGACAAGGAGGGATACTGGACCGATGTCTATCCCACCGTGCACTCCATTCCATATAATACGAAGCTCGTCGCGCGGCAGGATCTGCCAAAGTATTACACCGATCTCTTGGACCCAAAATGGAAGGGCAAGCTCGGAGCCAATCGAAACAACTTTATGTTTCTAGCCGCGATGCTCGATTTATATGGTAAAGAAAAGGGTGAGGATTTTTTGCGCAAGCTCGCGCAACAAAATCCACAGGTTCGTGACGGCGGAACACTCACGGCCACTCTCGTGGGCGCCGGAGAATTACCGATCGCATTTTCCGTCAACGCCAACAATGTCGAAAACGTAAAGGAATCAGGCAGCCCGGTCGATTGGGTCCGAATCGAAGAGCCGCTTTATGGGGAACCCCATCCCGCGGCGGTCATGGCCCGAGCGCCTCACCCGAACGCGGCCCGGCTGGTCGTGGAATTCGCGATATCCAAAGAAGGACAGCAGCTGATCAGCAAGCTCGGAAAAGTCCCGGGACGGCGCGATGTCCAGCCCATTATAGGTGTTGATCGCGCAAAGTTACGTATTATTTCGCCCGAAGAGGAGGCGAAAACCGCCCACTATCAAAAAATGTTCGATGATTTGTTCGGGAAGGGCAGATAATCGGCGCGCCTGCTCAGGCGTTTGAATCCGCCAGGCTGCACGTTGAACTTTGGACATTGATCCTTGAACCGGCGACAGCACTGGAGCGACGACTAAGTTGTGCGCCGGCTAGCCCAACATCGCACCCTGGATTCGTTTTGACATCCCAAATGCTCCGCAAATTTCATAAAATTGACGACGAAAAGCCCAGGCCGACGGTCCAGTGAGGACGAGATCGTCGTTTATAGGGCCTTTAAGGAAGCCGAACTTAGAAGAGTGGTCTGGCGCCCCAGGTCACTCCTTTGGACTTGATTCACCTCGACGAATTGAGCGGCTCGGAAGCCGCTGCTTCGAGGCGTTCAAATCGTTCAACCCAGACGTTCCGTTCAAAGCCTTAGGACGGTTCAAGGTTCAATGTTCAAAGTTCAACGTGCGCCCTCCACCATAAGGTCCAGTTAGTTGATTAACGAACACGTTCACGCTTCACGAGCACGATGTTTGGAATTCTCGAAACGTCGAAATGTTGAAAACGGTCCCGCACTGATTAGGTTTATTCACCGCGGGAGCGAAGGGCGTAGTGTCGGGGATAACCTCTCACAGATCAGGTTTATTTCTCGGCGGACGGAACATCGAACGGCCTAGGCCTTGAACTGTCGTAAGGCACGGTTCGCGAGTTGATGCGCTCTCCGAATCGGCTCGGGAAGGCGGTAGCCCCCGCAAGCGGCCAGAACCAGACGCACCGCAGTTTGAGTTGTGATTTTATCGCCGGGGGAAACGAAGAGCGGCTTTACGTCCGCACGCGTGCGAACCACCGCCCCAACGTTTCTTCCTTCAAACCAAAGCCAGCTAAAGGAGCCGCGACCTCTTCCCGGCGGTTTGTATTCGCCAATCAGCCTGGTTTTAGCACAGCCGACTGAAGGCAGACCTAGGAGCAGCCCCAAGTGAGATGCGAGCCCGAAGCCCCGAGGATGCGCGATCCCCTGAGCGTCGAAGAGGATCACGTCGGGACGGTGCCTTAGCAAGGAGAAGGCCTCGAGAAGAATGGGCCCCTCACGAAAACTCAGCAGACTCGGAACATACGGAAACTCAACCGTTCCTTTAACCTGGACCTCTTCCACAACCACGAGCTGGGGAAAGCTTAAAAGAACTACCGCCCCGAAGATCGCGCCGCCTCGGTTCGCATAGGCGACGTCGGCGCCTGCGATCCAACGGATGTTGCGGAATACAAGTCCGTCCTTAAGCGAGAGCCGGCGGCGGAGCCTCTGTTGGATCTCGACGGCGCGGCGGACATCCACGTTCCAGGGGTGACGCAACATGGTGCTGTGGGACCGCGGCTTTTTGATCATTGGCTTTCCGGCTTTGCTCTGCCCAAGGTAGCATGGACGCCGACCGGATACGTATAACGACCATGCTTCCCTCTTTAACAACACGGGTGTCAATCTGATATAAGCAATTGTCATTTCGACGTCATGTGAATTCTTAGAACATCAATGTGTCTCTTCGAGTTTTATTTCGCGGACATCGCGCTGTCGCTTGTCTGTATTCCCTTGAATGCGGCGTGGGTGCTGGGTTTTGCTTATCTCATATGGGGGCTCAAGCGACTGCCGGTATTGAATCAACAGTTTGCTCCCGCGCCCGAGCGCTGGCCACTGCTCAGCGTCATTATCCCCGCTTGCAACGAGGCGGCTAACCTGGAGTCCGCCGTCTCGACGCTGACGCGGCAGGATTATCCGCATCTGGAAATAATCCTGGTCGATGATCGTTCCACCGACAGCACGGGTGAAGTGATCGACCGGCTTGCGCCCGGCGACTCACGGATCCGCGCCGTTCACGTGAGGACTCTGCCGGAAGGTTGGCTTGGAAAGGTGCACGCACTGCAACGGGGCGTCGAGATTGCCCGCGGTGAATGGTTGCTTTTTACCGATGCCGATATTCATTTTTCCGAGGGAACTTTGCGCCAAGCCATCGCTGTGGCGGTCCAGCAGGGCATCGATCATCTGACCCTGATACCGCGCACGATTCAAAACGGTTTCTGGCTCGATGTTGCGGTGCGCGCCTTTGGCGTGCTGTTCTTTCTCACCACGCGCGCCGCGAGCGTGAACCAGCCGGGGAGCAAGGCCTTCGTCGGAATTGGCGCGTTCAATCTGGTCAAGGCGCAGGTATTCCGTCGCACTGCCGGCTTCGAGTGGTTGCGCCTGGAAACGGGCGACGACGTCGGACTGGGAATGATGATCAAGCGGGCGGGGGGCGCTTCGCGCCTTGCCGTCGCTTACGACAATCTGAGCGTGCGCTGGTATGAATCAGTTCCAGCCATGTTCAAGGGTTTGGAGAAAAACCTCTTTGGACCTGTGTCACGTTACGGCTGGTGGTCGATGCTTCTGCAGGTGGCTCTGATTTGGGCGCTGGTCGCTGCTCCGGTTGTCGCGTTAACGTTCGGCGCCATATTGGAATCGCCGCCCCTTTGGATAGCGGGCGCGGCGGCCGTGGCTATGCATCTGGTTTTTGCACTCATATGTTTTAACGAAAGTCCGGCGGAGATCCTGAGTCTCTTACTGCTTCCGGCCGGTATGCTGTTAATCGGCCTGATGATGTTGCGCGCCGGATTTCAATGCGTCCGCAACAACGGTATCGATTGGCGCGGCACCCACTATCCCCTGGAACAACTGCGCGCCGGCCAGAGGATCAGGTTTCTGCAACTGCCATTCGCAAAATGACCGAGCCGGCCACGGCCACACCGGTCATTTCGATGTTCCGATAATTCGGCGAATCGTGCTCGCGTTCGTTAATCAACTAACTGGACCTTGTGGTGGTGGGCAGCACGTTGAACTTTGAACATTGAACTTTGAACGGGCGCGAGCCCTTGAACGGGCCACTAGGCCTTGAACCGGCGTAAGGCCTTATCTCGCCGCCGCCCTCACGGTTATTTGTGTTGCTGTTTTTGAGCCGTCCGCGGTTTGGGATGCCTGAACTGAAACTTCGGCGCCGGGCCTGAGAAATGACCGGTCGCCGAGGACGCGCTTGACGACCGGAGCGTTCGGCGGCACCAGGACCTTGATCTCACCGCCCTTGTACTTAAGCGTCAGCATCCGGCCTTTGACATTTTCTACCGCCACGTCCTCCACGGTCTCGACATTGGCGTTGGTCATCGTCAAGCCACTTTGCGGAGCCGAAGACAGCGGCCGATGACCCTCACCGGTGCCGCGCTGGTCTTCCGAGAATACATGCAAGCGGGCGGCGCGGAAGGTCCCGTCGGCCTGCTTTTCAGCCGTGGCGCCGACATACATGCCTGATTTGATCTCGGAAAATTTGATGGGGACCTCGCCCCGGATGACAGTCTTATCCGACAACTGGACCCGCGTCGGTCCGCTCTTGGCCTCGACGATCACGCCTTGACCCTGAACGGAAATCACCGATCCGGCAACGGCAACCGTGCTTCCCGCCGAGCCGACTTGAGCTTCGAGACGAGTGCTTGCGGCCAATAGTACGCATCCGACCATCAAAGCCAGCCACGCTGGTCCAACAGGGTCACGATTCAAAATCAGCTTTTTTCGACGGTACGTCATATGATTCTCCCTGGTCGGTCATATAGTAGAGTTAATCCTCCAGCGCAAACTGGAATGGTGAGAGACGTGCTCGTGATTCGTGCTCGTGTTCGTGTTGATTGACCGTTGTGATGGCGCGTGCACGTTGAACCTTGAACATTGAACCTTGAACCGGCGACAGCGCTGGAACGGCTGGAACCGGGGTGGCAAGTGGGATGCGAGGCCAAGTGGATCGGCTGGAACGTTTGGAACTATTGGAACCGGGGCGGTGGATGGAGTGGGAGGCAGAAAAGATTCGCTTAGAATCAGCGCTCACTATGTCGGCCAACGCAAGGATCGAATCTTCCGAACGCATCGAAAAGTCAATCCTGCTGATCCGACGTCAAAGAGTAATGCTCGATTCCGATCTTGCAGAACTTTACGGCGTTCCA
>DATBLC010000372.1:0-12216 GCA_036555515.1 Binatia bacterium
AGCAGGTTGGCGGTGTCCACCCTGTAGCCCAGGATCGGCGTATCGTAGGCGACACCGCGCACCTCGCGCTGGGGAATCCAGTGCACCCGATAGCGCCCTTGCTCGTCGGTGAAGGCCTCGGTATGGCCGCCGAGCTTGACATTGAAGGTGATCGTCGGGCGCGCGATCTCCCAAGGGTTGCCGTAGCGCAGCCACTTGTCCGAGCGCTCGACCTGCCAGCCGTCGCGGATCTCCTGGTCGAAGATGCCGAACTCGTAACGGATGCCGTAGCCGATCGCAGGGATCTGCAGCGTCGCGAGCGATTCCATGTAGCAGGCCGCGAGCCGACCGAGCCCGCCGTTGCCGAGGCCCGGCTCCCCCTCGTGGTCGATCAGCCGGTCGAGATCGAGCCCGAGGCTCTCCATCGCCCGGCGCACTTCGCCCCCGATGCCGAGGTTGAGCAGGTTCGCGCCGAGGTGCGGCCCGAGCAGGAACTCGGCCGAGAAGTAGCACACGGTGCGCGCCGCGGTGCTCTTGAATGTCTGGGCGCTGCGCACCCAGCGCTCGAGCAGCCGGTCACGCACGGTGTAGGCGAGCGCCTGGTAGTAGTCGTGGTCGCTCGCGACCTCCGGAAAGCGCGCCTGGATGTAGAACAGATTGTCGAGGAAATCGCGCTTGATCGCGTCGATGCCGAGCCCGGTCCTGACGGGCTCGGTGGCCGCCACAGCGGCTTCCCGTGCCGGCGCGCTCAATGCTGCCATTTCCACTCCGGGGTCTGGGTCCGGTCGGAGCCGTGCTCGCACGCGCGGTCCAGGTATTGGGCCGAGGTCAGGCCTGAGTTCTTATTTTGATGTTGACTTGATGTATTAGCGGTCATGGCGCGAAAACCCAGAGTCGAATTTGACGGGCGTTTTATCACGTTATAGTTTGGGTCAGTTTGGCGTCAAGTCTGAAGTTTGGGGTGATAGCCTCCTTTGGTGTGTTTTTTTGTTGCTCCTTTCTTGCTCTGTGAATTCCCTAATAATCCTTGTCAAGGGGGTTACCCCGGCCAAGCCTCCGAGTATCGAAAGGTTTAGACAGCTCAGGACTCAATCCAGTCCGGGCATCCTGTAGTCCTTTGGCTTTTCAAACGGCACTCGTTCCGCCATCCCCGCCTTGCGCAGGCTGTCAAGAAACCGCTCTAGCAACGCTCCCTTGTAAAGGGACTTCTGACGCGTGTCTTCGATTGAGGCCCAAGCGAATATCTTCAGTGCTTCTGATAGCTGGGCCTTTGCTTCTTCCTGCCGACCCAACTTCTGATAGAGAACAGCGAGGTGAAGGCGGAGTGGCAAAAACGATCCAGCACGGGTGAGGGCTCGATTCATTAACCTAAGCGCTTCCTCATGCTGTCCCAACAAAAAGTGGGCATGGCCCAGGTAAAATGAGTAGTTGAACGGATAAAGGGGGTTGAGGCGCATAGCCTTCTCGATGAAGCCAATGGCTTCTTCCGGCTTGCCCGCCCAGTTTAGAATGTTCCCCAATTGCGCATGGTTTTCAGCATCGTTGGGATCGAGGGCGATGGCCCGCCTCCCCTCGGCGATGGCCGCCTCGTGGTCCCCTCTTGCTAGATAGACCCAGCTCAGCCGAGCGTGGGCGAGCGGCAGGGAGTCATCGAGGGCCACAGAGCGTTGCGCCGCTTCCAAAGCAGGCCCAAGAAGCTCTGGTTCCCGACTTAGCGGCATGATGAAGTTGAAAAAATAAGTAATGGACTTCTCTGCGTACGCCGCGGCAAACTTTGGGTCCAGCCCAATGGCTCTCTCGAACAGTTCCCGCGCCTGCAAATGCGCCTCTCTCGTGCCCCGCATGAATACTCCTGTCTCGCGCCCCGCAAACAAGTAGTTCCTACCGCGCAGGAACAAGTCATAGGCTTCAAGGACATCGGTGTAGCGGCGGGCCGCTCGCCGTTGTTCGTCTCCCGTCAGTATCACTTCCAAGGCGGTCACGATCGATTTCGTGATCTCGTCTTGCACGGCAAAGACGTCCTTTAGATCGCGGTCATATCGGTCCGCCCAAAGGTGACGGCTCGTGGCGGCGTCAATCAGCTGGGCGTTGATCCGCACCCTGCCAGCAGCCTTTTGGATACTTCCTTCGATGACGTATCGGACACCCAGGTCCCGGCCAACCTCATTCACCTTCACTGCCTTGCCCTTGTAGGTGAACACTGAGTTGCTGGCGATGACAAAGAGATTTGAGAATTTCGAAAGCTCAGTGATGATGTCGTTAGTGATGCCGTCGCTAAAATACTCCTGTTCCTTGTCACCGGATATGTTCGCGAACGGCAGCACCGCGATCGACGGCTTGTCGGGCAGAGGGTGAGCCATGCGCGCAGCCAACCCCGGATCGACCTTGGGCGCCCAGGGTTGCCACCATGCGACAGCGCCGGCAATGGCGACGATTACCACCACCGCAGCCGCGATGACCGGTATCCGCCAGCGCCTCTTGGCGGCCGGCATCGCCCTCGTTCCCTGCACCGAGACCGGACCCGGAACGACGCGGAATGCCGGGACCGGCTCGGCGATGTTCTTGACCGCCTGTGGGCCGATGTTTTCGAAGCCGATCGACAGCTTGTTCTTGACCTGATCGAAGGCGCTGCCCGAAATGCAGATACCACCCGGCTGGGCTAGTCCCTCGAGCCGAGCCGCCACGTTGACCCCGTCGCCGAACAGATCACCGTCCTCAACCATCACGTCCCCGACATTGATGCCGATGCGGAACTTCATCTGGCGCTGTTCGGCCAGCTCCGCATTGCGAACCTTAAGTTCTTCCTGAATCGAAATGGCGGCGCGCACCGCCTCCACCGCACTGCCGAACTCGGCGACCACGCTGTCACCAGCAGTGCCGAAGATACGACCGTCGTGTCGGGCAATCAGCCCGTCGATGATTTCACGATAGGCCTTGAGAGTTCTGAGGGTCGCCTCTTCGTTGTCGCCCATCAGCCGGCTGTAGCCCGCAACGTCAGCGGCGAGAATCGTAGTGAGCTTGCGTCTGGCGCGATCCTGGTTCATAGACGCCTCCTACGAACCACTGGCACGTTGGAGCTTAGAACATTCATAATGACAGGGCCTAGGCTGGACTCTAGCTCCCGCGCTACTTCACTAAAAACTGGAGCTTCTCTCTCGTCTTTGGAGCTATTCCCAGTATCTGAGCAACAAACTTTTCAATCTCTTCCCCGGACACATAGTTAATGACTAACTCGGATCTCTTTGCCTCGGCCAGAAATTGCGGATCTTCGAGAGTAGCCTTAAAGGCCTTACGCAAGATGCTAAGCTGCTCTTTGGGCGTCCCTGGAGGCAGCATGAATGGCCTTTCAAAATCGTACGATAACAAATAGGCGTTGAGTATAACCTGATTCTCCGTACCTTTGATGACCTCGGTAAGCCGGGGCAGATCCTTGACTCTAGGTTCTGCGAAATCACCGTGAGTGACGAAGGGAATCAGCTTGTCATCCCCCTTTGCCTCCAGCATAGTCCGGGCTATGACCCTCATGGCCTCCCAACCAAAACACGCACCATCGACTTCTCTTACCTGCAACGCGATGCGGAGTCTTGACGTTCCCTCATAGCCAGGGATCACATCGAATTTAGTGCCTAAAGTCAGGTTTAGGATCTTCGGTAAATCGTGAGTCACCAGACCCGTCCTCGAGCCGCCCATCTTGATAGGCTTCTTTGAGTTCAAGACATCCTTGAGCGTCTTGAGGCCCGCAAAGCCCATAACGGCGCATGTGACATATCCCTTACTGGGGGCACCGATCCAGCCAAACTGATCAGCTTTAAACTTAACCGCTCTGTCGCCGAGCGCCTGTCTTAAGACCAGCCCGCTATTCCAAACCCCCACAGTTAGACGGTCCGGTATGGCGCTGTTGTAAATGTAATGGGCAGCAGTCAGACTCCCGGCTCCGACCATGTTCTGCACTATGGGCTTGGGGTTTCCGGGAATGTATTTGCCTATGTGGCGCGCAACAGCTCGGGTATAGGTATCGTAACCTCCCCCGGGCGGTAAGCCCACGATAAAAAGTTGTTCACCAAAAGCGGCGAGTGGAGGACCAAGAAGAAAGGTAAGGCCAATGACAAGTTTAACCAGGCATAGGAATTTTTTTTTCATAACTTTCTTATTCCATGAGTTTGGGCAATAAAAAAAGCTGGAAGTGCATTGGGGTACTCAAGCGTCGGCCGGTGGTTGATAGCCCACCGACAGTACGTGTTTTCATTTTTCTTGTTCTCTAACTAAGAACTGGAGACTCTTTTTCGTCCGCGGAGATATTGCCAGTATCTGAGCAACAAACTTTTCAATCTCTTCCCCGGACACATAGTCAATGACTAGCTCGGATCTCTTTGGCTCGGCCAGAAATTGCGGATCCTCCAGAGTAGCCTTATAGGCTTTACGCAAGATGCCAAGTCGCTCTTTGGTTGTCCCTGGAGGCAGCGTCAACGGCCTTTGAAAGTCGTATTGTGGCAGCCAGGCGTTGACTATAGCCTGATTCTCCTTACCCTTGACAACCTCGGTGAGCCGGGGGAGATCCTTAACCTCTGGGTCTTGGGAATCACCGTGAGTGATGAGGAAGGGGATCAACTTGTCATCCCCCTTTGCGTCCAGCATAGCGCTGGCTATGACCCTCATGGACTCCGAAGTCATACACCCACCATCGACTTTTCTTACCTGCATGGCCATGCGGATGCTTGACGTTCCCTCATAGCCGGGGATCACATCGAATTTAGTCCCTAAAGTCAGGTTTAGGATCTTCGGTAAATCGTGAGTCACCAGACCCGGCCCCGTGCCGCCCATCTTGATAGGCTTCTTGGAGTTCAGGACATCCTTGAGCGTCCTGAGGCCGGTAAAGCCCATAACGGCGCATGTGGCATGTCCCTTACTGGGGGCACCGATCCAGCCAAACTGATCACCTTTAAACTTAACCGATCTGTCGCCTAGCGCCTGCCTTAAAACCAGCCCGCTATTCCAAACCCCCACAGTTAGGCCGTCCGGTTTGGCCCTGTTGTAAATATAATGGGCAGCAGTCAGACTCCCGGCTCCGACCATGTTCTGCACTATGAGCGTGGGGTTTCCGGGAATGTATTTGCCGATGTGGCGCGCAACAGCCCGGGTATCGGTATCGTAACCTCCCCCGGGCGGCAAGCCCACGATGAACACGATGGTCTTGCCCTTGTAAAACTCTTCACCCAAAGCTGTACCCGGAGCACTGACACAAAGGAAAAGCCCAAGCACAAGTTTAACCAGGCGTAGGAATTTTTTATTCATAATTTCCTCCCGCCCAACAAAAACGCCAGCACACCCGTATGCCGACTTGACAAGAGCGGCTGGCGTCAAACCCTTCTTTGCATATTGCCCCTTCGAGGAACAGTATTCTGTCCCTCTGTCTCGAATGCATTACGGCTTGTCAAAGTTGGCGGAGGTTATTTTCATTGATAGGATAAACAGCAACCTTGGTGCCAAAGGGAGAGTTTATTTTCTCTTTTCTGTAAGTGACGAGATTTAATCAAGCTTATATTTGAACTAGAGAAAAATCCTTGCAGAGGCGAGAAAACCCCCCTTTTTTGTTGCACATATGACAATGACTGATCGATGCAGGTGGTGGCAGAGGGTGACTTCTCACTAACCCGACTTCGCGGATTCGCGGGGTGACAGCCGGTAAGTAGAAAAAACAACCGGTCGGTCCCAAAGGTCTGCACTACAAACCAGTAGTCGAGGTGGCTTGAGCAGCGCTGATCTTGGGCGGCGGTTGTGCCGGTAGTTCGAGCTTAAGTTTGTCCAACAATAATCTCAGTTCCGGTTCGGGTTGGGTGGTGCGCGTGAGAATGATCTCACGACCGTCGGTGGTGGGCAGGTGCACGTCGATCATCTGGAGCGCGGCGAACTTCTCCAGCACACTGCGTGTCGTCAGTCCCGGTGCGAGCCAACGTAGCGGTTGTCCCAGCTTCACATGCAGGCAATAGGCCAGAAACGACACGAAGATGTGCGCCTCGACGCGGTTTTCTTTTTGATGAAAGATCGGCCGGATGGCCAGATCGCCTTTGAGGTTTTTGAACGCTTCTTCCACCGCCACCAATGCAGGTAGAGGCTCCACAACTTGGCCGGATCGCTCTCGGTCAGATTGGTGCGCAACAAGTAGCGCCCTTCGCGCCGTCGCGCTCTACGCAGTTTCTCCCGATTCAAGCGATAGCTGAATGTGGCTTCTTGTTTGGCCACCTCGACCTTCACTAGACGCCAGGCGCTGGGTGCCCGTTGTTTTGCCGCCCCCAGCTTCATGAGCAGATCCTCGCGCCTGAGCGTCATGGCGCTCAGTTGCTTGAGCCTTGCCCACAGCCACTTCAGTCGGCGCCGGCGCATCGAGCGCTCCTTGGCGATTCGATCATGACTCTCGGCAAGCACATACAGCTCCCCCTGCTGTGTGCATAAGAATCCGGCACGCGGGTCGGACCAGGCTAAGTTTACGGAACTTCACCAATTCTGTTCCATGGGAGCGTGTTTTTGACGCTTAGAGCCCCATTTTCGAGGTCAAATTGGGCCTTGTAAGCTTCACCAGATTCTCGTAGCGCATACGTCCCATCTACCTGCTCAGGTTCGCGATGCAGTGCTTTGGCTCCGAGCTCGCTTTTGACCTTCTCGACGAAAGCTAAACTACCAACCGCAACTGCTTCCGACCACCGCGCCTCTCGCACCGGGCGTTTCAACGCACCGACCACGTCGAACTGGATCATCAGCTGGTGGGCCTGTTGCGCGTTCGAACCCGGGGCCGAGTTACTTCATCACCGATCTCATCGCGGAGGCGCATAGCACTTTCACTTCCGCGGCCTCTGCCGCGACGCCTTACGCCCACAGGGTCATGAGGCCGAATATTGTTGCTGCAGCGAGTGAACCTATTTTCATGGTATTCCTCCTTTGCCAGCCTATTAAGTGAGCCGCCGTAGGGAACGACAAACGCCGGTCAGCCTATCTCCTGGGACGACTCCATCACTCAAAATCCGATTCGGCTGTATCCCTGAAGGGTCATCGGATGTGACTTACCTTGTCGTAGTAGACCCACCACAGATCCTTACTGCCGTAGCCTCCTGCACGCTCGGAATCAAACATGAAGATCCGGAAGTCGGGCGTTAGCGACGGGCAGCGATCATGCTTGTCGGAATTGACAAGCGAACCGAGGTTGACGAGCGGACCCCAAGCCCCGGTGGCATCCCGGGTTGTTACGTAGATGTCCTCACCACCGAACCCACCCGGCCGACCGGAAGTCACGTACAGGGACTTGCCGTCAGGAGAGGGTAAGGAATGATGGTCGCTATAGGGTGAGTTGACGTTGGGGCCGGGATTGACCGCGGGCTGCCAGACGCCGTTCACCTTGCGCGACGTCCAAATATCGTTGCCGCCAAAGCCTCCAGGCCGGGTCGAAGTCCAGAAGGCTTCGTTTCCGTCCGCACTAAACATGAGACAGTGGTCCGCGAATGGGGTATTGAAAGGCGGGCCCAGATTTTTAGGCGACTGCCACACACCGTCTACGTTTTCGCTGTACCAGATGTCGGACTCACCATAGCCTCCCGGGCGGTTGATGCTCAGAAAAAAAAGCCTCTTGCCATCCGGGGAGATCAGGGGCTCCTGATCGGCCGTTGCGTTCAGGCTGATCACGCCCGGGGCAACGACCTCCGGTGTTGTCCAGTTTCCGTCCTCCAGTGTTCCAACGAGGCGCGAGACGCAGATGTCGTTGCCCGCACGATCCGGCCGTACCTGGCAGTTGAAATACATTGTCTTACCGTCGGCGGTAAACGAAGGCTCCGCTTCACGCAGCTTGGTATTGATGACCGAGCCGAAGTTCACCACCTCCAGTGCTGACTCCGGTGCCGCCCGCGCTGCAACAGCCAGGATTGCCGGCTTTGCGCCTTCCTTCAATCCGCATCCCGTAAACAACGTAAACAGCACGACTGCTAGAACTGTCCAATACGGCTCCCGCCAACCAAGATTTTTCTTTTTCATTTTCGTTTCCTCTTTAGGCATCTCACTATGTCTTCAATCGTCTGTGGCCATAATAAAAATAAAAAAGCCCGGCTGGACCCATCCAGTTGCGGGCTATCGTAAAAACCAATCAAAGTCGCGACTGGATGCGACCCAGTCTAGCGTTCTGGCCAATAATTGAGGCCTTGCTTACTTTTTGTTACAGCAACATTCATTCCAAAAATGGCTGACCATTTATTCTGTCGTTAGTCGGGCTATTTCATGCGGTTTTTGGGGATGAGGTTACCAGAAAAGTTATTTCAAGATCAGAAAAGCTCTGCGCTTTTCTTATTTTAGGGAAGCACATTCGCATTCTCGCGAGCCGGATGCCTATCTATTTTCTTCATCAGTCGGCGCTTAGCTCATTCGCGATTTCGCAGAATGGTTCGGGGCGACTTCGAGATGTTCGACAACTTCCTGGGCGTGTCGTTGCCCGGTCCGTGCGGCAGTTTGCCGGCCTCCTTTTCTTCGTCGTCCTAGGGATGCGCTCGAACATATGGTATTTGCCTCCCCACAGCGCGGCATCCATGTCTTTGTCCAGTTGGTATCGGGCTTTTTTGATGAGAATTTCTTTGGTCTCACCGTAGCATTGATTCATGAAGCGGTAAGCGCGCATCAGCGCGCGCAGCAAACCTGTCAAACGCTCCGGCGCTTCGCGCACGACACTTGGAGCCTGGCCTTAATGTATTTACGATCGCCCACCTACTCGCCGAAGCTGACGAGGAACCCGGCCTCCTTCTTAAACCGAGTTTCCGCGGGACCGAGTGGACGCCTGACGATCACTTGCGCAATTCCAGATTAGTTGGATTGCGTGAGGACAAAGATCCGCCTGACGTTATGTGTCCGGGATGTGTCCGGGGGTGCGGGGTCGGACCGGACTAACTTACCGCAACTTCAGCAATTCTCTTCCACGGGAGCGTGTTTTTCAGCCTTAGAGGCTCATTTTTTGGGTCGAATTGACCCCTGTAAGCTTCGCCAGATTCTCGCAACGTGTACGTCCCATCTACCTGTTCAAGTTCACGATGCAGTGCTTTATTCCTAGCTCGCTTCTCACCTTCTCGACGAAATCTCGACTGCCAACCGCAACGGCTTCTGACCACCGCGCGTCTCGAACCGCTAACTTTCGCTGAAGAGCTGCCTCTATCCATTGGCGATGAACTTGTTGAAAACCCGCCAACTTCGAAAAGCCGCACAACGCAACTAATCCTGGTAAATCGATGACTGTATACCGTTTGGGCGGTTGTTGAATATCATGATAGCCACTGTTCACCCACTTTACAGGATGGTCGACCACGCCTGCGCGAACCATGTTCAAGTCGATGTACACGAGACAGCGATGGGGGTGCTCGTCGGTTTCAACAGCGGTGGCATGATAACGGTCCTCCCAAAACGCGCCGTGTCGCCCTTTGCGCTCGTTATATTCCTGACCGGTGCGGCCAGCAATTAACTGCATACTGCGGGCAATAACGTTTGGGCTGGTGTCTTTGATCAGAAGATGGACATGATTGCAGGTGACCATGTAATCCAGCACCGAAAGACCGAAGCGCTTTTTGACTTCGAATACCCAGCGCAAATAACGGCGCCGATCGCGCGCGAACTTCAGGAGAAACCTCTTTTGATGGCAGCGGTGAGTGATGTGCCATACGTTGACCGGGCAGAAAATGGCGGTTGGCGCGCGGCATCAGTTCTTAGAGCACCTAATTTAGGACCAAAAACGAGGCGCTAAGCCTCCAGAGGAAGCTATATATGCAGTCTTCTGCCGCTGAATCAATACCTTGCGCTGGTCCGACCCCGCGCCCTAGACAGTCACGGGGCGCCGCGGACTTATTTCACGAACTTTGGTTCCAGAACACTAGAGCTTTTAGAATGACAAGATTCAAAGATGATCACCTACTCGCGGCTATGGCTATGCGGGGTTGCTGCTGCGGGGTTATAGAGATGTCTGAGCGTCTCGCGCCATCGCGTTCCATCCCCTACGACTCGCTCGGTGGCGCGCACCGTGTAGTAGGAAGGCTGCACGCCGCGAGGTTCGCGGCCTTCTTGTACCATCCGCACCGCCTCCAACAGAAACTTCCGCGCCAAGATAATCTGCAGATCAGTGTCACAGAGATGCTCTTGAGTGCGGTCGACAATCGGCCCCATACTCTCTTGCACTGCATGATCCTGGTTATGGTTTCCGGCAATGCCGGTGTAGGTCTCGGTTTTTTGAAGCCGCCGGTCAATGAGCCAATCGCAATCCTTGTTTCGCTTCTTTCTAAAGTCGGCCATCAATTCACCTTGTCCCCTGCCTTTGGAGCGCTCGTGTTCCGCTATCTCGGTATCTGTGAAAGGTTCCCCGGCGAATCTGCCGATCCAGTTGTACGTCATGGTATTCTCATCATCCATCGGAACAAAAATGTGACCATTGATAAACGGCTTGTACTCTATGCTGCCTTCCGATTTTGGGTCGTAGATTTCAGCCGGGAAAAACGTGTGGAACGGCGTCACATATTGATTGATCCGAACCCAAACTTTGTCGTCTGACATTTTTCTAAATCTTGCAGACATCACTCCATGATCGGTAGGCTCAACTTCTTCCGTGGTTTCAAAGCCGGCCTTAGTCCGCATTCCTCTAAAGCCGCCGGGCTCTCTGGTGTTGGGGTTGATGGCCCGATGGAGAATCGGCGCGTGGGCCGCGTCAATGCCGCCTTCCATTGCCTGTAACCAGTTACACTCTTCCCAGGCTTTTTGTACGAACCTATGGGTTTCTGGGAGCTGCGTCCATTCAAAAAGAGGCAACGGCGGCCGCTTTTCCGGCGAACCAAGGTGCGCCCAAATAATTCCGCCTATTTCTACAGTTGCATAAGCTTTAAGGCGTATCTTCGTCTTAAACTTGCTATCCGATGGTAGGTTGAGCATATCGATACAGCTTCCCGCAACATCAAACTTCCAGCCGTGGTAGACACACCGTAGTCCGTCTACCTCGTTACGCCCAAGAAAGAGAGAGGCACGGCGATGGGGGCAGAACTCGTCCAAAAGTCCCAGCCGACCGGAGGTGTCGCGAAACGCCACCAGGTTCTCGCCGAGAAGTTTCACTCGAACCGGTGGACAGTCGGGCTCCGGCAACTCTCTCGATAGAGCTGCCGGCATCCAGTATCGACGCATTAACTCGCCCATCGGGGTGCCCGGACCAACCCTTGTCAAGATTTCATTTTCTTCTCGCGACAGCATAGTCCCTCCTTGAGCAAAATCCCGGACAACGAAGTTAGGCGAAATGAACGACTACCCGGACAAACATTCCGCCATTTCGGATTTCCTCGGGCCCCTTGGAAATTTACTTAGAGTTGATTTCTTTCAACAGGCTGCTGTCGAAAAAATTTTCGGCGATAGCAATTTTAAACTTCGCGTCGTCCGCAGCCAGTTGGTTAATCACCGCTTGAATGCCTTCTCTGGATGGGTAAGGGGGTAAAGGAAAAAGGTTTTTATGAATACGATAACCAGTTTTTAATGCTTCCGGGTCCTTGACGCCGGTGAAGGCTTCAATAATTCTTATACTCTCGTTCTCCTTATCCCGATAGAAGCGGATTGATTCCTGTATGGCCGCGAGAAAGGCCTTGGTTAGCTCGCGTCTTTCCCGAATAGTCTTTCTCGTGACTGTAAGCACGGTGAGCTGCATCGGATCAGGGAGTTCCGACAGATCTTTTAGGATCTTTAACCCCGCTTTCTGCACGGCAGCTATACTCTCAGGTGCCACAATCGTGGCATCCATATTTCCGGAAGCGACTGCCAACACTCGGTCCTGCGGAGGACCCGCAACTAAAAAAGTGGTGCGGCTCGGAGTAACTCCGAGAGCTCCCAGCGCCCGGCGCATCACAATCGTAACCGTCCCCGTGAGAGATGCCACGGCGATTTTCTTTCCTATGAGATCCGCCGGTGTGGCTATTTCGGGTCGGCTTACCAGTAGATAATGGATCCGGGGAATCAACCCGGCTATGATGACCACGTCCATCCCCGACGCGGCGGCCTGAACCAACTCAGGTCCCCCTCCCTGAGCGAAATCGGTACTGCCTCCAACCAGTCCCTGAATCACCTGCACTCCGCCGCGCATCCCGACCAACTCCGCCTTGAGACCGAATTTTTCGAAAAAGCCTTCCTTATCCGCAACCGCAATTAGCACATTGTCCACCGACGGCGCCGCATAACCGATCTTGATTCTTGTTAATT
>DATBLC010000373.1:0-10987 GCA_036555515.1 Binatia bacterium
GTGATTGGGAAGCGGCTGAGAAAAAGCGAATCCCTGACCACCTTGATGACGTTATTGGCGGCAAGCAAGAAAAAAAGCAGTGCCGCCATATATCCGACTCGCCGGATCTCACCGGGCCGAATATCGAACAGGCGCTGAAGATCAAGCGTCACACCGCGAAGGATCAAGGCTCATCCATCTTGCTGGGAGCAAGAAAAGTCAATCGTTGGTTCGAATGTATCTCCGTAGGTACGAGAAGTCTAACTGGTGCATTTTGCAAACGCAGATGACGACCGTTTGATAGTCACTGCTCGCACAAAGGCTCGTAGGCTAAGCGTTGCCGAATGGTGCAGCGTGCGTTAGGGCGTAACTGAAATCTTTTCGACACAGGCCAAGTCTCCTTTGAACATGATATGCCGAACACTGCCGCCCGGCTGGACTCCAAAAAAAACGCGCTGAACGGAGACCCTGCCCGGAGATACGATGAGGGTCGCGAGGATTACGCCCCAAGCTCGTTGACGCATCGGTTTGCTCTCCTGGCGACGGCGGCGGCTCGCTCGGTTGCTTAAAACAAGCAGAGCCTACTGATGTGACAATGCTTGCGAATCCGTAAATCCACGACCAAGGCGTATACGCAGAATAGAGTCACCGTCAGCGTGAATAGCCGAAGCGCAGGCTCTGGCATGCAAAAAGATCCACCTTCCATGTGCCAAATCGTCTGCGCTTATCGGAATGGGTTCTTATTGGTGAGCTCAGATCGAATTTACTGTGCTACGGCGCGAAAGTTTACGCGCGCAACTACAACATCTTTGGCGAGAGAGCCTTCTACTCGTAACTCGAAAGCATCACCGGGAAGTCGGCGGACCAATCGCAAAACAGGTCTAGTGCTCTCAGGGGTATACGTCGGGAGATTATTAATCAGCCACGTTGTATATGCGCTCCAATCACGATCACTTTCAAAACTCCACGCAGAGTGGCGCCGTGCTTGGTTCTAATCAGTTCGAGTCTTTCTATCCGTTTGGCGTCGGGAGGAATAGTCCGATCCTGAAGCATAATCACTTCGTTCTGCAGACGGTCTTGACGATTACAGCCAATAAATCCCGATAGCAGCACGATCACTACGGCAATTTTCCATCTACGGCTCATCGTCGTATTAATCCGAGCGGCGGCCACCAAATAAAAGCACGCTGATCGTTGTGAGCACGCCTGTAATAAGGACTCCTGAAAGCGTGTAAGCATTCACTCCGGTCAAAAACAGTAGAATCAGCGAAACTGTTGCGCCGAACATTTGTGCGAGACCCAGAAGGTACCGGATTATGTGCCAGCGCCTTATACTTGTTTGTGTGAGTAGTTCATTTTTGTGCGCAGGTATCGTAGAGCCTCCGCAAGCTAACGTCAGATCTCGTCCTGAAAGTCATTTTGGCTCTTCGCGCCCTTTGCAGACTCAGTCAAAAGATGACCCAGTTTTTCAGTGGGAAAAGAACATAAAAGCTCTATACGACGCTGAATCTGCTGAGCGGCTTCTCTGAATGCTCGGAGTTTCTGGTCATCGGTTCCGCCGGCCGCCGCCGGGTCTGGAATACTCCAATGCGCAACGCGCGGTTCTCCCGGGAATACCGGACAAGATTCCTTGGCCTGATCGCAAACCGTAATAATGATATCGAACCTGAGATTTTTAAACTCGCCCCAGGATTTGCTGCGGGCCGCGTGCGGTTCTATTTTGTACTGATTTCTCAAAACTTCGATGGTGAAAGGATTGACTTTGCCCGATGGATTACTGCCGGCGCTGTACGCTTCAAAGCGGTCTGGGCAAATTTTCCTAATCAGATATTCAGCAAAAATGCTCCGAGCGGAGTTGCCGGTGCAGAGAAATAGGATCCTTTGCCTTTGCTGCTCTGCCATAAAGGCCTCCTTGTATTCGCTAAGGCGAATATATAAGCCCAGACGTATATGTCAATGCATATGTAATGGAATTGTGATAGAGTCAACGCGATGAAGAAAAAGAAACTACAGACCTCCGCTACCGAAATGCTGTTTCGAGCTTTGGCTGACCGTACTCGTTTGCGACTGATCAATCTACTGGGGAGCGATGAAATCTGCGTATGTTTTATCGTCGAAGCGTTGAAATCGTCACAGCCCAAGATTTCGCGACATCTGGGTTACTTGCGTCGTGCCGGCGTCGTGAGCGTCCGGCGTGAAGGCAAGTGGATGCATTACCGCTTAGTTGCGCCGCCGGATCCAGCTGCTGCAGCAATATTTGAAACGGCTCGGCGTACCCTTGCGCTTGACCCGAAGCTTCAAGTTGACCGGAGTCGGCTGGTTCAACTTTGTTGTTCCGCCAGGGTTCCCGAAGGCCTTAGGAACGCGCCGAAACCGAAGAATGCCGCCGGCTCGCCCGCTTGGGTGCCGTAGGCGATCGAGAACCCGACGGCTGCAAACCGGCCGACCGGTTGCCAGCGCACGGCGCATGACCAAAGTTCCTAAATCAGGAAGGATAGCGGAACGTGGAAGCAGTTAAAACAAGAACCAGCGGGGACGCTCCAAAACGCCTAGATCTTTTTGAGCGCTATCTGATCGTATGGGTCGGTCTCTACTGATCATTGGTGCTCTCCTGGGCAAATTTCCCGGGTATGGTGGCCGTCGTCCGCAATATGGGAGTTCGGTGTGGAAAGCCACATCAACGTTCCCATCGCCGTGCTGATCTGGCTGATGATCTATCCTATGATGTTGAAGGTCGATTCTGGCTCTTTGCTGAAGGTAGGCACGTCCCAAAGGGCTGCTCATCACGCTGTTCGTCAACTGGCTGGTCAAGCCGTTTCAGCATGGCGCTCTTTGCCTGGCTTTTCTTCAAGTAACTTTTTCTGCCGCGCATCGGTTCGGAGCTGGCCTACCAGTATCCCGCCGGCGTCATTATCTTGGCCGCCGCGGCGTGCACGGCGATGGTATTTGTCTGGAGTTATCTGACCGACGGCAACCCGGCTGCAAGTTTCGGTCGATGCCGCTTGAATTTTGAAATACCACGATGATCCAAGGCGCTGCCCGACAGCGGATAAAGGAGTCCGGCAACGGCCGCAAGCTCGTGCGCGCAATTGCGCTCACACTCAGCTTCGCCGGAGTCGAAGCGGCGGCCGGTTGGTGGTCTGGCTCGCTTGCTTTGCTGGGCGACGCTGGCCATATGCTAACTGACTCCGCGGCATTGTTCATCGCGGCGCTTGCCGGATGGGTCGCTCGACACGGGCCTTCCCTGAAGCACTCCTATGGATTTGGGCGCGCGCAACTGGTTGCCGCGCTGGTGAACGGACTATTCATGCTCGCGGTAGTGACGGCCATCATCGTCCAGGCCGTGTCACGCTTCCGAGCCCCAATCACGATACACGGCGAAGCCGTCACGGTGGTCGCTTCGCTGGGCCTGGCGCTCAATATTTTCGTGGCAAAGATGCTCGCGCACGGAGGGCGCGACCTCAATGTACGCGCTGCGCTCCTTCATGTGATGGGAGATCTACTTGGCTCGCTGGCTGCGTTGCTGTCGGGCATCATCATCTGGGCAACCGGCTGGTTCGCCGTGGACCCAGCGCTTTCCCTTCTGATCGCATTGCTTATCGCATATTCCAGCCTGAAATTGGTACGCGAAGCGTTTCACGGATTGATGGAGGGCGTACCGCTCCATTTATCACTGCAAGAAATCGGGGCGGCCATGGCCAAAGTCGAAGGAGTAACGTCGGTTCACGACCTGCACGTCTGGTCGCTTACCACCGAGCGTATCGCGCTGTCCGCCCATGTCGTGACTTGCAATCTGGCCAGTTGGCCGGAAATCTTGGCGGGCTTGAAAAGGCTGCTCGCGCAGCGCTACAACATCGAACACGTGACACTCCAACCAGAGACCGGCGAGCAAGCCCAACCGGTTTCGGGAGTATCGATAAACGCTTCCCACTCGTCGAAAAACTAGATCCGTAGAGAAAACTAACCGCAAGGAAATAGCGTTCGGGCAACTTCTACTGGGAGTTAGGGTCGTCATACAACCCGTACTTATTTAATTTGTAGCGTAGGGCGCGCTCGCTGATGCCGAGCAGTTCGGCGGCGCGCGTTTGAATACCGCCGGAGCGGGCCAGAGCTTCGGTGATCATCTTTCGCTCGACGGCTTCCACCGTCGCGGGAAGGCTCGCCTCCTTGGGCTCCTCTCCCTCAAGCCCCTGGGTGCAAAGCGGCAGATCGGCTCTGCCGATCACGTCGTCTCGCGTCAGTACCACCGCTCTTTCGATAATATTCTCGAGCTCGCGAACGTTCCCCGGATAATCGTAGCGCAACAAGATTTCGCGCGCTTCTTGGGTGAAGCCGCGGATGGTCTTTTGATTTTTTTCCGAAAAGAGCCGGAGGAAATGGTCCATCAACAAAGGCAGATCTTCGCGCCGCTCTCTTAGAGGCGGCAGACTGATGGTAACCACGTTCAGCCGATAATAGAGGTCTTCGCGGAATTGGCCTGCTTTGAGGAGCGCCTCGAGATCCCTGTGACTGGCCACGAGGATGCGCACGTTCACCCGGATCGGTTTACTGGAGCCCAGACGTTCAAACTCCTTCTCCTGAAGCACTCGCAGCAGTTTGGCCTGCAGCGGCAACGGCAGATCGCCGATCTCGTCCAGAAAAAGAGTGCCGCCATCCGCCAGCTCGAAACGCCCTTTGCGCGCTGCCAGCGCTCCGGTAAACGCGCCTTTTTCATGGCCGAACAGCTCCGATTCAAGAAGCGCCTCCGGTAGGGCGGCACAGTTCACGCGAATCATTGGACCGGAAGCGCGCGGGCTCCCGTAATGAATCGCCTTGGCGATCAGCTCCTTGCCGGTTCCGCTCTCGCCGCGAATCAAGACCGTAGCCTCACTCGAAGCCACCCTTCGGACCAGCGAAAACACCTCGAGCATTCGACCGCCCTCTCCGATGATGCCATCGATCCGGTGATGGGATTGCAGAGCTTCACGAAGCTCGCGGTTTTCTGTCAGCAAACGGCGGCGCTCCCGGACCTGTTCGACCCGGTAGAGCAGCTCGTCAAGATTGACCGGCTTGGATAAATAATCCGCGGCTCCGGACTTGATCGCTGCCACCGCCGTATCCACGGTTCCGTAAGCGGTGATGACCACAACCGCGGTTTCGGGATTGACCAACCGCACGGCCTTCAGCAAATCCAAACCGGACATGTCGGGCATTTTCTGATCCGTGATGACGAGATCGATCGGCTCCTGGCGAAAAATTTCGAGCGCCTTGCTCCCGCTATCTGCCAGGACGGTTTCAAAGCCCTGCTTGTTTAAAAAGCCGGAGAGCAGTTCCAGTTGTGCCGGCTCGTCGTCCACCACCAAAATGCGGAACCAGTTCATCCGTATTCCTAGCTCCTAGCGAGTGATGGGAAACGTGATATTAAAACAGGTGCCTTGCCCGACCTTGCTTTCGGCCGTGAGGGCACCCCCGTGGGCCTCAACAATCCTGCGCGCAATCGGGAGTCCCAAACCGGCCCCTTTGGTTTTGGTTGTAAAATAAGGATCAAAGATCCGCGGCAGAATGTCTTCCGGAATCCCGTCGCCCGTGTCCGTCACGCTCACGACCATAGTACCGCGGGATAGGTTAGCCTCCAATGTCAACCCGCCTCCCTGCGGCATCGCTTGCATCCCGTTGAGTATTAGATTCAACAGTGCTTGTTTGAAATAATTTCTGTCGACTCTCGCTGCCGGCAGGTCCGGTGGAACGACGACCTTGATTTGTACCCTCTTTGATTTGGCATCGCCCTCGGCCAGCACGGCCATTTCTTGCAGCAGCTCATCGATGCGCACCGGCTCGGGCTTGATCTCCATAGGGCGCGCCAACGAGAGGAACTCCTCCACGATGGAATTCAAGCGCTCGACCTCGCTGCGCATCAGTTCTATGAAGCGAGAGTATTGCTCCTCATCCTGAGTGGGTCGAAACTCTCCTTTGAGGCGCTGCAGACCCATGGAGACGGAGTTGAGCGGGTTTCTGAGTTCATGGGCGACGGTAGCGGCCATATTGCCTAACGTGGAAAGCCGTTCACGCTGCGCCACCTCGGCCTCCAAGGCCTTGACTTGTCGGGCGTGTGACTGCTGGTTGTAAAAAATGAACGCCATACCCAGGATGCCCACCCCGAGAAGTGATAGACTCAGAACGATCATCGAGTTAACGCTGTTGCGCCATGCCGCTTCCACTGGATTCAAGGAAAGCCCGATCTTGAGAAATCCCAGCTGTGAGCCATCCAATCGAATCGGCTCAGCCATCTCGTAGATGCGCTTTCCACTATCAAGCTCAACGACTTCACCCCAGCCCTGGCCGACGGACTTGACCCGCAAAGCGATATCGTCTTTGGCTTCGGCGCCCACCATCGCGCGGTTCGTATGGGCGAGTATCTTCAGGTTTTTATCCAAAAGTGCGACGTAATCGATATCCGATTGATGTCCCAGCTCCTCGATCTGCCGCTGAACTCCGATCTCGTTTTTAAAGTTCACAATATACTCTGCGTTGGCATGGACCACGATGACCCCTGGAAAAGCCCGGGCACCGATCGCAACGCCAAACAGGCTGCCTTCCCAAAACTTTTTTTCCTTGAGCAGCGGCGGCAGATCTTCGGACGCGCCTGCCTTCTGCTTAGGCAGCGGCCAGTGCCTTCCCCACATGAAAGGCCGAAAAGGTGGATGGGGGAAGGACTGTTCGCCGAAAGTGCCATGCATCCGCTCTTTCATTTCCATAGGCGTCCTGGGTAGAGGCGGAGGCTCCCACTGTCTGCCCTCGCTGTCCAGAAGCTCCACTTTGGCGAGGTGATTCATGGCGCTGATCTTTTTCAGCTCCTCTTGATCCACTGCACCGAACATGAGCAGTCGATCGACAAGGCGGGCGTTGTCCAACAGCCGTTGGCTGATCTGTTCTTCCAGCAGCGTATTTCCCAGGACGGCGTTCTTCGCGCCGGTTTCCAGCGCAGCGGCGAGCGCCCTACCCTTTGCCTCGGTTTGGCGCATAAGCTCGCCGCGCAGCCGCTGACTTTCTGAAAAGGCATAGATGGAGACCAGGGCGAGAAGCAAAGCAACCGATGCCAGGAAATGGTGCGGTAGGAAAATTTTTCTCATGAACAATAAACATCATAGAAGGTATTTCGCCGCCGTACAAAAGCGGCGACGGCAGAGCGGTACCGGCTGAACTTTACCCGCCCGTAGCAGCCACTTCTCCCGTTCCACAACAAATCGAACAATCGGCTTAGGTCGTCGGCGCCGCGAGAGAACGAACGGCAAACCCGCATCAAGCGCGTTTCGCCTCGACGCGATAATTGCGCATCATTCCCATGTCCTCATGCTCGAGGATATGGCAGTGATATAGGTAAAGCCCGATATGGTCTCCAAACTTCATAAGAACTTTGACGCGCTCGCCGGGCAGCACCAGAATGACATCCTTAAGACCTTGATCGGTGAAACCTGCCCTCAGGCCAGCCGCGTCGGCCGTAGTGCTCGCGGCGCCGCCACGTTCGATGACTCTGAACTGAAGATTGTGGACGTGCATCGGGTGAGCCATGGGCGAATCATTGACGAACTCCCAGACCTCGGCGGTGCCAAGCCGCACGCGCTCGTCATCGGCCACGGCATCCATCTCGAAGACCCGCCCGTTGAGTAGGGCCTGGCCTGGCCCCATGGACAGCCGGATCGTCCGTGGCCGCTCGCGGTTGACGGCTTCGCGCAGATCGAGTGCAGGGAATTTCGAAAGACGCGCTGGCAACGGCGACTGCACGGCGGCGCCGCTGCCGACCCGAAAGCGCGCAATCGCCCGCGGAGCCGAATTGGCCGCCCTGCCCATCATCATCGGCATACCTCCGGCAGCGATCATTGGCGCAAACGGACGCGCGATCAGTGCGATCTCTTCGCCTCGCTGGACCGTAGCGAAATCCATCCACACATCGGCCCGCTCGCCGACGCCGAGCGTGAGTGTCTGGCGCGTTAACGCCTGTTCCAGCAACCCACCATCAGTGCCGATGACAAAGAACGGCTGGCCGTTACTCAGAGAGAGCCGATAGCCCGCCGCGTTCGAGCCGTTCAGCAGTCGCAGTCGGTAAGCGCGGCGCTCGACCTTTTTTGTGTAGTCCGGCGCGGCGTTCACCAGGACGCGCTCGCCCATGAAGCCCATCATCCGCTCCATCATGAACTGCACATAGACAAGCTGGTTACGCCGGTCGAAGGTGCGGTCCTGAATGACCAGAGGCAGGTCGAATGACCCGCTTGGAAGTTTCAGCGCGTTCTCCTGGTCGTCACTGACGAGCAAAAACCCGGCGAGGCCGCGATAGACCTGAAATCCGGTTCGCTCATGCGGATGAGGATGAAACCAGTAGGTGCCGGCACGGTTGTCGACGACGAATTCGTAGACGTAGCGTTTGCCTGTGCCGATGGCGTACATCGGATGACCATCCATACGCTGAACGATATGTAGCCCATGCCAATGCACGATCGATGGCTCGGGGAGCCGATTGGTGAAGAAGATGCGGACTTTTTGACCTCGGTGCATCCGAAGGACGGGGACAAAGCTCGGTCCGTCATCCGCACCCTGTAAAAAGCTCAAAGCATCGCCATCGCCGCGAAGCACCTTGCCGGTGAACCGCCAGACGGACGTCGGCTTACCGGGGAGCAAGCTGACCTCGTCAACGACCGCGGCAAGTTCCAACTCGATGTCCGGATTGAAGTCGGGCGTCGCCTCGGCGGACGGCATGGCGTGCGTCGCGCTTGCCAGCGCCTTACCACCGAACAGCAATCCGCCAAGTGCCGCCGCGCCGGCCTGTTTCAGAAAATGGCGGCGCCCGGCATTCGGGAGCCTGGCGTCGCTGCCGTATTCCATTGCTCCTCCGCTGATGTCACGTCTAAAATATTTGAATGACCCTTTTGTCCGACGCGATGCGTCTCGACTTGAATCGGGTTAAGACGTTGCTAATGATGCGTAGCGTGGTGTCCGTGGTCCGATAGCTGTGCATCAAACCAGTGGTGAAGCGCCGCCACCATCTTTGAATCCTTGGTTGTGTAGCGGATTTGCGCTCCATCCGATAAAGCCGTGTACCGAACATCGATTTTTGCGGCGCCTGCCTTCAACTCAGCCAAACCCGGCATATCCTCGCCGTGAATTTGGGCCGGGTCGGAAAAGTCTCCTTTGCGAAATTTCTCCGACTCTTCTTTGATGTGGCTCTGAATCAGCGCGATCTGCTTTTTGTTCGCAGGGTCTTTTACGACGACTTTCTGTAGGCCGCCGTCGTCCAGTTTCTGAAACACATGGATCGTCTGTTCGAGATCAAACGGCATCACTTGGGCGCCCCGCTTCGCCACCTCTTCCTGGCGGGTTTGAGCCGGTAGAATGGTTGCCGCGAAAAGAATCCAAACTGCCGCGCTGACGGCCACCAGCGCGGCGACGCCGAGTAGTTTTTTTGGTTTTTGGGGACTAATGGCTTTTGCTTTCATGAATCCGTCTCTTTCTCATTTCTTTAGATCTGCGGCCCCCGGCGATCGCCGCCGAGGGCCCGCTGATAGCGGCACAGAACCGCTTCTCATAAACTCAGTCGATACAACCGGAAGGTTATTCCTGAGCAGTCTTTCCACCATGACTCTCATGACCTGCTTTGCCGGCATGATTCTCCATCGCATGACCAGTTTGGCCCATGTGATTCTTCATCATCTCATGGCCCGCTTTGCTCATCTGGGCTTTCATCGCAGCCATGTGATTTTTCATCATCTCATGATGGTCTGCCTTGCCGACTTGTCCTGTCGTCCCGTGCATGCCATGGCCGGACCCGTGTTCGGTCTGGGCAACCGCCGCACCGACGAGAATCACGAACGCTCCCACTGAAACGATTACGCCTAGAAATTTTTTCATGGTTTATTCCTCCTTTCTTTAAAGCTGTAACGCCAATGAGCGCAAGGCGGATGCCAGAGTCCACCCCGCGGAAATATCTTGAATTTCTAATGCCTTCGCTGCTCACTCCATAGGGACGCGAGATGATGGTTCGACCAAATCGTCGAACTCTTCGACCAAGACGTCGAATTTTAGAGTGTGTGGACTCAGCGTTCGGCGACTCGGCGGGGGGTATCGTTTCGCTGAATCATGAAACCTAGCGCAACCAAGATTACCAACGAGACGACGAGTCCGCCGAGATTACTGGTGAAGTCGGCAGCAGCTTCGATGGCAACACCGAACACGTAACCAAGACCAAGATAAGCCGATGACCAGATCAGGCGGCCGAGAATCGCAAACGGCAGGAAGAGTCTTAACCGATAGCGGCTCGCCCCTGCCAAAAGATTCACGGCCGAACTCTTGAATGACAGAAGCGAGCGACTAAGAACGACGGTCAAAGCACCCCATTTTTGAAAAAATACTTCGATCTTTGCTTGGACCGCAGGAGTCAAGCCGAGCCAGCGTCCTCGTCTCCCGAAAAACTCTACACCAAGCAACGCTCCCATGCCGTAGCCGGCCAAATCGCCCAGTACGGAAGAAGCCACGACAACAACACTCGCCCAAAGCCAACTCATCTGTCCTTGCGCGGCCAAGGACCCGGCGATCACCACCGAAAGGGCTGAAGGGAAAGGGATGCCGATGGCACCGAGCATGAGCGTCAGACCGAGGACGGGATAACCGTACGCCAGCACCGCGGCAAGGATCTCGTTGCTGAACCCCTCCGGCTCGGTGACGGCGCGGCTCGTGTCAACAGGCGATGCGATCGGGCGCAATTCCGAGATCGCTTCCTGAACCTGGTGGAGATGCTCGAAAGGCGAAAGACCTTGTCTCTGAGCGAGCGAACCCAAGCTCGTTTTAGGATCGAAATTAGGGGATTGACCAAGACGCTCGGTCAATGCCGCCTGAGGCACGGCGTAGGTTCGCGCAACATAGTCCAGCGTCATCCAGGGCCGAACGCTGCTGAGATCCGGCGCGCCCAATTCGTACGCCGAATGCAACAGCAAGAACGAGCGATACGTTCGAAACGCAAAAATGACGACGGCGAGCGCAG
>DATBLC010000374.1:0-2242 GCA_036555515.1 Binatia bacterium
CATGCGAATCTTGCCGTCCCAGTCCAACGTCATGAAACTGAAAGTCGGGTCAATGGTATTGTTCACCACCTCCACCTGCACACCGTACCGTTCGACAATCGGTTGCCAGTATGCGACGCCCGCTCCGCCGAGGGGATCGACCCCGATCTTGAGCCTGGCGTTGCGAATCACTTCCATGTCCACAACCGAGTCGAGGTCGCTCACATAAGATCCGATGTAATCGTGGCTATGAGTTGTGGGGGCGCGGCGAGCTTTTTCGAAAGGTATTCTCACCACTTCCTTGAGATCGCTCGACAGCAGCTCATTGGCTCTATTTTCGATCCAACGAGTTACCTCGGTATCCGCCGGACCGCCGTGCGGCGGGTTGTATTTGAAGCCGCCGTCTTCCGGCGGATTGTGCGACGGGGTGATCACAATGCCATCGGCTAAACCCAAAGTTCGGTTGCGGTTATAAGTCAGAATGGCGTGACTGACCGCCGGAGTTGGCGTGTAACCGTCGTGGCTATCGATCATGGTCTCGACACCGTTTGCCGCGAGTACCTCCAATGCGGATGCGAACGCAGGCTCCGATAGCGCATGTGTGTCCTTTCCGATGTAAAGAGGACCGTTAATGCCCTTGCCTTTGCGGTACTCGCAGATCGCCTGGGCGATCGCCAAGACATGCGCCTCATTGAATGCACCGCGCAACGACGAGCCTCTGTGGCCGCTGGTACCGAAACTAACCCGCTCTGCGCTCTCGGTGATGTCGGGCTTGCGCGCGTAGTATTCTTTGCGCAGCTTATCGATATCGACCAGAATCTCTTTGGGAGCGGGCTTGCCGGCCAGTGGATGGTTCGCCATGGGCTCACCTCGTTTCGGTTAAAGAAGTGCTTTCAAGCGGTAGCACCAGCATCACGACGGAGTGCGGCTGCACAAAATAAGTGTTTTGCTGCACTGATGGCGCGTCCTCCCACGGCCGGAAGTCATCCGGCGACGCAAGCGCCGTGTCGACGCAGCGGCACCAGTGTTTGCGGCTTTCTGCCGGCACGGGGGGTATCTCGAAATTCAGCGGCTCCCAATACGCGTTAAGCATGCCGTGGAGGAGAAAACGCTCGCGGAGGCTGCGAAGCGTAAACGCCAGCGAATGCGAGTGCTCGCTCCAGTCCGGACGATTGAGCGCGACTCCGTGCCATTCTATTCGTGCCTGCCGGAGCAATTGGTTCAGGCTTAGATTGCGTCTTTCCGCGACGATGTCGCGGCGCTGCCGGAACGCACTGAGCAATTTTACAAACAGGTGAATGTCGGCATGGCGGTCGAGCAAGCTCCAGTCGAACCAACTGATCTCGCCGTCCTGGCAATAGGCGTTGTTGTTGCCGCTCTGGGTGCGGCGGACCTCATCACCCATCAGCAACATCGGCGTACCGGCCGCGAGCATTTCCAGTACAAAAAAATTCTTCACCTGGCGATTGCGTAACGCTTCAATCGGCGGATCGTCCGTGGGTCCTTCGGTGCCGCAGTTCCAGCTCAGGTTGTCGTCGGAACCATCGCGATTGTTTTCGCCGTTGGCTTCATTGTGCTTGTAATTGTAGGAGACCAGATCATTGAGAGTAAAACCGTCATGGCACGTGACAAAATTGATGCTCTGCTCCGGTTCGCGTTCCTCGTGACCGTAAATGTCCGGGCTACCCAGTAGCCGAGCCGCGACCCGCGAGACGGTGCCATCATCGCCCTTCAAAAATCGCCGGACATCATCGCGAAATCGCCCGTTCCACTCCTGCCAGGTGTCGCCAACGAAGCTTCCGACCTGATACAGCCCTGCGGCATCCCAGGCCTCGGCGATCAGCTTGGTGCCGGCGAGAAGAGGATCGGACTCGATATCCCAGAGAACCGGAGGGTTCGGCAGTGGCCGGCCCGCCTCGTCGCGCGACAGGATTGACGCCAGGTCAAAGCGAAACCCGTCGACGTGCATCTGAGTCACCCAGTAGCGCAGGCTATCCTGGATCAGCCGGCGCACGATCGGCTGGTTGGCGTTCAGGGTGTTGCCGCACCCGGTATAGTCTGCGTACCGGGACTTGTCCTGCTCGAGAATGTAATAGAAGTCATTGGCCAGACCGCGATAACTCAATGTTGGTCCATCTTGGCCCCCTTCGCTGGTGTGGTTGAACACCACGTCCAGGATGACTTCGATCCCGGCTCGGTGCAGCGCCTTGACCATGTCGCGAAACTCATCGATCACGCCGAGCGGTTCTTTGCGCGAGCTGTA
>DATBLC010000375.1:0-17369 GCA_036555515.1 Binatia bacterium
GGCCCTGCCGGCGGGCATTTCCACCTATGGAGAGGACGGGGTGGTGGCCGGCAAGGCAGAGAACCATTGAGCGCGATCGGAAGGGCTCGCCTCTCGGTCGCACACTAGCGACATAGTCTCTAAATAACGAACCCATTAGTATAGCAAGGGCGAGGCGCTGATCGATGGTATCGAAGCAGGGACTCTTGGCACATTGCTGCGGTAGTGTTTGCGCTCATAGGGATTGTATACTCTCTGTGTGACCAGAGGGGAACGGGACCATTCGGGCGGCACTTAGTCGTCCGACTGCTCTTTTCCGGAACGCTCCATGGCGTCCGTCCAACTCGGCGGCACAGCGGAGCCTTTGACGGTCCAGCGCACGAAAGCAGCGCCGCCCATAAAGCGGCGCAATGCTATCATCGCTTCGTTATGCGGATGCTTGCGCACGAAGTCCATCAACGCTACTTCGTCTCGCCAGACCGAAAGCGTCCAAAATCTTTTGGCGGCGATATGGGCGATAAGGGAATATCCCACCAGACCCTTGGCTGAGCGAAGTTGTGCACGAATTCGCCGGGTGTAATAGAGAAAATGGGGCAACGCCCAGAGCGTTCTTAACGGTAAATAGGTCACGACCGCGATATAGTTCCGGTCAGGATCGGGCCGGTGCATCGGTATCCAACGTAATTGGGCCATCACCTTGATGCTGTTGTTGAACTCTAATCGATGGAAAGATATACCACAAAAACCTGTTCTAACGAGAGGAGAACTATCGTGTCTGAACTGTCGGAACTCAAAATAAAACTCGCCATGTCGTCGCGCATGCTCTTCAATTCCGGGTTGGTGGACTACAGCGGTCATATCAGCGCGCGCATTCCGGGCTCGGATCATCTCTTGATTCTGCCTCATCCGGTCAGCCGCGCGACGGTGGTGCCGGATGACATGGTCGTGACGGATTTTGACGGTAATCTGCTTGAAGGAAAGTACAAGGCGCCCTCGGAAGTTTTCATGCACGCCCGCGCCTACAAAGCCCGCGGTGATATTCAAAGCGTCGCACATCTGCACAACCATATGGTGGCGGTTCTCAGCATGGTCGATAAACCTTTTTATCCGGCCTCCTCTAATCCCGGCGCCTTCTTCGGTCCCGGGGCGTTGCCTCTTTACATGGATCCGGCGCTAATTCACACCAATGAACAAGGCGACGCCGTCGCCAAAGCTTTGGGCAAGGCCGACGCAGTAATGCTGCGGGGACACGGCTCAATGGTGGTTGGAAAGGCAATCGAATGGGTTTTTGCGGCTTGCGTCGATCTCGAGGAAGCGGCGTCGAGATTTTATAAAGCTTCGCTCCTGGGACCGGTGCGGCTATACAACGCTGATGAAACTCAGCGGACGATGAACGGCCGGCGCAAAGATTCGGTTGTTCAGAAAATTTGGGACCATAACGTCGCCAAAACTAGACTCGCGGGCCTTTTGGGTGGTATCGGATCAGTTGCTTAGTTCGCTGACTTGCATGGTTCCCAGCATCACTTTGGCGAAAATTTAACTCGGCCGGCCGCTCAAATCGCGTGGCGGTTCGGCGGGGACAATGATTGCCTGGTACCCGCTTTGTAGCCATATTTCCTTGGCGATCTCCTCGGCCTCGCTACGCGCCGCATAGGGACCCACGCGGACTCGATATGTCGCTTCGCCCCCGTTCGTTGGTGCCGCTTTGTCGAGAAAAGTTTCCAAGCCTCGTTGCGAGAACTGTCGCGCCAGGAACTCGGCGCGCTCACGCTCGCGAAATGCCCCGAGCTGGACTATGTACCCGTCGGGCGCGCTCAACTTTCCGTCACTTTCCAGGCCGATGGACATGGGGCCGTTGCGCTCGGCGCGCGTGACAGCCTGGGGCGGCGCTGCCCGGTCGGTGCTGCGGGCGGCGGCTTTAAGCGTTTCGTAATTGTCGAAACCATACTCGAGCAGATGCCGCGTATCGCCCCAGAGATCGCGCGATCCGAGGATCGAGATGAGCAGCGTCGCGCCGTTTCTCTGCACCGCTCCGACGAAACATTTTTGGGCCGCGTGGGTGTAGCCCGTCTTACCGCCGATGGCGCCGTCGAAATTCCACAGTAGTCGGTTATGATTGCGCACCGATATGCGCCGGGGTACGACCTTTTTCCGTATTATCGCGCTGGAGTTTACTGAACTGATTTTGGTTTGCACGATGGAGCTAAACGTTGGGTTACGCATAGCATACCGGAAAATGGTCACCAAATCCCTGGCGGTCGAGTAGTGATCGGGCGCCGTAAGTCCGTGCGGGTTAGTATAGTGGCTATTGGTAGCGCCAATCAGGTGCGCTTTATTGGTCATCAGCTCGGCGAATTGCTCAACCGATCCGCCGATGCCTTCAGCGAGCACGTTGCTAGCGTCATTGGCCGAGGAAAGCAAGATACCATACAACAAATCCTCGATAGTAAGTCGTTGACCCGGACGAAGGTAAAGCTTCGATGCCGGGACACGCGTCGCGGCCTTGGAAACCGGCAGCGCCTCGCTGAGTTTGCGGCCGCTCTCCAGAGCCAAAATCGCGGTCAATACTTTGGTTGTACTGGCTGGCGGTAAGCGCAGATCCGGCTCCCGTTGATACAAAATCTTCCCACTGGCGGCGTCCACCAGGATCGCTGCCCGAGCGGTTAATTGTTCTTCTGGGGAATAGGACGAGACCGAAGAGGCCGTGAATAAGATCAGGAATGCCGTCAGAACCGGTCCAGATGACATTAACTTCTTGAGACGCAGATCGATAACCCTCCCCCCAATGCGAATGGTATGAACGCCCCTATTCGCTATTTATTGCAAAAATAGAACCGCATTGTAACACCTCTGCAAATACTTGTGTAGCCTCGAAAATAAATCGGGATTTTATGGCAAATTTTAACTACCCAGGCAGCGAAAAAGAGACAAGATTAGGCGGCGGAATCGTCCCATGCTTCGGCCTAAATAGCGTTCCGCATAGCCGTCAAGCGCCATCGCCCGTCAATTCCTGAAAATCGGGCGGTTTTTTGCGCTTATCTATCACCTATTTCTTGGCCGTGGTTATTCCATACTTGGACAATTCCTTATCGGCGCGTTCCCTGACACCCGCCTGCTCACCCATGGCTTCACGCCGAATGCGATCCTGACAGGGCTCGCAGATACCGCCCTTGAGCACCTCGGCTTCTTTGGCGCAGATCATACATCTTTTCTTTACGTCGGCCATGAGTCGTTTCCTTCGGGCAATGCATGCTGCCCCAGACGTCGTTTCGTTCTCACCATACTCCCACAATCACCCTCAATTTATGATCCGAATTTGTGCCGGATCCTCAAGAATTACCTCCAAGCCGTATTGAGGGTGATCCCTGACCACACCCTCGATCTCGACTTCCTTACCTTCATAGCCTTTTGGCGCGAGCTTTCTCTTGTCGAATGACTCGGCCGCTGACGCAAATATCACGCCAGTGAGGGCTTCGCGTGACGGGCCGAAATTCAAGAAATAGGTATTGCTTTTGGCTGAATGGCCGACGCGAAAAACTCGGCCGCGGATGCGTGCCCGATTGCCCGTGAGGCCGCGTATTCGCTCTACATCCCGCGCTTGCATCAACGGCAGTTCCACAGCCTCGGGCGCTGATGTCAGGGGCGAAAATATAACCGGGTGGCTCTCGGGTTCGAGCGCGTTGCCCGGGGTCGCCGGGCGCGATACGCCTGCAGCCCCAACCTGTGCCCCGGGTGAATTCCAGCGCTGGTAGAGGAAATGAGTAAAAAATCCACCAAGAAAAATGATCGCCAAACCCAAAACTACGGCGGGAGAGAATTTGTTCATGACTTTCGCTCCCAGAGCTCAAGAAAAATTTTCCGATATTCCTCGGCCAGCGGACCGGCGTCGCGAAACAGCAAAAGATTCTCATCATTGAAGCTTTCGGCCGAGTGGGTCCAGTTATAGGATCCGGTAACGATATTTTTCCGGTCAATGACCGCGAATTTCTGGTGCATCAGCCCCGCGTCTTTCTCAAGTGCCACAGGCTTCGTTCCGGAAACGCGCCGGACGGGAATCTTTTGCCCTTCGAGAAATTTACCTTTGGAATTTTCGGTGCGCGCGTCGAACTCGCGGTCAAGGACCACCTGCACCGCAACTCCTCGCTTCTTCGCCTGTACCAGCGCCCCGGCAAGTTCATCACTGGTAAATGCGTAAACCGCAACCAAAAGCTCTTTTTTGGCTTGCCCGATCTCGCGCAAGAGATGTCCTGCGCACATACCCCGTGGGCTGAAGCACGCTTGCACGACCATTTCGGCGCGCGCGGGGACACAGGTTAAGAAGAAAATTATAATTGCGGCGGCACTGGTTCCTTTCATTGCGCCGCTCTCGCCGCCGTTGTTTTCTTTTCGCCCAAACACATGCCGAGGATGAGCCGCTCCATTACCAATCGTGGATTGCCGCCGCTCGATTTCAAGCGCGAATCGGCGTTGTGAATACAGTCCATATACCGGCACAATTCGTTCATGGAAAAGCGCTCGGCGCGCCGCAAACACATGTAGTCTCCGTAGGGATTACGCGTGAGCAACGGCGTTCCCTGCGGCCATGCCTGTTGCTGAAACTGCGGATACGACATGCCCGGTCGCCAGCGCCCGCGCAGTTCGCCGTCAAGTAACTGGCGCGCGGCAAGCAGCCGGCGCGCTTCGCTGGCTATGACGCCCAGGAGCTTCAATGGATGTTCGCCGCGGGAAATCAGACGGGCCAACCGGGAAAGCGCCGCCCCAGCGTCGCGCTCGCCGATGGCATGGGTGAGATCGAATACCCAGCCTTCGCCTAGGTCGGTGAAAATCATTTCCACATCTTGCGCCCGGATAGTGGTACGCTCGCCGGTATACAAGAACAGCTTCTCCAATTCTTGTCTGAGGCTCCTGAGATCGGAAGCCGCCCGCTGAACGATCATTTCCCGCGCCTGGGGCTCCATAATTTTTCCGGCTTGATGCATGCGCCCATTGATAAACTCTAAAAGATTCTCGCGGCTCACCTTGCCGCTGCGGTCTCGCTCCAGGCCGAGATAAAGCACCGCACCCAGCTCTTCGAAACGCTTGTATAGACGCATCCGCCGGTCCACCTGCACTGCACTGAGCAATAAAAACCCCCACTCCGGCAATCCTTGCTCGAGTAACTCAGCGATACCTTGGGACTGATCTCCCCGTCGCCGGCTCATGTCGATTTCCTGGCTCTTGCAGAAGGCCAACAGGGCGTCAATTTCTTGCCGGCCTTCGCCGTCCTCAACGCCGAGCAATTTGACCAGCTCACGCGTGGCGCCAGGCTCCAGCCGTTCCCACTGTTCTTGCGTCCATCCTTCGACCACCAACAGATCGATCAACAGCTTGCCCGCCTCTTCCCGCTTGCCGTCACCCCAGAGCTGTAAAACCCGCTCTCCCAGCTCGCCTTTTTGCTCCCGGGAGATGAAATAAGGCGCATTGTCGATCCATACAACTTTGTTTCCCGGCAAAAACGGCGGCGTCATCAGCGTCGCGCGCACCTGTTCCCATGGCACGATGCGGCCGTCGAAGCGCTCGAGATTGAAGCTCCGCTGCTCTTTGGAAATCAGCTGTTCGATAACCCTTTCGCAGGTTTCCTGAACCTGTAGATCATCGCCAAAAAGCAGCAGACAACGCGCTCCGCCGCCTTTTTTGATTTCGCTCAGCGCGCTGAAGAGATCGCGTTTCATGGGTCCGGTAAGTTTTGGACTTGGCTATGGCTCAATTTCCAATAAGGCGCAATCCATGTGGGATGTGGAACAATTTAACGATGCCCAAAACGCGCTTGCACATCGCCTCAACGTTTGGGCACCCACATCTGGTTCTTATCATTCCACGCGTAGTCGGATTTCCACACCTTAAGGCCGATTGTGTACTTGCCGCCGGATTTGGTGACAAAAATTCTTTCATTGGAATGGGGTATCTCGACCCGCGCGATGATCATGACTTTCTTGGAGATTCCTTTATTGATTAGAATGCGGTCCCCTTCTCTCATCGTGGTGCGGCTATCCTTCTTGCGTTTCATGGCCGAAAGCTACCATTGCCGCCGTCAACAGGCAAATATTTCCACCTGCCCGGCCATCGTTCTTGACAATTAACATACCCTCGGATAGCTGTCCGAGAAGCATCCTAGTGGAAGCCTCAGAAAAAATTTTATCTCGGAGGGGTTCATGCGCTTAGTTACGTTCATACGCAAAAACCAACAGCGGCTTGGCCTTATGGGACCGCAGGAGCAGATCATCGATCTCGCCGAGGTCAACCGCCGTTATCTCAAGGGCGGCAATCAGCCTTTCTTGGCGAGCATGCAGGGATTTATCGAGGCGGGCGGCAAAGCCGTCCAAGCAGCCAAGAAAACGGAAAAATACGTCGCGGCAAAGAACGCTGAAGCGCAAAAAAAACTCATCGCCGCCGGCGCTCTCGTGAAACCCAACCAGGCCAAGATCATCTCGCCGATCCCGACGCCGCGAAAAAACTGCATTATGCTCGGCATCAATTATCGCGAGCATGTCGATGAAGGAGCCAGAGCGCGGTCCCTGGAAATCAAATACCCGGATTATCCGGTATATTTCACCAAACCAGCGACGTCGGTCATCGGCCATGGAGGCAAGGTGATCAAACACAAAGTGACGGACAAACTCGACTGGGAAGTCGAGCTCGCGGTGATCATCGGCAAGAAAGGCCGCGACATTCCTAAAGCTGAAGCCTACGATTACATCTTCGGCTACACGGTCTGTCTCGATATGACCGCGCGTGAACTACAGCGCATCCACGGCCAGTGGTTTAAAGGAAAAGCCTTGGACACGTTTTGCCCTCTTGGTCCCTGGATCGTGCACAAGAGTGCCATGCCCGACCCGCAACAGGTGCGCCTCATTTGCCGGGTCAATGGCCAAGTCATGCAAGACGGCAACACCCGCGACATGATCTTCGACATACCGACGATTATTGAATCTCTGTCCGGCGGGATGACGTTGGAGCCGGGAGACATTATCAGCACGGGGACGCCTTCCGGTGTCGGCTTCGCACGTACGCCCCCGGTGTTTCTCAATCCCGGCGATAAGGTCGAGGGTGAAATCGAAGGCATCGGCACGCTTGAAGTGGTGATTGCGGCTCCATAGCGGCGCGGCGTGTAGGTTATGAACCGCCCTCGACCACCGGCGGTGGCCGGCTCTTTCTACCCGTCCGACCCGGATGAACTCGGCGGTCTCATCGACCAGTGTTTCAATATCAGCCCTTTGGGGCCAAAAGGAACCCGATCCTCCTCCACTACCCTAATAGCGGGCATGGTGCCCCATGCCGGATATGTTTATTCCGGCCCCTGCGCGGCTCATTTCTACGCAACGCTGGACAAATCCATCCAGCGCGTCATTCTGCTCGGCGTTAATCATTGGGCAAGGGGACATCGCGCTGCGCTGAGCCCTTGGGCTAGTTGGCAAAGCCCCTCTGGAGTGATTTCTGTTGACGCCGCGCTTAACGATTTTCTCGAATCGCGGGTTAAGTTTTTGACGCGTAACGCCGACGCCCACGCTGAGGAACACAGCATCGAGGTACAGTTGCCGTTCCTGCCATGGGTCTTGGAAGATTTTACTTTCCTGCCGATTTCGCTGGCGCACCTGGATCTCGACGAATGCGCTGAGCTCGGTTCGGCCATCGCCGCGGCTTGCCAGGAGGAATTCGCTTGCGGGCACAAAACCATTGTCTTGGCGAGCAGCGACCTCAGTCACTATCTTTCGCCCAGGGTAACCGAAGAGCTGGATCATCTGGCGCTCGAACGCGTCCTTGCTCTAGACGCCGCCGGCCTGCTCAAGGTCGTCGATGAGAAAAACATCACGATGTGCGGAGTTCTGCCGACGGCAGTCATGCTCTACGCCGCCAAAGTTCTGGGCGCAACACGGACGCGTTTGCTGAAACATTGCCATTCCGGCGACGTGACTCCCATGAGAAAAGTCGTCGGCTACGCCAGCGTCGCCTTTGAGCTTTGACACGTGCGCGGAACTGCGCGCCGGGTCCGGGTAGGTCCATCGCGGCACGCGGAGGCGGCAATTTGACTTGATTTATTCCGTTTGTTAAGGGTTTTCCCATGCTAGGGGTGTCTGTTTGAGCGGACTGAGAGCCTGATCCTTTATCAGGCAACCCTTCGAACCTGATCCGGCTAGCGCCGGCGTAGGGAAGCGTGAGAGTGATCGCCCCAGCGCCACCGCATCACGGGGCAAACTTAAAACCGTATTCCCCTGGCCACCGTTGGATGGCCGAATACGGTTTTTTTTGTGCAAATGAATATACGGGTTAACGGCGAAAACAAACAAATCAAAGAAGGACTGAGCGTCGCGGCTTTACTCGACGAATTGCAGATCCGGCCGGGCCGCGTCGTCGTGGAGCTTAATCGCACAATCATTACGCGCGAGGCGCACGGCTCCACGGCCTTGAAAGATGGCGATGCGCTTGAGATCGTCCACTTCGTGGGCGGAGGTTAAAACTATGGAAGACAATTTCGAATTGGCGGGCGTTAAGTACCGGTCCCGGCTCATCGTCGGCACTGGCAAGTACAGAGACTTTGCCGAGACCAAAAAGGCCATCGAAGTCTCCGGCGCGGACATCGTCACGGTCGCCGTGCGCCGCGTCAATATTACAGATCCGAATAAAGAAAACCTGCTCGACTATCTCGACCCGAAGAGATTCACCATCCTTCCTAACACCGCGGGCTGCTATAATGCTGACGACGCCGTGCGCACCTGCCGTCTGGCGCGCGAGGCGGGGGTTGGAAAGATGGTCAAGCTGGAGGTCATCGGCGACGATAAGACGCTTTTCCCGGATATTCCGGCGACTCTGGAAGCGGCCAAAATTCTAGTGCAGGAAGGATTCGTCGTTCTTCCCTATATCACCGACGATCCGATTACCGCGAAAAAGCTCCAGGACATCGGCTGCGCCGCGGTGATGCCCCTCGCCGCTCCGATCGGCTCGGGCCTGGGGATTCGAAACCCGTACAACATCCGCATCATCCTGGAGCAGGCAACAGTCCCGGTAATCGTCGATGCGGGCGTCGGCACGGCGTCGGACGCTGCCATAGCCATGGAGATGGGCTGCGATGGCGTTTTAATGAACACCGCCATTGCCGGCGCCAAGGACCCGATTCTGATGGCCGAAGCCATGCGACTCGGCATAGAAGCAGGCAGAAAGGCTTTCCTGGCGGGGCGAATTCCCAAGAAGCTATACGCCACGGCTTCCAGCCCATTGGAAGGAATTCTGGGGTAATCGCCGCCGGTGCCTACTCCCGATTTCGCCTTTTACCTGGTCACGGACCGGAGCCAGACCAAGGGACGAGATTTGCTCTGGGTTTTGGAGCAGGCACTCGACGGCGGCGTCCAAGCCGTCCAACTTCGCGAAAAAAATCTTGACGGCAAACAATTGTTTTTGCTCGCGGAAAAAATTCGCGCGCTTTGCGCCCGCTATCAAGCGGCGCTGCTAATCAATGACCGGATCGATGTCGCCCGCGCTGTCGACGCCGACGGCGTACAATTGGGCAATGCATCTCTTCCCATTGAGATCGCGCGCGAGCAGTTGGGCGCTGATCGCATGATCGGCGCGTCGACCCATTCCCTTGATGAAGCCAGAGGAGCCGAGCGGAGCGGCGCCGACTTTGTCTTATTCGGTCCGGTTTACTTCACACCGACGAAAGCCGCCTACGGCGCCCCCCAAGGATTGGCAGCATTAAAAAAAATAGTGGAAAATATTACCCTGCCTGTCTATGCTATAGGCGGAATCAAATCGGCCAATGTTGGGGGAGTCATGGGCGCGGGCGTCAGGGGAATCGCACTGATCTCCGCTGTCATGGCGGCGACGGATCCCAAATTGGCGTCCGGGAAGATTAAAAATCTGCTTCAGAAAGTGTAACGTGGAAGAAACCGCGCGACAAGTACTCTTGTACATGCAGGATAACCCGGCGGCGACTACAATTATAGTCGTCGTCACGGGTTTTGCCGCCTGCAAGGCCGTCGCCTCCGACTGGAAAGGCATTAATCTGCTGTTTATCGTCGTCGGCTTGCTTGGTTTCTTCTTGGGCCAATTCTTGATACTGATTCTCGGGCTCAAAGAAATTTTAGACCAAATACCCCAATTTACCTGGTTATTCGATTTCATCGTTGGCTTTATCGGCTCTTTTATTGTGGCGACCATCGCAAATTTCGTTAAACCCACCTGAACCGCCCTGGCGCCGTCGATCGAGCAACTGCTCGGCATGATTTACAATTTGCGCATGTCCCGGATTAAAGTCCGTGTATGTCCGCCGTCATTCCGGAGAAGCTGGCGATGGCTAGCGCGACCCGGAATCCAGGAAATTAAAATAAATTCTGGATAGCCGCTTGCGCGGGTATGACCTCGAGGAGGGCGCTCATTTAATTTGCGCACTTTAGTTCCACGACACTGGTAATCTGGGTTCCACGCTCTGATATGACAAAGTCGATCGATTGGCGCGCTGCAGCGATTTGATTTTACCCTTCGTCAAGCCGGATTGACCCTGAACTCGGTTGCTCGCCGCTCTAACCTCGGCAAATGGTCCCAAGTTCGGGACAAAGCCAATTTTGGGGGTCAAGAATGAGACATCCGGGGGGGCGATCTGGACGCATTTATCGATTTTTAAAATCATTCGAATAACGGCATGACAATTGCTCAATTAGCCTCAGCGAGTCAAACCATGAAGTTGACGTTTCCCATTGCCAAATGGTTTTTTCTATCAATAATGCTGGCGAGCTGCGCCGTCTCAGGCGGCACAGAGCCCAACAGGAGCGGGTCCGCCGAGGTTCCTGATGTTCGCCAAGTCGACCCGCGCCAGGCACAGCGACTTTACAATATAATGACGCCTCTCCTCCGGGCGATGGATCATCCAAAGGGCGCCCGGGACGTTCGCATCGGAATCATCGACAGCCAAGAAATCAACGCCGCTAATGCGGGCGGCGGACAGTTCTACGTAACCAGAGGTTTACTGGACAAGGCAAACGACAACCAGTTGCAGGGCATTTTGGCTCATGAAATCGCCCACGACGATTTGGGTCACGTCGCGCGGCTGCAGATCCTGGGAGCGGGATTGAACGTCGGTGTAGTTCTGCTCGAAGAACTACTTCCCGGCAGTGGGGCCGTAACGCCGATTGTCGGAGAATTGATCGCGCGGGGCTACAGCCGCTCGGAGGAGTATGCCGCGGATCGCCACGGCGTGGAAATCTTGCGCAGGGCTGGCTATTCGAAACAAATCATGGTCGATGCGCTCGCGTGGGTAAACCGAACTTCGGGAGGCGGCGGAGGCGGTTTCCTGTCCACTCATCCGGCGACTGAAGATCGCATCGCTGAGTTGCGACGGATACTGTGAACGGCGACATGGCAGGCCCGATCACGAGAAGGAACCGACGTAAGTAAGACTTGTTTCAATTCAAATCAACTCGGCGCGTCGTAAATTCCATACGAATGAGGGCGCATCAATTGGCAGCGAAAGGACGGATGTCTTTATTCAAACTCTCGCCTTATCTTCTTCGCCTGCGGCCGCCGCCCATTGCGCGGCCTCGTTCAATGTCATTGTAAAAGCAAGGCGCGGGTCGCGATAACCCCACGCCTCAATATCGACCCGAAACTGCGATCGGGAGAGAAATGTTCCCTGACATACGGCTTCTTCGCTAGGGGGCTGGTGAGTTTCCTGCTCTAGCCGATCATAAAGATTTCGATAGACCCAATCCGGGATTGTCCGCCGGTCGCCGGGATAGATGTAACCGAAGAGAATCAAGTGGGCGAGAAGAACCCGCCAATGATCCTGGAATCGGCGCAGCAAATGGTTCCAATCCAATATTTGACCCTGCGCCTGTAGCAGATGCGCTACGTCCGCTCCATCGTAACGTTCCCGCTCCATGACGAACGCCTTTTGCCAAATCATATCCTCTGGCGATGAGAATTGCACCGGTGTGTTAAAGACTTTTCCCGCTACGGCGTTTTCGAAAAATTTATGATCCACAACACAAAGACCGTTGCCGGAGCTAAATATAACGTCAATAAAATCCTTTTCATTTGGATGATAGACTTTGCCAAGCCAGTGGGAATATTTCAGCTCGGTTCGGTAACCTGCCTTGGTGAATTCTTCTAACGCCCAGAGACTGTCTGTTTTCAATAAAAAAATGTCCAGGTCCTTGGTACTTCGACGGATGCCAGTGTAGTGCGTGAATGCAAAAGCGCCGGCAACAAGAAAGGGAATCTGCGCTTCATGCAGGATTCGAAACGCTTCCCGATAAAAATGAACTTTGACTTTTTGATCTCTTGCAGACCGCACAAACATTCACGCCATTGTTATTAAGGAGTCCACCATTGAGTAACCAAACAGCGACCGAGGGGTGAGACCTGGAGAGCGCGGGCACAGGAGCGCAAAGGTTGTTTTCAGGCCCTGCCGGCGGGCATTTCCACCTATGGAGAGGACGGGATGGTGGCCGGCAAGGCAGAGAACCATTGACCGCGATCGGAAGGGCTCGCCTCTCGGTCGTACACTAGCGACATAGTCTCTAAATAACGAACTCATTAGTAATTATCCCGTTTACGTTCTGAGACGGCTCTAACTATCCGGAGCGCGCGATACTTTCGACACACGGTATGGCGGATGATCGAGAATGTCTTCCAAAATTTGCGACGTTGCATGCGGCGCGTTTTGCTCGTCTCCTTTTCGAACTTGCCGCTAAACAGATCATAGCATCGTTTCTTGCCGGTTAACGAGCAATCCATATGCCATAGGCAAAAAGCGTCGCCTTGGAATCGCGCAAGGATCGTTTCTACATTCGTCAACTTGTAAACATGTAATATGGTACACCGCTGTATTTCGTGGAGGCCGCGCTCGCCCCGCGCCGATCTTATGAAAACCTTGGACTGAAATGATCGATGCGATTCAAAAAAGCCAGCACTTCAAATTGCTTGGTTTCATCATGTGATGACGTCGAGTACTTCAGTTACAGGACACTCATTTGAGAAACCGTCTTGAGAATGGGATTGCGTCCTCGCGTGGTTGATTAAAACCACCTTGCAAGGTGGAATCGCGAATATTTAGGCCCATGGCACATCGCTTGCAGATCATAAATATTCGAGGATTAAGCTATGGACACACTAGCAGGTATCTTTGAATTAAAGACAAATGCCGCGCTGGCAGCCGCAAAATTACGATCCGTTGGTTTTGGCGAAGACACTATTACGCTGCTTACACCCGGAACGTCGAAAAGAGAACTTGACGCCGTACCAACGGAGGAAGCCGAGCAGCCCGGCATGGGCAAAGCCATCGGCGCTGTCACTGGAGGGGCCGTTGGATTAGCCGCAGGCACAGTGCTGGCAAATTTGTTTCTGCCTGGGGTGGGACTCGTTGCGGTTTTAGGTTTGGGAGCCGGAACTTTAGGTGCGGCTGCCGGCGCTACAGGCGGGGCGGCTTTGGAAAGTTTGCTCAGTCGAGGAATGCCGAAAGACGAGATCTTTTTTTATGAGGATGCCTTGAGAGCCGGACGAACGGTGCTTATCGCGATGTCTGACGATGAAAGGCAAATCGCAACGGGGCGAGGTATTTTAGAGAGCCTAGGCGCCGAAAGTCTCGATGCAGCACGCGAGAAATGGTGGATCGGCCTACGCGATGCCGAAGACGTTAGCTATAACGCAGCGAGCGATATATCCAAGACGGATGAAAAAATTTATCGCTGTGGTTTTGAAGCCGCTCAGGAACCGGGTTTGCGCGGAAAAACTTTGCGCGAGGCCCAAGAAGTTTTGCGGAAACGTTTTCCCGACCTGGTCGATAAAGAGCCTTTCCAAAGAGGATACACAAAAGGTCAAGCGTATTCGTTGAAATTTACACTGGTCTCCACCGAACAAACCAAAAAAAACTGACCGACAGCCACTGTCGGACGCTATCAGAGGTTTATTGAGATGGCTATAGAAGATCTTAACGTTGCCAATTTGCTGGAAACAAAATCAAACCGCGCGCCTCGAACGGAATCCGTACCACCATTCAACGAACGCTCAAACGCCCCGACAAAGTGGATTAAAGCCGCGCTGGTCGGAACGCTGGCCACTTTGTTCGTCATCGTAACGATGGGCCTAGGCGCGAGGAGGAAATGACCGCGCACCGTTGGTTGATTCGAGTAAGTCGAACTTGTCGAAAATAACCAACGAGCGAAATAAAGGTAAAACTATCCAAAACAACCGCAAGGTCGGATGGCGAAAACAAACCGGGATTTATTACTTAACGACGGGACCCGGCGGCACTACGGTTTTGCATGGCGTCATCAATTAGCTCCAGCTTCACTCTAGCTATTCCATCATCAATGATGCCCAGAGTCTTCGCCGCCGCTTTCGATAAATCGATGATCCGGCCGTCGACAAACGGACCGCGATCGTTGATTGCAACCTCGACGGCATTGCCATTTTCCAAATTCGTGACTCTCACCCGGCTTCCCAGAGGGAGAGTTTTATGCGCCGCGGTAAATCGATTCTCATCAAAGACCTCACCGCTCGCGGTTAGCTTTCCGTGAAATCCTGGCCCGTACCAGGAAGCTGCGCCGAAGTGGATTTTAGATTCGGAGCTAGATTCCAAAGGTTTCGCATCCGGGCCTCTCAGTGCATTAATCGTCTTTAATGGACTGACGTTGCCGCCGGCCGGCAGGCCGGTATAGATCGTCGCGCAGCCATGGGCGACCAGAGACGTGAGAAACAGCATCCCGATGATCCCAAATGTCGAGATTCGACGCGGTCGCGAGGACTTGCAGCGTTGTCCTGAGATGAAGACAAATTCAGATTGATAACTCAAATCCTATTCCCCTTCTACCTTCGAAGGGGAACAAGCGCAAAACTGATACCGCACTCCATCGATGGAGCTAAGTCGTGGTGCTCCATAAATTATTCCGCCAAAGGGAATGAATAGCGAAAGCCGCCTTTTGGAAGAAATTATCTTACATCTGTGGATCCACATGTGGGCCGATACCTACACTATCGCGCCGTTTTCCACGCTCGGAAGTTCTTTTACACGCATCGCCACACAAATTCGCTGGCATACCTATTGCTGGTTGAGCTTGCGTAAGACGCGCGAGACGCTTTTTGCGCAGTCGAAATCCGATTGGAGGAACAAAACATGGGTACCATCTTAATGATCATCCTTATTGTACTGCTGATAGGCGCGCTCCCGACGTGGCCTTACAGCTCCGGGTGGGGATACTATCCGAGCGGCGGGCTCGGCCTGATACTCCTCATCATACTTATTTTGGCTTTAGCCGGACGGATCTGATTTCGAGTCCCGGATTTTTTAGGCGATCTGCACGTCATCTTTACGGAATTGCAAGAGGCTCAAGAGACCACGAAACGTCTCGAAAAGATCGCGACGGGCACCAGACAAAAATCAAACCGACGCGGTTAAAAAGATCCAGACTCGGCGAGTTTTATTTTTACCGGGACTTGGAGATTTTCGCTCATGAGCGGCGTGAACGTCGTTCTTCTCCAGGGCCCTTCAGCTTTGCGAGCACAAGCAACCGACTGTATACCTGGAGCTTAGATCGCGATTTGTAGACTCCGGGCGTTTCCAGCGCGGAGCGCTCAAGCGCGCTGAGATCGCTTGAAAGCGTCGATTTTTATTTCATGCTTTCTCAGAAGCTCGTAAAAATCCGTCCGAGACTTTTCCGCGAGTTTGGCGGCCTGACTTGCCTTACCGCCGCTAAGCTCCAGCAGGTGAATAAGATATCCCCTTTCAAATAGATACTTCGCCTCCTTGTAAGATCGCACGGGCCCTTCGTTTCCAACTATTTGAGAAGCCGCATCGTTCCCGCCTTCATCGCCTTGGGAATTCCTCGAATGGAGAACGGTCTCCGCGCCAAGCATGTTTTGCCGGGTCATGGCCACGGCGTACTCGATCGTGTTTTCCAGTTCCCGAATATTCCCGGGCCAGTCATGAAGCATTAATTTTTGCAGCGCTTCGGGCGTAAAGCCTTTCACCTCTTTCTTCAATTGCTGAGACACTTTGTTTAAGAAATGAGTTGCCAATGGCAAAATGTCCTCTTTCCTTTCTCTGAGCGGCGGAAGGTGAATTGGGATTACGTGCAGTCGGTAAAATAAGTCTTCCCGAAAAAGCCCTTTACCGACTTCTTCTTTCAGATTTTTGTTGGTCGCCACGATGATTCGGACGTCGACGACCACCGGTTTTTCGCCGCCCACGGGATAGAATTGCCGTTCCTGCAGCACTCGAAGGAGTTTGGCTTGAATCGAAAGCGGCATGTCGCCGATCTCATCGAGCAAAATCGTTCCCTGGTGCGCCTGCATGAATAATCCCCGGGTGCTCCGATTCGCTCCGGTAAAGGCTCCTTTTTCATGGCCAAATAGTTCGCTTTCCAACAGCGGTTCCGGGAGCGCGGCGCAATTAATCGCCACGAAGGGCTTGTTTTTTCTTTCACTCGCCATGTGGATCGCTTTCGCGATTATTTCCTTGCCTGTGCCGCTCTCGCCATGGAGAAGAACAGTGGACTCGGTCTTGGCGATGCGAGAAACCATATCCAATACATTCCGCATCTTTTCGCTTTTGGCGACGATGTTATTGAAGTCGTACCTCTCTTCGAGAAGGTCCTTAAGCCGTTGAATTTCAGAGTTGAGTCTGCTGTTTTCCAGGGCTCTTTGGATTTGCAGCCGTAGCTCAGCCGTCTCGAACGGTTTTGTGATATAGGTAAATGCCCCCTCCTTCATCGCTTTTACGGCGGTATCGACGCTCCCGAAACCGGTAAGGATCAGCACCGGCAATTCTGGATTGATGGCGTGCAGTTCCGCCATCACGGAGATGCCGTTCGAATCAGCGAGCCTGAGATCGAGAATACAGAGATCGAAGATTTCGTCTTTGCAAGCCTGCAGCGCCTCGTCCTTTGTAGAAGCGGCGGAAATTTCGTAGTTGGCGGACTGGAGCTTGGCTCTCATCATTTCGATTAAGTTGTTGTCGTCATCGACTACTAGGATCTTTGCGGCTGGCATTTCCGCACCTTTCCTTATTCCGTTGGAATCTTGGCTCGCGGCGTTGGTGCCAGTTGTGCCGGCTGAATGAATACGCCCGAGTACGGGTTCTTTCCTTTCCCGAATTGCAATATCTGTCACGGTTCCCCCAATCAATAATCAAGAACGTAGAGTAGATTAATTAAAACGCGAAGGGCGATTTCCCGGAGTGGACATGAATTTTCCATAGCACGTAGCGCGCCAAATCGCTGTCAATATATCGTTACGGCGAGCAAAGTGTAGGTAAAATGCTCAATAACATTAGCGTAAATTCGTACACTTAAGGCAAATTTGCAACATGGCTTTTTGATAAAAATTACTAGCGCGGGACACTCGACCTTAGCGCTCAGGACGCC
>DATBLC010000376.1:0-3142 GCA_036555515.1 Binatia bacterium
GGCCCTGCCGGCGGGCATTTCCACCTATGGAGAGGACGGGGTGGTGGCCGGCAAGGCAGAGAACCATTGAGCGCGATCGGAAGGGCTCGCCTCTCGGTCGCACACTAGCGACATAGTCTCTAAATAACGAACCCATTAGTAATAATCTGAGCTCACGCGGGGATGGACAGGGCGTAATAAGGGGCGAAAATTTACCATCTTGGAACTGAAGCTTGCTGACAAAGTCGGGCGTCCGACTTTGTAGTTCCCAAGATTATCAACTCCGCGATTCCCAACGTCGGAAATATCAATTCGCTTTGGCGGTCTACGCTTCTTGGTCCGGCATGATCGCCCTTAAAGATATTACTGGCGTGCCAACAGCATGCTACATTACCGGTATGGCAAATATCCTAGTTAAAAACATTCCCGAAAAGCTGCATAACCGGCTGCGGCGTTATGCTCGTGAGCAGGAATGCACCGCACGCCTTGCTTATGCGGCGCTTCTCACTGCTGATGGTCCCTTGTCGCGCGCACCGTCGCTCGGCATACTAGTAGAAAACATACGCCTGCCTTAGCCAACCTGACGACTAGCGTTGTAAATCCATGCCGAGGTACGCGATTTCAATCATGGCCACTGAACCCAACAAAGTTATCTATTCGATGGTCGGCGTCAGCAAGTACTACGACAAGAAGGCCGTCCTCAAAGACATTTATCTTTCCTATTTCTATGGCGCCAAGATCGGCGTGATCGGGCTGAACGGCTCGGGCAAATCGTCGTTGCTGCGCATCATGGCCGGTGTCGACAAGGAGATTAACGGCGAGGCCGTTCTATCGCCGGGCTACACGGTCGGCTATCTGGAGCAGGAGCCTTTGATAGACGATGCGCGAGCCGTGCGCGAAATTGTGGAAGAAGCTGTACAGGAGACCGTCACTCTGCAGAAAGAATTCGAAGCGATCAACGCCAAGTTTGCCGAACCGATGTCCGACGACGAGATGACCAAACTGCTTGAACGGCAGGGCGAAGTACAGGAGAAACTCGACCATCTCGACGCCTGGGACCTCGATGCGCGGCTGGAAATGGCCATGGATGCGCTGCGCTGCCCGCCGCCGGACACGCCCGTGAAAATTTTGTCTGGCGGCGAACGGCGCCGGGTGGCCTTGTGCCGCCTGCTCTTGCAGAAACCCGATATTCTGCTGCTCGACGAGCCGACCAATCACCTCGACGCCGAGTCGGTGGCGTGGCTCGAACATCATTTGCAGAGTTATCCGGGCACTGTCATCGCGGTGACCCACGATCGATATTTTCTCGACAACGTCGCCGGTTGGATCTTAGAACTGGATCGCGGCCAAGGTATTCCCTTCAAAGGCAACTATTCGTCTTGGCTGGAGCAAAAGCAGGAACGCCTCCGTCAACAAGAAAAAACCGAAAGCGAGCGGCAAAAGACGTTGCAGCGAGAACTGGAATGGATTCGCATGACCCCGTCGGCGCGCCGCGCTAAAGGCAAGGCGCGCATCACTGCCTATGAGACATTGCTCGACCAGGAGTCGCAGAAGCGGCGCGAAGACCTGGAGATCCCCATCCCGCCGGGGCCGCGCCTGGGCAATGTCGTTATCGAAGCAGACAGGGTCAGCAAAGCCTACGGCGATCGGCTGATCGTCGAGGACATGTCGTTCAAGTTGCCTCCCGGCGGGATCATCGGTGTCATCGGTCCCAACGGCGCAGGCAAAACCACATTGTTTCGCATGATCACCGGACAGGAAAAACCCGATAGCGGGACGATTCGAATCGGCGAAACCGTCGTACTCGCATACGTCGATCAGAGCCGCAGTCTCGATGCAAAGAAGTCGATCTGGGAGGAAATCACTGGCGGCGCGGACTCATTGAAACTGGGCAATCGCGAGTTGAACTCGCGCGCCTACGTGGCGCGCTTCAATTTTTCCGGCACGGATCAGCAAAAGAAGGTAGGCCAATTGTCCGGCGGCGAGCGCAATCGGGTCCATCTGGCAAAGATGTTGAAGGAAGGCGCTAACGTTTTGTTGCTCGATGAGCCCACCAACGACCTGGACGTGAACACGTTGCGCGCGCTCGAAGAGGCGCTGGAAAATTTCGCTGGCTGCGCGGTGGTAATTTCCCATGATCGCTGGTTCCTTGATCGGATCGCCACCCATATTCTCGCCTTCGAAGGCGACAGCAAGGTAGTCTGGTTCGACGGCAATTACTCTGAATATGAGGCCGATCGAAAAACGCGGCTTGGCGCCGCAGCAGAGCGCCCGCACCAGATAAAGTATCGACAGCTGACGCGCGGATGAAAGGAGCTAGCCCGACCTGCCCTTTTTGATTCCGTTCATCTCCGCCGGGGAGAGGACCCATCGTAGCGATCATTGCAAAAGCTTCAACGACCTCGGCGTCCCGCGCCCGCCAGGACGCCCGGAGAGCTGGCGCCGATCGTAAGTCCATCGCGCTTCACATTACTATAGAAGTAGTTTGCGACCTTTCTTCCACCTCCACCAGCCATATATTCTGGAACGACAATTGGATTCCCGGGAATGTATTTTTGCAGGAAGGGAAGGATAGTTTTAATTCTTAGGTCTCCTACGCCTCCGGGATTGCGTCCTTGCACGACCTTAATCGTCTTTCCCTGGTAATAGAGCGATTGGCAATTGCCTACCTTCGGGAACAAGATTATTAGCGCGTAAAACACGACTTTGGGCGATCGGCTAAATCGTCGCATTTTCCCCCCTCCCTGCATTCTCTGGAGATCATCGTTCCGGCAAGCACGCTTCTGAAAGCGCGCCTATCGCTGCATCAGCTGCTTGTCAAGTTTTTGATGCGGGTAGAGTAGATGACAGGCTTGTCATTCGATGAACATTCATGCGATCGAATCGTTCAGTAGATGAATCCGTAACCTCAACAGGCGTAAAATAATCTCTTGACCTCCGGTGACTGCGGTAGATATAAACCGGTCATACTATCAATTCTGCATGGACCGCTCCGGAACAAGAACCAAAGAGAAGCGAAACGGGGATTTATTAAGGAGTCCACAATTGAGTAACCAAACAGCGACCGAGGGGTGAGACCTGGAGAGCGCGGGCACAGGAGCGCAAAGGTTGTTTTCAGGCCCTGCCGGCGGGCATTTCCACCTATGGAGAGGACGGGGTGGTG
>DATBLC010000377.1:0-16484 GCA_036555515.1 Binatia bacterium
CTTCAGTCTGCCGGACGACTGCCTAATTTTTCCCGGCCACGACTACAGTGGTCGCACCATGTCTTCGGTCGGCGAGGAGCGTGCGCACAATCCGCGCATCGGCGGCCATGCCGATGAGCGCGACTTTGTCGGCTTCATGGAGAACCTGAATCTTCCGCACCCCAAGCAGATTGACGTCGCCGTGCCGGCGAATCTGCGTTGCGGCAAGCCGCAGGATGGGAAGGTACCGCGCCCCGCGGACTGGGGGCCGGTGCGGCGAAGCTACGCGGGACTGCTTGAGATCGACCCGGAGTGGGTCGCCGAGCATCTCGCTGAAGTCCACGTGCTCGACGTGCGCCAACCCGAAGAACTGGAGGACAAGCTGGGCCACATCGCCGCGGCTCAATGTATCCCGTTAAACGAACTGAAGGACCGCCTGGCGGAAATCCCCAAAGACAAGCCGGTGATCCCCGTGTGCCATGCGGGCATGCGTTCCGGTCAGGCCACGGTCATCCTACGCGATGCCGGCTTTCCTCGAGTGGCCAACCTGCATGGGGGTATGCTTTTGTGGCAGCAGATGGGGCTGCCGGTATTGCGCAGCACCAGACCTTTACCGAAGTAAACAACAGCTTAACGGCATCAAACCGGCTAATATTCCGTTCGAGCAGCCGATTAAATTCGATAATCGCAATTCTACACGATCACGTTTGCTGCCTTGGTAGCGCCCGAGCGCATCGGACCTTGGACGCATCGCAATCCTGGACGAGACAATGGTGTCAGGTTTTAATTCTTTCATATCGCGGCGTTCTTCAGTTATTTGCTGGAGCGGTCGCAACAAGCGATGCCTGACATGGGTTCGGTTCTCGGAATTTTTCACGGAGATTCGCGTGACCAACGCATGATCATCCATCTCATCGACGGCACCTACGAGCTGTTCCGCCATTTTTATGGCCTGCGCCGCTTCCGCAAGGGCGAGGACCCGCCGTTCGGAGCCGTGATCGGCGTGCTGCAGACGGTGCTGCAGATGCTCGAGACGGGAGCTACCCACCTCGGCGTGGCGACCGATCACGTCATCGAATCGTTTCGCAACCGGCTGTGGCCCGGCTACAAGACGGGCGACGGCATGGAGCCCGCCCTGCTGGCGCAGTTCCACCCTCTCGAGAAAGCGCTGGCCGCCATGGGCGTGGCGGTATGGCCGATGATCGAGCTGGAAGCCGACGACGCGCTCGCCTCCGCGGCCGAAATCGCCTCGGCAAATCAGGCCGTGGAGAAAGTCTGTATCTGGACGCCCGACAAAGACCTGGCGCAGTGCGTGCGCGGCGACCGGGTGGTGCAGGTGGACCGACGCGCGAAGAAGATTCGCAACGCGGCAGGAGTGCGCGAGAAATTCGGAGTGGAGCCCCGGTTGATTCCAGACTTTCTCGCGCTGGTTGGGGACGCCGCGGACGGCTACCCTGGCATTGCGGGAATCGGGCCCGTGGCGGCGACGCGGTTGCTAAACCAATACGGCATGATCGAGAACTTCCCGCCGGGCGTTCTAGGGGACGGCCGTGGACGAGCGCTCCTATTCAAGGATCTGGCAACTCTCAGGACCGACGCCCGCCTTTTCCACGATGTGGACGAGCTGCGCTGGCGCGGCCCCACCGCTGCATTTGCCGCGTGCGCGGAAATCCTTGGAGCGACTCGCCTGGTGGAACGCTGCCTCAAGGCCCAACACTAGCCGGCGCAAGAATCCTTCCCCGTGGCGTCGCGGCGAACGCGGTTTAAGGTGAATTGGCGCGAACACCGGGATTGAGTATCTCTACGACCTTTGGATACGAAGGGTGCAATTTGTATTTTGGGTCGCGGTAACGCAATAGTTCTACAGGCGACAGCCGTTCAATTTAGGGAGGAACAGCGATGAATCGCGATCTCGTCGGCTATGGAAAAAATTTACCGCGAGTGGAATGGCCTGGCGGCTGCCAAATTGCCGTCTCCCTGGTCGTGAACTACGAGGAAGGTTCTGAGCTGACGCCGGTGTACGGAGATAAGCGACACGAGACCAACGGAGAAATACCGTCTCGCAAGCCTCCGGAGGCACGCAGTCTTCAGACGGAAACCCAGTGGGAATATGGCGGACGTGCAGGTGTCTGGCGGCTGTTGCGTCTGTTCGAGCAATACGAAGTCAAAGCAACCTTCTTCGCGTGTGCCATGGCGCTGGAACAGAACCCGCCCCTCGGACCTGAGATCACCGCTCGAGGCCACGATGTTTGCGGGCACGGGTTGCGCTGGGTAGAACAATGGCACCTTGACCGCGAGAGCGAAAAGGAAAGCATTCACAGAGCCGTGGCATTAATCGAGAAAATGACAGGTCGTAGGCCCTTGGGCTGGTTCACGAAATCAGGACCGAGTCTCAATACCCGAGAGATTTTGGCGGAAGAAGGCTTTCTATATGATTGCGACGGCATCAACGACGATCTGCCCTACTATACGGAGGTGAAAGGGAAGCCCTGGCTGGTGGTTCCCTATGCGTTTGACAGCAATGACGGGAAATACTGGCGCGGGGCTTGGAGCAACGGCGATCAATTCTTTAGCTATTTAAAGGATAGCTTTGACATGCTCTACAAGGAAGGCGCAACCTACCCGAAGATGTTGTCAATCGGGTTGCACTCCCGTGTGTCGGGGCGTCCGGGGCGCGCGATGGCTGTGGCGCGATTCATCGAATACGCGAAAGGCTGTCCGAAGGTTTGGTTTGCGGGCCGGGATGAGATCGCCCGCTGGTGGCTCGAGCGATGCCCGCCAACTTAAACTCGCAAAGCTCACGAGGCGAATCAAAGAAAGGGAATGAAGGATGCGAATCATGTTCCTCAGCCATCTGCCGGTGAACCCCAAGGCCAAAGAGAGATATGCAAAGATTCAAACTCAGCTCGACGGTTACGCATCCGCGGGTACTCAAGTCGAGTTATGTTTTCCGGACGACTATCCAGGAGCCAAGCTTTCCGTAGATCTCGGCGTGCGCAACGAAGTTCCCGGAATTTACCACGTGCTGCAAACACCGGCGATTATTCGGAAGATCGTTTGGGCGGAGAACAACGGTTACGACGCTGTGGTGCAGAGCAATACATTTGATCCGGGTGTGGAAGCGGCTCGTCAGGCAGTGCGCATCCCCGTCATTGGCGTATTTCGGACGGCCCTTCACGCGGCCTCGGTTCTCTCTAACTCCATCGCAATCATCGCGCCGCTCGAAGCGCATATCGCATACGCATGGCAGATCGTTCACTCCTACGGCATGCAGGGTTTTGTGAAAGATATTGCTGCAATCGGCCTGTATGATGAAAACGCGGAGAAACGAATGGACGATATATTTGCCCGCGCCGTTGAGGTCATGCGCGCCACGATCAAAAGAAGCGGCGCTGGGTGCATCATTCCCCTCGGCGGCGCAGTTGTGCCAACCCTTGTTTCTCCCGATGACTTAGAGCGAAAAGTCGGCGTCCCCGTCCTGAATACGAAAGCTATCGGCATTCGATTTGCCGAGATGTGTGTCCAGTTGGGAATGACCCAAAGCGCTTTGAACTATCCCCTGGCGCAACTCCGTTACGAAGATTTCACGGCCTTCGCCGGATGAGCGAAAAATCTCATCAAACGCAATCTTCCGAGCAGGGCCCGCCAGTAGCCCGGATTGTTCACGAGGCTACGTCCGACGAGACGCATTACCTTAACGCTCCGTGCAAATTGTTCGCAGCGCATAAATAATCCGGGTCAGCTACACCAGGGAAGGACGGCGACCGCGCCATGGAGTTGCGTGCTCATAGGCGTGAGCGATGCGGAGGATTGTTGCTTCATCGAAAGGCCTGCCGACGATTTGCATGGCGAGCGGCAGGCCCATCCGATCAAATCCAGTGCAGATGGAAATCGCGGGGTTGCCGGTCACGTTGAAGACCGCGGTCAAGTTTGGCCGCTGAAAAAAGTGGGTCGGTTCGTCCGTGCTCATTTTCGGCGCCGGCCCGTAGGTGCAAAGCGTCACCATGGCGTTATAGCCCGCGAAGAGCGTCTGCATCTCAGCGGCCAGCTTGCGGCGCTGACGCTGCGCCTGGATATAGTCGACCGCCCGGATGAGCCCGCCCGGGATGGCGCGAAACCGCAGATTGGCCCCGTAATCTTGCAGTCTTTCGATCAGATCTTTTTCGTGGACGGCAAAAAATTCCGCCTCGGAGATAATCACCTTGCAGTCGTCGTAATCTTTCAGTTCTCGGAGTTTCACATCCTCGAGCACCGCGCCAAGTTTCGCCAGTTCTTGTAACGCCGCTTCGAATTCACGCCGCGTTTCGTCTCCGGGAGACAAGTGCGATTCATAGAAATGACGGATAACGCCGATCCGCATGCCGCGAATTCCCTCGTTCAACTCGGCGGTATAATCGGGTACCGGAACATCGGCGCTGCCGAAATCGTCCGGATCATAGCCGGCAATCGCCTGGAGCATGATCGCGCAGTCTTCAGCCGTCCAAGCCATGGGCCCGCAGTGATCGAGAGAGAAAGAATAGGGGATCACGCCTCTTCGGCTGACCCTTCCGTAGGTTGGCATCAGTCCGACGATGCCGCAGAAAGAAGCCGGGTTGCGAATAGATCCGCCGGTGTCGGTCCCGAGCGCTCCCATCACCAGCCCGGCTGCCACTGCGGTGGCCGAACCGGTGCTCGAACCGCCGGTGAATCCATGCTCCGGGTTCCACGGGTTCCGTACGGGGGGCCACGCCTGGTCGGGAGACGGGCTGCCATGAGCAAACTCCAGACAACCGAGCTTTCCCAATAGAACGCTGCCCGCCTCTTTGAGGCGGCTAACGACCGTCGCGTCCTCGGAGGGAATATGATCGATGAGAACCTTCGAATGGGCAGTCGTTCGTATGCCCGCGGTTTCGATCAGGTCTTTCAGACCGATCGGTATGCCGTGCATTGGGCCCCGGTACCGGCCTGATGAAATTTCCATCTCCGCTGCCTTGGCCTGGCGCAGCGCTTCTTCGGGAGTAACCAAGACAAAACTATGAATCCGCGAGTCGATTGCTTCGATGCGGCCAAGGAAAGCGTTGGTTAGTTCCACCGGTGACAATTGCTTCGATTTCAAGCGCGCCGCGGCTTCAGCGATGGACAGGTAGCAGAGTTGGCCGGTCACGGATTCTGTCTCCGAATCACAAAGACACTGGCCGGTTCGTCGTTGTGTTTGAGATCCTTTCGTAGCCGGCGCGCCGCTGCCTCAAGTCTTGCGACCACGGCGCAACACCGCTCCAACTGCTCGGGAGGGATCGTGAGACCCGATCGATTTAGCATCAGGGCAATCTCCTCCTCGGATGGTTGATGCGTGTCATCTGCCATGGTTCATCTCCTTAGGGAATTTGTCGCCGTGCATCGGTTCGAGAGGGCACAAAGAAAGATTCTTCACTCTGCTCAGAATGACACCTGGGAGGTTGTCATCCTGAACCCTTCCGCTTTGCTCAGGATAAACTCCCTGAGAATCTGAGTTAAAGTGAGTCACCACCGATTTGTTGTCATCTCTAGTTGTTTGCGAACGCATCCAAGCCCGTTTTGCCGATAATCTGGCCATGCCGCTTAACCGGTAAAACCGGTGTCGAAGCCGTCGGGCATCTCCACGCCGGGATGATCCTTGAAGTAACGGCGCCAGATTTCCCGGCTCACGCTATCCCCGCTTCGTCCGTGGTTCGTGTTCGAAAAAACGAGCACGAGCACGAGAAACGAGCACGACCTCCGAAGGTTAGGCTGTCGCTGATGCCAACGGCGTCATCAGTCCAAGCTCATCGGCCACAGCTTGCTCAACGACGGTGCCCTTGAAGAAGTCCGGGTTGTTGCGCGTGTGCAGACGCGCGGCGTTGGTGAACGTGAACTCCCGAAAATCCTGCTCCGTCACGAAGCCCTTCTCCACCATCTCAAACGCTTCAGGAATCACCTGCCGGAAGTCGGGCACGTCGAAATGCGTGAAGTCGGAGCTGAAGACCGGCCGAAGCCGGACGCCCATACGGGGATCGAAGGCCCACATCGTAGCCCGATCGTCAGCCTCACAGCCAAAGTAGAAGTTGCCTGAGAAGACGGCCCGGACATCGTCTTTTGAGTTAATTCCTGCTGCCTCAAAATCGTCTGAGACATGCTCAGGACGCCCGAGTTCTTCAAGACTGCACTCCGGGCGGAATGCGTCCAGGTTGTTCATGATCGCATCGGCGTTGACTTTCAGTTTTTGATCGCCATACCTATCGATAAGCCGGTGCATCTCAGCGACGCTGGTTGCGCTCGGGTCCTGCAGCCCGGCGCGGCGGCGCTTCTCCCAGTGTTCGATCAAGTCGAGGCACATCTGACAGGCCCAGCTCACGCCGCCTTCCATGAAGCCAAAATTGAGGTTCGGGTAGCGCCGCACGAGACCGCCCAAAAAAACACCCCGCGCAAACGCGTGGTTCGATTCGGCGAAGTGGCCGACGTGGTTGTAGGTGAAGTTGCTGATGGAGGCGCGATCCTGCCAGCGGCCACTGCCTGAATGTTGGGTCACGGCTACGCCGAGCTCGACGCAGCGTTGCCAGAGCGCCTCGTAGTCATAGGGGCTGTCGAGCGCGATGGTATCGATATACCAGGCGGCCTTCTGCCGATCGATGCCCTCCGCCGCGCTCGGAATTGCCCGCTCCTGATTTCCCCGCAGCATGATCGCTTTGAAACCCCGCTGCCTGACCGCGTATTCCAGCTCCTCAAGAGCTTCTTCCGGTGTATGGGTGGGCACGATGGCCACCGGAGCAAACCTTGCGGCAAACGGAGCGAACATGTCAGCCGTCATCATGTTATAGGCGCGCACCGCGGCCCGGTGCAGTTCACCGTGGGCCATGCCGTTGATGCTGAGCCCGAAGCTCGGATAGATCAGCGCGAAGTCTATGCCCAATTCGGGCAGGCGCTCGTTCAGCAAGGCAGGTAAAAGCGCCGTTGCCTTGTCGAGCGTATTGCTGGTTACCCCCCACCAGATAGCCCGACGCGTGCGATTGTGCTGGCGTTGCTCCCAGGTGGACCGATACCACGCGTCCCTTCCGCGCCAGAGGGCTCTCATCTGATCGACAGATTTAGCGCCACCCACTTCGCTCAAGTACTCCAGGAAGATCGGAATCGGCTCCATCCAATGGCCGTCGCCGTCGATCACTGGGTGCTTCAGCCGGGCGTGTATCTCTGCCGCTCGATGTTCCATGGTCACCGCTCCCTTTCTCGAGCAGCCTGCTGAAAAAGACCCATATGCTTCGTTGCGCTCAATCGCCTCGCTGCAACGTACTTAAAGTACGCCTCCGCTCGTCGATTTTTCGCGCGCCTCGCCTCTGGATCTTTTTGAGCAGCCTGCAAGAGGTTTTTTTTAGTAACTACCAGGGCTTCTAAACGCCACCCGTTCACCAACGATGAGGCTATCGCTAAGCCAGCGAGTCGTCAATCGCAATCGCCTGGAACAAGGATGGGTTCCAATCGTTCCACCGCTGCGCTCCGTTCCAATTGTTCCAATCGTTTAATGAAACAACTCTGTTTGGTCGGTTGGACGCGTGAACTACTTGAGCGCAACAACAGCCTCCGGAACGACTGGAACTGTTGGAACGTCTGGAACGATTGGAACCGCGGGAACTGGCTTAGCCTTTATGAAGCGCAGCGAATCCGACTTTGAACTTTGAACGAACTTTTGAACCGCCGTTAGAGCAATCGCCCTACAACACAACCTTCTGCCGCTGCCCGGTCTGGGAAGCGCGCACAATGGCATCCAACATCCGGTGGCGGCGCACCGCGTGGTCGAAGTCGGGCTCGATGTTCGAGCCGGTGCGTATTGCTTCGGCAAACTTGACCCACATCTGACCCACGTCATATGCGGGACCGCTGCGCATGGCTTCCGGCACCCACTTGAACCTTTCCGGCACCGCCAACTCTTGCAGCGCCTTGTCGTCTTTGTGTCCTCCCATGATCTTGCGCCGGAGCTCCTCGCCACCCTCGCCGCCGCCGATCATCGACAGCGTGCCATCCCTGCCGTAAATCTCCAAGCGGTGGCCGCTGCCGTGGTACGGATGGACGCCGACATAGGCATTAACGATAGCACCGCTTTCGAGCCGACCTTGAACCACGACGTTGTCGGGCGAGGTGACATCCACGTATTTTTTCGTGTCGGTCTCGAACCACTGCGGCACCTGAGTGCTGACGATCGCGGACACTTCGGTCAGCTCGCCGACCACCATGCACATGGCGTCAAGTACGTGTCCGAACGTAATCGTCAGCGTGTTTGCGCCCAGTGTCACATCGCGCTGCCAGGTGCGATCCGAGGGGCGGGTCAACACGCCGCTGTTCATCAACATCATGTGCACCGATAGTACTTGCCCGACGTAACCTTGCTGGATCAGCTCGCGCATGTACAGATAAGCAGGCGACGCGCGACGCTGCAAGCCGACTATGGTGCGCACGTTTTTCTTGCGCGCCAGCGCCGCGAGTTCTTCGGCCTCTTTTGTGTTCGCGCCGAGGGGCCATTCGCAGAAGACGTGCTTGCCACCTTCAATGGCGTTTTTGCTAAGCTCATAGTGCGCCGGCACGCGCACTGCGACTGCGACTGCTTCGACCTCGGAGTCGGCGTTCAACGCTTTGTCGTTGCCGTACGCGCGCGTCACCCCGAACTTATCGGCCGCTGCCTGCGCGGTATCCGCATGCGCTGTGCACACGGCGTAGAGCTCGGCTTCGGACACGCCCTTCAGCGCCGGCACATGCGCACGCGGTCCCCATCGGCCACTTGCTCCGATGAGGCCCACGCGTAATGGATTGGATTGCGTCATTGATTTCCTCTTCCGGGGCGAGTTTCAGGTCTGGCGCGATTGCGACCAATCTCTCGCTAATCAATTAAATTTGCGCTCACGGTATCGCTAAGCCAGCGAGTCGTCAATCGCAATCGATCGCACTAGTGTTTGATTCGCCGGGCAAACCAGCTCCGTGGCCAGCTCCTTGCGCGCCCCGAAGCTGCTGTCGATCTCGAGAAGCTTCAGCAGGTCGACGATGGAGGTCCGCCAGTTCAGCTTCTGCGGGTTAGCTGCCGCGCGCTGCTCCAGTTGTGCGACAACATCAACGAGGGCGACCTGCCTGGGCGGTGGTGGTGTGGTGGAACCGCACCCGGGCTTGCGGACGCGGCGGTCGGTGGCGGGGAAGCAGTGGGGGCGCCAGGCGTGCTGCCGATGCCCAGTTTCTCAAGGATCTTGCTGAAGAATCCCATGGCGATCTCTTTGCGTGGCTGGTGGGATGGCGCGACCCGGCTGGATTGCAGGGAAGCGCCACCTCCAATCTGGAGCATACTACAGATAAACGGGTGATCCGATGTTGCGATCTTTAACTGTGCGGTTGGTGGTGCGGCTGCGTTGTCATCATGTTCTTTATGAGTCCGACGATCGCCATCACAACGATACCGCCGACGCCGCCACCGGCCACATCTCCAGCCATACCGAGCGTGCCGCTGACATCAACACCTAGGCCACCAAGAACGGTTTGGAGTATTTGGCCGCCAATGCCGCCACCTACAATCCCGGCTATACTGTTGCCGACAGTGCCTAAGCTAAGATTTTTGAACAGTGCACCGCCGACATTGCCTCCAATAGCGCCTAGCACAAGTTGTATAATTAGGCCCATGTTCAGTTCCATACAGAGCCTCCTTGATTTTACCCTGTTTAGGAGCATAAACCATCTGCAGGGTATCAGCATGGCCTACGCCTGCCGCAGTTCAGACGAATCCCGCTCACTTGGCGCCGCAAAAGGTATACCACCGGCAATCGGAGAAAAACCGCTGCTATTCCTTGTTCCGCCTATTCTGAAATTGTCGAAGATGGCAATAAAGCATCGAGTGCTTTCTCACGGATGACAAACCGCCAAGCGATTAAGGTTAGCTCGCCCTTTAATAATTCCGGATTCCGCAGTTGGGTTCGACAGAGAAGGGCAATGTGGAACCCTTACGTCGCGAAGTCGATGCGTTAGTGCTTCTAAGCAGACAGCGTGCAGTGGTGCCGTGATGGCGGGTTGAGTCTTATGGCAACGAAGTGCCGAAGTGCAGAATGCTCTGAAATTTCAGCGTCGGACGCCTTCACTCCTCCGGGATTCCACACTGCCCTCGTGGGTTCGTCGGTTCAACTGCGGAATCCAGGATAATTATTCCCGCTTTGTTGCTCCCCCAGGGTCGAACCAGTGCAAGCTAGCGATTCAGCTCCAATAGGTAGAGGAAGGAACCATGTGGGTATACATCGGCGATAAGCGGCCGCCGTTTGCCGAAACAGCGGGGCCCGGGCAGGAGTCGGTGTGGGATTATCCTCGGCCGCCAAAACTTGTTGCAGACCATCGGCGGATCATCGTACGACTGGGCGATCTGCTCATCGCCGAATCCCATGAAAGTTATCGCATCCTTGAGACCGCTGGACCACCGACGTTCTACATTTCACCACAAGATGTACACGCGAAACTGCTGAAGCCGTTCCCCGGCACATCGATTTGCGAGTGGAAAGGCGAGGCGAAGTACTGGAAATTGGAAACCTCCACACCGGCGCGGGAAGCAATCGCCTGGAGTTATCCGAGAGCCCAAGCTCCGTACGGTGCGATTTCAGGGCACTATTCCTTCTATCCCGGTCGCGTCGAGTGTTTCGTCGACAGCGAGCGCGTACGCCCGCAGCCAGGCTATTTTTATGGCGGGTGGATCACCAACGAAATCGTCGGCCCCTGGAAAGGCGACCCGGGGACAGAAGGGTGGTAGCCAGAAATCTTTGGGAAGAAAATGGAGGTGCCTTCATTCTTACTTGACAGTTTCAACCAATTTTACCCGGCGAAATAACTCAATACTCAGGCAGAAAGCCTGCCCGAGCTCGTCCCGGTTGAACTCAGATTGGCCGGGTTGCTGAATAGCGCTTCATTTTTTCCATCGGGCGGAAAACTAGCCTGTCCCGTTTGGTTCCCCTAAACGCTCAATGTCGCTTGGTCCAGGGCGGATGCAGTTGTAGACTGAGGTATGCATCTTCCTATAAACGCGCCAGTTTTGCCGATGCTAGCCAAGCGGGTCGGCGAATTGCCGGTAGGCGGTAACTGGATCTTCGAACCGAAATGGGACGGTTTCCGTGCCCTGGTGTTTCGCGATGGCGACGATGTCCTGGTCCAGAGTCGTGACGAAAAATCGCTGAACCGCTATTTTCCGGAACTGCTCGAGCCGCTCCGCTCACAGTTGCCCGCTCGCTGCGTGCTTGACGGCGAAATCGTTGTCGCAAAGAATGGCGCGCTCGACTTCGATGCGCTGCAGCTCCGCATTCATCCCGCTGCGTCGCGCGTGAAGCTCCTTTCGCAAGAAATCCCGGCATCGATCGTGTTTTTCGACCTACTCGGCGAAGGAGACCGAGATCTTCGCGGCATGGCGTTCCAGGATCGTCGGCGAATGCTCAAATCGCTGCTTTCGTCTGCAGCGCCGCCATTACACGTGACACCCGCAACACGCGAATTAAGCATAGCGGCGGATTGGTTTCGTCGCTTCGAGGGCGCCGGTCTCGACGGCGTGATTGCTAAGCTGGCTTTAGGACCCTACGAACCTAATAAGCGCGTGATGCTCAAGGTCAAGCACGAGCGCGAGTGCGATTGTGTCGTTGCCGGCTTTCGCTGGCACAAAAAGGGTGAGCGCACGGCTGTTGGCTCACTCCTGCTCGGCCTTTTCGACGGCACCGGCGCGCTGCAGCATGTCGGTGTCTGCGCAAGCTTCACGGATAAGAAGCGACGCGAGCTGGTGGAATTCCTGGCTCCATACCGCAAGAACGCGCTGGCCGCTCACCCCTGGAAACATTGGGTCGAGCAATCGGCAGCAAGCGGTGAAGCCGAGCAACGCATGCCTGGTGCCCAGAGCCGCTGGAGCGGAGGCAAGGACTTGTCTTGGGAGCTGCTACGTCCCGAACTCGTCGTGGAAGTCGCTTACGACCACATGCAGGGCAACCGCTTCCGTCACACAGCGCAGTTTCGCAGGTGGCGCACGGACAAGAAACCGAGCGACTGCACATATGGCCAGCTCGAAATCGTTGCACCAGAGGAGCTGGCGGTGATTTTCGCCGCCGACCGCTGAATTTTGCTACCTTTGACGCTGCTTCGAAGCGCGCCGGTTGCGCCATTCACGCGTTGGATCGTCATCCGGGTCGGGGGGTTCTTGCGGTGGGCGCAATTCTTCCGGCACATTTCGCAGGTTTACCCTGATGCGCGTCCAGGTCGACGACCTGCCACGCATAGAGTCAATCAGCACGTCGTCCACGGCGAGAAGTGTGGCCACTTCGCGATGTCTACTCTTCCACCTTTCCAGACCGGCGAGGGCCGCTTCTCGGTCCGGAGAGTTCGCAACCACCAGAAGTGGCACCCTGCTCCGTGGCTTCTTTACGGTGGCTTTCTTCAGCGCGGAGCGGGCGCGCGAAGGGGCCACGCGCGGTGCTTCGCCCTCCATCTTGCGAAAGTGTGGAGGCCAGGGTGCGTCGCTGAGACCTGCCGCCTGGTCTTCCGCCGCGAGCTCTAGCAGCTTTTCTAGTGAACCTGGCGCGGCGTCGATGCCTGCGTGCGGATCGCCGAACTCGGCGAAGCGCTTGGGAACCGTTAGCACGGTGAAGTCGGCTGGGTCGCAGTCCGGGACCTCATGCCAATGAAGCGGCGTGGACACACGGCCGTCGGGAACGGGGCGCACGGAATAGGCAGAGCAGGTCGTGCGGTCCTTCGCGTTCTGGTTGTAGTCGAGGAACACGCCGTGACGCTCCTCCTTCCACCACTTCGAGCTCGCCAGGGCTGGTGCGCGCCGCTCGACTGCGCGCGATAACGCGAGCGCAGCGCGGCGCACCTGGATGAACGTCCAGCGCTGTTCGATCCGCACATTCACGTGCATTCCCCGTGAACCGCTCGTCTTGGGCCAGCCACGAAGCCCCATCTCCTCGAGAAACGATTTCACTTCGAGAGCAACACGGCGCACGTCGTCCCAGTTGACACCAGGATTTGGATCGAGATCGACGCGCAACTCATCCGGGTGCTCAAGATCGCCGGAGCGCACCGGATGTGGATGTAACTCGATGCAGCCCAGGTTCACGACCCACGCAAGCCCTGCCGCGTCATCGACGACGACCTCCTCCGCCTTGCGGCCGGATGGGAATGACAGGGTAACGGTTCGCAACCACGGGGGCCGCTTGGCGGGCGCGCGCTTCTGATAGAACGGCTGGCCTTCGGCACCATCGACGAAGCGCTTGAGAACCAGCGGACGATCCCGGATTCCAGCGAGAGCGCCCGGCGCGATCGACAGATAGTAGCGCACGAGATCGAGTTTCGAGAGATTGGTCTGCTTAGAAAAATATGGCTTGGCGGGGTGAGTAACACGGATCTCGCGCCCCTCGATCGACAGAATCTCGGCTGTGTCAGTTTTCATAACTGAATCAGGCTAACCCTCGGCATGTCTTTTGAAAACCTCGGATTCAGGCTGTTCAAAAAGGCCTCAGATGCGAGGCGCGCGAGAAATCGACGAGCAGAGGCGTATTTGCCGATACGTTGAAGCGAGGCGATCGAGCGCACCAAAGCAGGCGAGCCTTTTTCAACAGCCTGTTTACAGCTTAACAATTCCGCTTAATAGATCTAGGTCTCTTTTAATCTGCAGTCGAACTGCATTCGATTCAACGTCCGGTTGCTGAAAAGGCGTCAAGTTGCTGTGCAATCGCGTCTGCATGGATCAAAGCTCTGGTCATAAATCCGTAGATCTCTATCGGAGCCCGTTTTTAGTTGGGACGGGACTTCCCAAGGCGGTTGTAGCTGAGGGTTCCAAAGCCGGAGAATGCCGGAGACTGGCACATCTTGACACCTGAAATTAGTGCAGTTATTGATTACCTGCTTCTGGATTCGATTCCGGGTGCAGCTATGGTTAGAGCAAATGGAGCGTTTCGCAACGCAGGGGCGCAGCCTACGCATGCCTCTGCCGTTTTTGAGACCCGATCTTTCTTGGACTGGTTGAAGATCTGCCAGGCTTCGCTTCGCCGCAAAGGGCCGTTCTTCGCGTGGTTGGGAGCAGGCTTACGGTTGCGAGATTGCAAGAAGGCTCTATCCCAAATTGATCAATTGATTGCAAGCTGAAGTGAACACTCTCTGCGATAAAGAAATTCTAGCGGTTCCTGAGACGGTAGCGGCTGCGGGAGTGACAGATTAGACAAATGCCGGACGGGCCAGCTTCGACAAACACTCATCGCCAGGAGGCGGCCAGTCCCGGATACGCCGATCTGTGCCGTGCGCAGGCGAAGCCGTTGAGCATTCTAGTAGCGTGCTGCACGCTCGTGGCGACCAGCTATAGCGAACTCATACTCACTTTTCTGAATCAATTCACTTCAATATACTCATTCTGCCTTCTTGTCATGCTATTCGCGCTGGGGCTGCCCGCGAGACTCCTTCTTCTGAGCATTCCGCTCGCAGTTGGGGCATTAAAGGCACTCAGCCACATGAACGAACTCAAGATTTCCGGAGTTTTTTTGCCCATAACATTCTTCGATGTGAAAACAGTCATCGCCGACCCTACGGTTCTTGTGAACGCCGTCGGCATACGCGATGATCTTTACAGAATCGTATCGCTCACTATCGGTTTATTCGCCTTTGCGCTCGTCGCATCCGCTTTCTACAGGATTAGGGGTTATTCTTTTCTGGACCATCTCAAGCTTTCGCGATCACGCAGCGAAACCCGGACGCGATCTTCTTCCTTCGTTTTGAATGCCGTTACTCTTCTGGTCGTCCTTATCGCTGCCCAGACTTCCCTGGCAAGGTATGGCAGATTTGTGCATGCCAACCTTAACACCAAGGACACGCAACTATGGCATGAACTTTGGTTACCGTCGAGCCAGGTTACCCTATCCCGCCAGCTAGGCGTTCTGGAATATGTGGCATTCTCCTTCGCGGCCAACGAGGGAGCCGATATCTCTCTCGAGCGTGGGCCGGGTCCCACCGTCAAGGAATTGAGACGAGCCGCCGCCGAGTTCGTCAACAGGTCAATTCGTCCGTCAAAAGCGCTCTTGCCTAACATCGTATTCTTTCATGCAGAATCGACCTTCGATCCCGCTTTCGCTTTCAGACTTTCCGCACGTGTCGAGTTGCCGTTATGGTCCAAGCAACGCGAGACTAGGGCACTTAGCCCTTTGCGCGTGAACGTCATTGGCGGTGGGAGCTGGGTCACGGAATTCGAGGTGATCACCGGAGTCGACTCCAGAATCTTCGGGTACCAGGGTTTTTACACGCATTTCTACATCGCGCCGAAGGTGAAGAACTCCTTCGTAGAGTATCTGGCAAGGAAGGGATATAAGACGGCGGCGTTTTATCCGGTTGAAGGTAGTTTCTATAATGTGGAGAAGGCGTTCAACGCTTATGGCTTCAAGGAATTTATTGACGGCCGAGCGCTTCGCTTGCCGGCGGACTGGGGAAGTCTCATTGATCGCGACATCATCAAGGCGGTCATCGAGCATGGTGCCTTCAGGAGCTCCGATCCCTTCTTCTACTTCATCAGTACCTCCGAGAATCATGGCCCGCACCCTTGCCGGTCTTTTGAGAGTGATCGGCAATTTCTGACGACGTTTGCGGCGATGGTGTCCTTCGAAGAAAACTGCCAGCTAAATGAATATCTGAAACGAGCCATCTCCACATCCGATGCGTTTGAGCTCGTGCTACAACAGTTAAGGCAAATTGAGAGAACGACCAGGAGGCCTTTCGTCTTACTGGTCTATGGTGACCATCAACCGTGGTCCTTTACCGAGGGTGTCTATTCCGTAGCAGGAGGGACCGCCGCCGAGCACGGCTTCAAGAATTTCTCTGCTGTCCGAACCGCTGCCGATGGGTATCACACATTCTTTCACTTGTTAGCGTCAGACAATACGGTTGTCCGGAGTCGATTTACAAAGCCACCTCCAGTGTCGCTTCTTCCCACCCTCGTAAGCGCGTTCTTAGCACCTTCCTATGACGACCTCTATCTACCGATAAACTTTCTTGCCTTCGCGAAGTGCGGCTCGGATATACGGGCCTCAAGTTGCGAGCGGTATAGGGAGATTGCGCGCTCGGCGAGGGACGCTCTGCTCACAGACCCATCTTCACAGGCTTCGCCCGTCGGAGCCCGACCCTCTCGGGGTCCTCGCCCGGTGGAGCAATCTGGCACGCACCTGTCACGGGTCGGACCACGCTAGGTCTCAGCAGTTCAGCAAATTGCTGCCGCGGATCGTGTTTTCGCCGTTAGAGCCTCATTCTCCTGGGCAAATTCGCCGCCCGTAAGCTTCACTCGATTCTCGCAGCGCATACCCCCAAAAGGGGTCAGCTTGACCCCTTTGCGCGCTGAGCTTTGAGTGGAATGAGCAGATTACTAATGAGTTCGTTATTTAGAGACTATGTCGCTAGTGTGCGACCGAGAGGCGAGCCCTTCCGATCGCGGTCAATGGTTCTCTGCCTTGCCGGCCACCACCCCGTCCTCTCCATAGGTGGAAATGCCCGCCGGC
>DATBLC010000378.1:0-30050 GCA_036555515.1 Binatia bacterium
CAAAAGCGTCTCTTCGAAACGCTGCGCGACAGCGAAGAACGCTACCATCGACTGATCCAAAAATTGCCCGCCGCCATTTATACCTGTGATGCCGAAGGGCGTGTCACGCTCTTTAACGCGGCGGCGGCTGCCTTGTGGGGAAGAGAGCCGGAGATCGGCAAAGATTCGTGGTGCGGTTCATATCGAATTTACCGGCCGGACGGCGCGGCGGTTCCGCTTGACGAATATCCGATGGCCATTGCGCTGAAGACGGGCAGGGAGATCAGCGGTGAAGAGATTGTTATCGAGCGTCGGGATGGCACTCGGCGTAATGTTCTCGCGCATCCCATGCCGATGCGCGATTCCTTCGGTACGGTCATCGGCGCGATCAACATGCTCGTAGATATAACCGAACACAAGCGAGCCGAGGAAGCGGTGCGCGAGAGCGAACTGCTCTATAAAGCCATTGGCGATTCGATTCCCTATGGTGTCTGGGTTTGCGACCATGAAGGACGCGCCGTGTACGTGAGCGAGGCTTTCCTGGAGCTAATCGGCTTGACCAAAGAGCAATGCGCCGGCTTCGGTTGGACCGCGGCGCTCGATCCCGACGATGCGGAGACGGTCGCTGCTTGGCAGGACTGCGTGCGCCGCGGCGGTCTTTGGGACCGCGAAATCAGGTTCAGAGGCGCCGACGGCCAGTGGCACCCGATTCTCAGCCGCGGCACGCCGATCCGGGATAGCGCGGGAAAAATTATCGCTTGGGTTGGGATTAACCTCGATATCGCCCATCAAGCTCATATGCGGGAACGGGCTCGGCAACAGGAAGAGATGTTGGAACAAACGCATGACGCAATTTTCCAGTTTGAGCTTTATGGTCCAATCATTTACTGGACTCGCGGCGCCGAAAACCTTTACGGCTTCTCGCGCGAAGAAGCCATCGGCCAGATACCATCAGAAATGCTCAAGTCCGATTGCCCCGGGGGTATTCAGGCGGTGAGGACGGCATTGGAACGCGACGGCTCATGGAATGGAGAACTGATCCATCGCACACGTGATGGCCGAGAGATCATCGTCGAAAGCCGCATGCTGTTGTTGCGCCGTCCGGATGGTCCGCCGATCGTTTTCGAAACGAATCATGACATCACCGACCGCAAGCGCGTGGAGGCGGTATTGCGCGAAAGCGAGCAAAGGCTACGCACCCAGGCGACGGAACTTGAACAGCAGTTGATCGCTTCGGGACGCCTCGTCGCTCTCGGCGAAGTAACCGCCTCGATGGCCCATGAGTTTAATAATCCGCTCGGCATTATCATGGGATTTGTCCAGGACATGTTGAGTAACATGCAGCCTTCGGATCCCGATTATCGGTCCTTGCAGATCATCGACGAGGAATCGAAACGCTGCCGCAAGATCGTCCAGGATCTGATGGAATTTGCCCGGCCCCAAACAGCCGAGTTGGCAGGCGTGACTATATCAGATGTGATTGGCAAGACCTTGAAGCTCGTAGAGAATCGTTGTTACAAACAGAAAATCGAATTTCAAACGGAAATCGCTGTAGACTTGCCGGAGATTTATGCGGATGCGCAGCAGCTGGAGCAAGTTCTGGTCAATCTCTATTTGAACGCCATCGACGCGATGCCCGGCGGCGGCAAGCTGACCGTCGCGGCCAAACTCGAGGACAGCGGCGCGACAAAACCTGCAGTGGTAATCACGGTGGCGGATACGGGTTTCGGCATTGCCGCCGATGATCTGCCTAAAGTCTTTAAGCCTTTCTATACCGCGAATAAAAGGAGAGGATTGGGCTTGGGCCTCCCGATCTGCGAACGCATCATCAACAACCACGGCGGGCGCATCCACGTGCAAAGCCAAAGAGGCGAAGGGACAACGTTTCAGATCTCCCTGCCATTGGAACACAACCGGCGCGATTGATCGAAGGCTGGGAGAACAACGGCGGTTGGATCGAGGTTCCGCTGCCGACATTCGTGCAGGGCGGCCATGGCCTCTGTGTCGAAAAGCAGCTGTGCAATCTCGGATTTTCCGAGACTTGCCGGGCCTTCGAGAACGGCTTTCCGTCGCAAGCTTTTGTTCCGTTTCCTTGCCTTGGCTGATTTCGGAGTCTTGCCGCGCAACATGCCGATATGCACCGCGTTGGCAATAGGATTACTCGCGACGCGATCGAACCCGAAAGGTTCCCGCTTGGCTTGCCTGGCCCTTAGCGATTCCTGCAATCTTTGGATCACATCAGGCGGAGCGACTTCCTCGGGAATCAGCAGCAAGCGCCATCGCCGCAGCGCGGCGCCAAGGCTGACACGACTGGACAGGACGGAAAAAGCTGCGGACAGACTCATGGGCACGGCGACCGGCAACACCCACCATGCGAGCTGGGAATTGAGCCAGAACAGACCTCCCATCCATACTGAACCAACAATCATTGAGATGCCGTGCTGGCGCAGAGCTTCGATCCAGCCGGTCTCCGCGCCGCCGCGGCGCTGCGAGCCCCATTTAATTTCGCGCCCCAGAAGAGTCAGAAGGACGAATTTGCTGTGAAACCACATGCGAATCGGGGCGAACAACGTCGAAATCAAAATCTCAATCAGGACGCCCGCGGCCAGCTGGAGCGCTCCGCCATAAACAGGCGCTTCGCCGTTCCTGATGATCAACAGCACACTTAAAATTTTCGGCAGAAACAACATCACTGCGGTCGTACTCAGAAGTGCAACTGCTATTTCCGGATGCCATTGCGGCCATTCCGGAAACAAGCTTGGCGCGGCCGGAAAATATACCGGCGGGATTAACGATTCGACCGCAACTTCTGCGCTGCTCAGAATCAAAAAAATCGCCCAGAAAAACGCCGAGACGTAGGCCATAACGCCAATGGCCATGATAGCGCGATGACCGAAACGAATTCCGTCACCGAGAATCAGTCGGAGGTGTTGCATATTGCCCTGGCACCAGCGCCGGTCGCGTTTGAGCTCATCAAGTATAGTCGGCGGGGATTCCTCGAAACTGCCCGGCAAGTCGTCGAGCAGCCAGATCTCCCAACCAGCTCGGCCCATCAAGGCCGCCTCCACGAAATCGTGACTCAATATATCGCCGCCAAACGGCGATCTGCCGGGGAGCCTGGATAAACCGCAGTGCTCGATAAAAGGTTTGACTCGTAGAATCGCGTTGTGACCCCAATAGTAGCTTTCTCCCAATTGCCAGAATCGCAAGCCGGCGCTGAAAATTGGCCCATAGACCCTGCTGGCGAATTGCTGCACTCGTGCGAATAAGGACTCGCGATTCACGATCGTGGGGGCCGTCTGCAAGATTCCGATTTGCGGGTGAAGATCCATCATGCGCGCTAAACAAACCATGGCTTCGCCCGCCATAATGCTGTCGGCGTCGAACACAAGCATGTAGTCGTAGTTTTGACCCCAGCGCCTGACAAAGTCGGCAATATTGCCGCTCTTGCGCTTGATGTTATTGCGGCGATGACGATAGAAGATCCGACCGAAGCCATTCACACTTTGGCAGATGCGCGCCCAGGCGAATTCCTCCTCAATTCGCTGCTCGGGATCGCTGGTATCGCTCAAAAAATAAAAATCAAATTGCGCCAGTCGGCCGGTTGCCGCGAGCGAGCGATAGCTCGCTTCGATACCCGCGAAAACCCGGTCAACCTCCTCATTGCAGATCGGCACAAGCACCGCCGTGCGAGAGCTTGGCGGCACTTGGGATAAACGCGATGCCGACACCGATTTCACCCTTTTCCGGACAACCCAAAAACCAGCCATGCTGCTCCAAAAAGAAAATGAAATCCACAAAAATAAAATGCTAAAAACCGCAAGAATGGCGAGTTCCAGGCTGCTGAGCTGAGGATAAGGAAATGTCCGCGCTAAAGACCAGATGGCCAGCGCAGTCTGCGCAGCAACTAAAAGCGCCAAGACAATGCGGCGCCGTTTTGCCTTTTTACGCCAGGCGTTTTCAACTACCCGGTCATTCGCCGGCGCCTTGGCGCAAGATTGGCGATGGTTTTTATTTAATCCGTTTGTGGAACGGGATTGTCTCGTTAGCTCGCGCCATAACCGACGGAGGGGCTGGCGATCGATGGGTCTCGGAGTCATCGAAACGCGCCGTATTTTAGGAATGGGCGAGAATTTCGCGAGTTCGCCTGCGTCGTCCTGTGCGAGCGGACCAATCGCTTTGGCGTAGTCCTCGACGAGCCCCGGCGGGGCGAAGTTTCCACTTTCGGTTTCCTGGCGTTCCATGCGCATTTGACTCGGATCGCCGGTAAACGACGGCGACGCGGCGCACTCGGCACCGAGCCCCGTCGCCGGCAGACTATCGTTTTGCTGCTCATTCATGGCTCGAGTTGATAACTCCAGACTTCCGTGAGAGTCTCACCTTCATTGCGCAGCGAAGCGCGCAGCTCGAGAGGCTTTCCTCGAGTCGGCTTGACTTGAAAAGACAGCCGCCAACCCCCCGTGACGGGATTCTTCAAGAGGCTGTCTTGCACGAGTTGCCCGTTTTGACCGACGCTTATAAACGGCCTCAGCGGTGCTCCGGGAGGCAGTGACTTTATATTGCTTCCTTCAAAATCGACGACGATTGTGCGCCATTCCTCTTTGTCGCCGCGGCCGATGCGCATCGCCGTCGTCCGCCCCAGCGAGGCGCCGACTGGGTCATCGCTGTGAAAATAGATCCTGTAGGCCAGATCGGAAGATTGTCCCGCGCCGAGCGGCCGCGCCGGGATCCAGTAGGCGACGATATTGTCGTTAGTTTCCTTCTGAGTCGGAATTTCCACCAACTTGACGTGCCCCTTGCCCCAATTGCCCACCGGCGCGATCCAAGCGTTGGGTCTCAATTCATGACGGGTCTCAAGATCCTCGTAGTTGTAAAAATTCCGGTCTCTTTGAAGCAAGCCAAAGCCTTTTGGATTCTCCAACTCAAAATAACTGATCCGCAGCTTTTCGGGATTGCCCAAGGGGCGCCAGACCCTTTCGCCTGTGCTCGAGTGCATGAGGAGGCCGTCCGAATCATGCACTTCGGGCCGCCACTCTCCCGCCGGCCGCGGCTTCTCTTCACCGTAGAAAAACATGCTTGTGAGCGGCGCGACGCCGAGCTCTTTTACTTGCTTGCGAACGAAAAGCCGCGCTTGGACGTCGACTATAGTTCTTGCGCCGGGCCGCAGAACAAACTCGTAGGCCCCGGTCACGCTCCGGCTGTCGAGCAAAGCGAATATTTTCAATTCGCGCGCGCTCTTCGACGGACGCTCGAGCCAAAACTCCCTGAAAAACGGAAACTCTTCACCCGATGGGAGTGCGGTATCGATCGCCAGACCGCGAGCCGACAAGCCGAACACGTTGTCTTTGGCCACTGCTCTAAAATAACTGGCGCCGACAAAGACCAAGACGTTGTTGTAAGTACCTTGCCGGTACAACTCATAGGCTATCTGAAAACCCGCAAACCCGAGATCGGCCGGAATCTTATCAGCAATCTTATTCCGTCCGTAATCAAACAACTTGGGGGAAAAAGCGGCTTTTTTGATGCCCTCGCTATCACGAATGTTAATTGCCACCGAATGACCGTAGAACAGCCCCGGATGAAGATATCGCACTTGGAATCTGCCGCCATCTTTCCACAGCGATTGAGCCGGGTCGAAGCGAATTTCGCGATACTGGTCGTATGTTAGCTGCTTGAGGAACTCCGGCACTGGCTGCGGCGGGGCGAATGGCTCTGCAGCAAGTTTTTGGGCCAAGGCCGCGACATTGTTCAACCCGAAAATATCATTTGCACCGGCAGTTTGACCCCACGTTAATAGCAGAAAAAGAAAAATTACCGGCCCGTGATGGTTTAAGAACTTCACAACAATTAATTAATGATCCTCTTTCTTCCTCGGTGTTGCGTCCTACGGCTGCGATACGCGCTTGACGCGTTCGTTGAGCAAGCAACATGCCACTAGAGGAGTTCAACAAGACGCGAAAAATATTGGCTCCAGCTGGCGGCGCACAGGCCGGCGTCCTAGTTCAGTCCTGCTGTTTTGCACTAATCTGCAGCTTGCTGGAGAGCCTTAGCAGGCCATGTGAAAGTTATTCCAGACAGGAAATTGTAGGTTTTTGGCGATTTTTCCTACAGCCAGGCGCCCTCATCACCTTTCGACCGAAGAGATGCCCCAGTATTTGTTCCAAAAAAGCAACAATTTTCGAATTGCGAGCCAATTGCCGCGAAATTGGCAACCAGCTCGCCGGTGGCGCGCAAATTGCTCGCATGAGAGCGAAAGGCGAAAACAGCAATAGCTCTTCGAGGCAAAATTATGCGTACATATAGTAGCGAACAAGTGGAAGAGACCACATCCAAATTGACAGATGAAACTTTATTCTCCGATTGCCTAAATACGCATTATGAATACTTCAAGGCCAATCGGAGAACCGGTCCCATCAACCCGGAGATTTCACTTCTTCTTGCCATTCTAGAAAACGGCATCCAATGTTATTGCAAATTCTTATCTGACAAGACCCGGCGCGGCCAGCGGCTGTTTAAGGAAGCGGAGGAGTGGTTTTTCAACCCAAATGACGACTGGTTTTGTAGTTTCGAAAATGTCTGCGCAGTGTTATTGATCGATCCGGGCTATGTGAGAAGGGGCCTTCGTCACTATCAGCGAACTCATGACAGTTCTGCCAACCGCCTAAACATTTATCGCCGACCGCGAATCGTAAAACGGGCGGCGTGAATCTTACCGCCATCAACGGGTGTGGGTAGACCTTCGTGCTGCTCCAAACGGCGGCAGCGCCATGCCGAGGCGTGGAGAGTTGTCTTTAGAATAAAGTTTTAAAACTACGGCTGCATTTTGGCCGCGCCGTGGGCTGTCGGATCTTTCGCACAAGGACATCAAATTACTTGCGTTTATGCCTAGTTTGAGTTATTTAAATAGGCGTTTTGCTAATTCTAACGTTTCTCAGTTTGATGGCGATATTGGTCTCGTGGCTACCCTCCCAGGCTCTAGGCAAGATCATTACCAATGCTGAAGACCTCGCGACTCGGGGTGTTAACTTCACATGGCCTGAAGTTAAATCAAAAAGTCTTAGGATCGTGCTCGAGTACCAAGCGGAAAACGGCGCTCGGCGCCGTGCAAACCTCGGATCCGGCTTTATCATTTCCGCTGACGGGCTTTTCGTCACCGCCTATCACGTAATGAAATATTGTTTGGTAGGCCAAGAGCTAAATCAGGGTCTCTCTGTCAAAGTTGAATGTTCCCCTGCACATAGCCCGGTGCGTTACAAAGCCGTAAACGGAGAACGAGAATTTGATATTCAGGTCGTCTCTTTCCTGAAGGAAGCCGATTCGACTCGGGGCAAGAGCATGCACACGCCAGATGAGATCATCAAGCAGAGAGACTTCGTGATCGGCAAGATTGCAGCCGATATTGGAACTTCCTTTACCCACTGGACATTGAGGGAGTTCGACGATTCTAACATCGATTTGAGTAATCCGCGCGCCGATTTTCAATTAGCGCCGTTGATGCCTCCCAAAAGGGTGTTCATTGTCGGATTTTCGAATGATCATGATTTCCTGATCTCCGAAGGCTTTTTGAATTTGACGGACCAAAACCGGCGCGGATACTTTGCCGCGGATTACAAGGTTTATAGCCCGAGCTATCTCCAAACTCAGGGTGTTTCCTTAGATACGGAGTGGGGAATAAGGGTGGAAAACCACATGAGCGGCGGTGCGGTAATTGATGCATCAGGGAATGTGGTCGGACTCGTAGTCAATGGAAATCGCAACACAGCTGGAATTCTCTCGATAGAAAATGTCCTATCGACATTTTTTTCGCCAATAGGACGAACCAACATGCTCCCGGCTGTCGTCTTGGATCCCGCGGCCAAGCCGCTGTACCTCAAAAACGATATCTCGAATTACTAATGAGTTCGTTATTTAGAGACTATGTCGCTAGCGCGCGACCGAGAGGCGAGCCCTTCCGATCGCGGTCAATGGTTCTTTGCCTTGGCCGGCCACCACCCCGTCCTCTCCATAGGTGGAAATGCCCGCGGCAGGGCCGGAAAACAACCTTTGCGCTCCTGTGCCCGCGCTCTCCAGGTCTCACCCCTCGGTCGCTGTTTGGTTACTCAATTGGTTGGACTCCTTAATAACTGGACAAAGGACAGAGCGCGTTTATATCGTCATCGCAAGTGTACACAGTCTAAGCCGGCCGATCATTCATCCGGATGTACTCCGCATAATGCTCGCCCCTAGAATTCTGCGCAGCTCGCACCAGAATCACGTCTCCATAACGTAAATCCTCGACGCGAAATTCTCGGTCGCGGTTGACGACTACTGTACGAGGATCATACTTAAACACGACCATCCGCCCTTCGCTTGTTCGGACATGAATGTTTCTGGCGGCGTCATCGACGCGTTGGACGGTTCCCACGACGTCGTCTGTTCTTACGTCACGACTGTCTTGATCGCGTCGAATGCCACTCGGATCATAGTCGCGTCGATCAACATCCGCTCTCGGCATTAGCGCTACGCTCTCACAACCAGCGGCAAAAATCACGGAAAAAACGAGCAAAGCATAAACGCGATTCCAGGTGTTCATCATCAATTCCTCCCACAGACAACGTCGATTAACGTCTCTACAACGATGCAGACGCAAGTTACGGGCCAAATAATAAATGGGTAGAGTGAATGTTATGCCCCACGCAATTTCATTTGAATTTAAACCGATTTCGCGCTGTTTTTGAAATGTCGGCAAAAGGCTAACTACGCCTGCGATCTGTACCAGAAGTCAAGACACCTTGCGGACTAGACAGATTTAAATAATTCCTCTTACCGGTCCGAAACTTTTGTATTCTCGCTGATTATACTGAGACAAATTCTGAATTTTACGCTCTGGCATAGCCGTTGCGTAATTATCGATTATGGCGTTCCCGGCAAAATCAGGGATGGTTGCGCCGCGAAATAGCGTACGATGCCCGCGGTAATGACGTGGGATGCAACCGTGAAAAAAGTTTGCCGGCACGTATCCTATAGAAAGGAGTAATCCGGACATGTTGCACTGGGCATTAACATTTCTGGTGGTTGGCTTGATCGCCGCGGTGTTGGGATTCTCGGGAGTCGCCGGTGCCGCAACGCAGATCGCATGGATACTGTTTGTGGTGTTTGTGATTCTAGCTCTGGTTGCGATGGTCATGGGCCGTCGAGTGTAGAGCGGCAATCCCTAAACCAAAAGATCAATTAAGGACAATACAATCGATAGGAGGTCATTACCTATGAAGGCAAGAAACATTATTCTGACGTTCTTTTTAAGCGGCGTAGTCGTGTCCGTTTCCGCTACGATACCGGCGACGGCTGCGGATACAGTGGAACGATCTCGAGACGGGAGTCGATACAGCGATCGAGACATGGTCCGCGACACCAAAGACGAGAAGGAACAACTAGAGAAAGCCCTCAAGACCGGCGAGGAAAAAGAGTTTTACCGCCGCGAGCTCGAGAAGGCGGGCTTCATGATAACGGCGGTCAATTACGATAAGCCCGATTACGTCGAATATGAGGTCGTCAAGGGCAAGAACAGCTATGAAGTCCAGATCGATTTCGATAAGAACAGCCACAAGGCAAAAAATGTGGACGTCGCCTTTAACGCCTGGCAAACCGAAGCGACGGAGCGTGCCCTTGGTCAAAATAAGAAAGTCGCATTTCCCAGAGGGACGACACCGAATGCCGAGCGCTACAGTGAGCGCGATCGGGCTCGATCTTCCAAAGACGAGGAAAGACAGTTGGAGCAGGCCTTGAAAACAGGCGAGAGCAAAGAATTCTACCAAAAAGAGCTGGAAAAGATGGGTTGGAAGATCACCTCGGTGAATTACGACAAGTCGGATTATGCGGAGTTTGAAGTCGTGAAGGGTCAGCAGAGTTACGAAGTGCAGATCGATTTCGACAAGAACAGCCATAAAGCGAAGAAAATCGACGTGGTTACAAACATCTGGAGAGCCGATGCCACCAAGAGAGCGCTAAGCCAGACAACCAGCACGCAGGCAAGGCGCTAGGACTTAGAGCGTGTTCGTGCAATTCGGTTTCATCGTTAAAACAATAATAATATGCCAAAAAAAGGCCAAGGAGGTAATTATGAACTGGGATCAGCTTTCGGGACAGTGGAAACAATTAAAAGGTAAAGCGAAGCAACAATGGGGAAAACTGACCGACGATGATTTCGATGTCATTGATGGCAAACGGGATCAACTCATCGGCAAAGTCCAGGAGCGCTATGGCATTAATAAAGAGCAAGCCGAAGAGCAAGTGGATAAATGGGCGAGCGGTTTTTAACCGCTCGCTCTCCTGCGGTGAGAGCAAACATGCTCGCTCAACGCTAGCGTAAATTATTAAGCAGTCCACAATTGATTAACCAAACAGCGACCGAGGGGTGAGATCTGGAGAGCGCGGGCACAGGAGCGCAAAGGTTGTTTTCAGGCCCTGCCGGCGGGCATTTCCACCTATGGAGAGGACGGGGTGATGGCCGGCAAGGCAGAGAACCATTGACCGCGATCGGAAGGGCTCGCCTCTCGGTCGCACACTAGCGACATAGTCTCTAAATAACGAACTCATTAGTAATTGTCCGGGAGTCTGAGGTGGATATGTTACTCAAAGAAATAATGACGCGCGACGTCGACGTTGTGAACGCCGGCACTATGTTAAGGGAAGCCGCGGCGAAGATGAAAGCGTTGGACGTCGGCGTGTTACCAGTTGCCGACAACGGCCTCTTGGCGGGAATCCTCACAGATCGCGACATTACGGTTCGAGCAACCGCGGATGGCCGCGATCCAAACACAACCAAAGTCACCGAGGTAATGTCGACCGATCTTGTGTACTGCCTAGAAGACCAGGAAGTCGAGGAGGCCGTCAGCGTAATGGAAGCGCGGCAAATCCGTCGAGTGCCTGTATTGAATGAAGAAAAGCGGCTTGTCGGCATCGTCAGTCTTGCGGACATCGCGATTCATGCAGGCGATAGAAATCTGGCTGGGGAAACTCTCCAGGAAGTCTCAAAACCGGCCGAGCCAAAAAGATAGTGCGGCTGCTCGCCGCCAGCGATGCGAGAATGGCACGCGGCGAATGCCCTGCAAACGTCGCCCCGTGAATGCGTCGGCGCGGCGCCTAATAGACGGCATGCGCGCCAAAGCGTCTTAGCCAGCAAGAAGGGAATCGAGCCGTCAACGCAAGCGCGCAGCGCGACAAATTTTCCAGTCCACAAGTCGGTGATTTATGGATTTGCGGGCGTATCGTAGGAAACGCAATTTCCGAAAAACGCCGGAACCGGCCGGAAAAAGCGTCTCCCGCGCAGGCAAAGAATTTCGCTTTGTCGTCCACAAGCACGCCGCGCGAAATCTTCATTACGATTTGCGTTTAGAAATGAACGGCGTGCTCGCGAGCTGGGCTGTACCTAAAGGGCCTAGCCTCGATCCCAAGGAGCGGCGGCTCGCCGTCCAGGTCGAAGATCATCCGATCGAGTACAGAACTTTCGAAGGAAATATTCCAGAAGGTCAATATGGCGCCGGAGCGGTCCTACTCTGGGACCGCGGTTCATGGAAACCGGAGGGCGACCCGATAGACGGCCGGCGTAACGGCAAACTTAAGTTCAAGTTAAAAGGCGAAAAACTCAGAGGTGGATGGACGCTGGTGCGGATGAATGGCAAGCGTCAACCGAATGGCAAAAATTGGCTGCTCATCAAGGAAAGAGACGGCAACGCCGGCAAAATCGACATCGAAAACACTAGCCCGGCCAGCGTGAAGTCCGGCAAAAGAATCGAGGAACTCATTCCGGATAACAATGAACGCGGACGATCACACACTCTGCGGCCTTCGCAGTCGAGAAAGCGGGAGCAGGCGTCAACGGCGAAAATAAAGTCGTTGAACAGCCCTAGGAGCTCGGACAGCGAGATTGCCGGAATAAAATTGACTAATCCCGACCGCATCCTCTACCCCGATCAGGGAATTACCAAGCTCGAGCTCGCTCAATATTATGAAAACATTGCCGACTGGATCATGCCGCATATCGATGGGCGTCCCCTCACGCTGCTGCGCTGCCCGGAGGGGCACAAGAAGCAATGCTTTTATCAGCGGCACGTGAACCAAGCGCTCGAACCGGCCATACGGTTGGTTCGCGTTAGAGAAAAAAAATCTGAAGCTGAATACCTCTATATTGATTCTTTACCAGGGCTGATTGCACTCGCGCAAATGGGCGTTTTGGAGCTCCACACCTGGGGAGCGCGCAAGGAACGAATAAACCAACCCGACCAGCTAATTTTCGATTTAGATCCGGACCCGACCGTTTCCTGGAATACATTGAAGGCAGCGGCTTTAATGTTCAGAGCGCGACTATCAGACCTTGGTCTGCCTGCCTTCCTCAAAACCACTGGCGGTAAGGGGCTTCACGTTGTCGTGCCGATCACTCCAAAGCAAGACTGGTCGTTCGCAAAGGAGTTTGCGCGAACCATGGCTCAAAGCATCGTTCGCGAATACCCAGATCGATATACGGCGACCATGTCCAGGACGAAGCGAAAAGGCAAAATATTTATCGATTATCTCCGCAATTCCCAAACTGCCACTACCGTCTGCGCATATTCCACTCGCGCGCGCTCCGGCGCTCCGGTTTCGCTGCCGCTACGCTGGGAAGATTTAAAAAAAGATGTGCGCGAAGAATTCACCGTCAAAAATGTCCCGACCAGGCTAATCCAATTACGGATAGATCCGTGGGGCACTTTCGAATCAGCTCGAACGGGAATTACGGCGCAGATGCTGAAGCAACTTTGACTCTATAGTAAAAAATGTCACGGCGTCTCTGGCTTCGTAACCAGGGGGAGAACCGTTTAAACGGACGAAGACTCAAGCACTCCTGATTAGGCTTCAGCCGATGAAAAATGATCGCGAGCAACGGAATGACAAGGAGAGCAATGATAAGACGCTCTGTACTTGCAGACATCCGACACACTTCTTGGGACGGTGCCGCACGCAAGTAGAAGGGCCGGCACATTATTGCGAGCGATGCATGGAAACCCATTTCCATCGGGCCGATGATCCGACCATCTAAACAACACATCTCCGCCTGAGCTTGCCCGGCGCGTCTACTCACCGGCGCGGTTGATAAAAAATGACGTCTGACAACGAAAATATTATAAGAAAGTCGCTTCATGGCGCATAACTGTAGGCAAACTCACAGTGATATGCGGCCCGTGTTCCATTTCTCCGACACGCAATAGAGTCCAGGAGCCCTTTCTTCCTAACGAATCTTAGGTGTTTCGCTGAGAAATCCTGGTATTTGTTTTGCGTTTGGTAAGGACGAAATCAAATGGAGGTCGCTCATGGATGCACTAGATTTACTCGTAAAGGACCACAAGACGTTGAAAAAATTGTTTAAACACGCAAAAAAAGCCAGGGACGTTAAAACGCAAAAGCGGATCGTTGCTCAAATGGACACCGAACTCAGCATTCATGACTACATCGAGGAAACCGTCTTCTACCCGGAGATGGAACAATACGAAGAGCTGAAAGAAATAGTGGAAGAAGCCCTCGAAGAGCACGAGGCAATCAAGACTCTGCTCGTTGAGATGGCGCCCCTTGCCGGGAGCGTTGATTTCGACTCTTCACTACAAGAGCTGATTGAAAATGTGGAAACCCATATCGAAGAAGAAGAAACCGAACTCTTTCCGAAGATTCGCGAGTTGTGGGATGAAACAACTCTCGAGCAGCTCGGCGACCGGTTAGAATTGGCGAAGGAGGAGCAGCAGCTTCAGGCCGGCTGAATCCGCTAGCGACGAGGACCGTTTTTTAATTCGAATTTGTCGGATTTTACTGGAACTTTTGTAAGTCTTTCCCGTACATCTGAAGCGAGTTTTGGTCAGACCCATTCGCTGCGCCGTCAAACATTTCGTGTTTGAAACTATACTAGACTGGTAAAATCACGCGAAACGCGGTGTATCTACCGGGTTGGCTTGAATAGTATATAGAACCATTGTGCGCCAAAATTAGTTGTCGAACGATCACCAGCCCGAGGCCCGTACCATCTGCTTTGGTCGACCTAAAAGGCTGGAATACATCAAGACCTTCGGGAATACCTTCTCCGGTATCGATGATCTCGACTCTAACCCCCTCTTCGTCAGCATAGGCTTTGGCGGTCAGAGTTCCCCCGCTGCGCATCGCCTCGCACGAATTCTTCACCAAATTCAAAAATGCTTGCTTCAATTTGTTCGCATCACCTTGAATGCGAGGCAAGTCAGGAGCATACTCCTCGACGACTTCGATCTGGTGTTTTAGGGACTCGGGGATACCCAGCGCCAGGACTTCATGCATCACCTCCTGCAAATCAACGGGTTGCAAGGTCAAACGCTGCGGGTGCGATATGGTCTGAAAATCACCGAGCAGTGATTGGAGTCGAGCAATTTCTTTTTTTAAGTCGCGCACCGTCTCAATTAGCCCTTCTTTGGTAAGCTGGACGTCATTGCGGAGCGAGTGTTCCAAGAGTTGCACAGTCGTGGACATCCCATTGAGAGGATTCTTAATTTCGTGGGCTAACATCGCCGTTGTCGTGCCGATTGTAGCCATATGTTCCTTTTCGTTGATTCCTTCCCGCAATTGCTTTTGCTCGGTATCGTCACGCAAAACAATCAGGTATCCATATAGGCTAGCCGACGCACCGCGGCATGCTATGGCTTCCACACTCGCATAAAATTGCGAGCCATCCTTTCGGACCAGCCAACCATCATCTCTGACGCAATTTTCTAGTTGCGCGCTTTCGAGGATTTCTTTCCACTTATCTTTGTTTTTGGGATCGGCCTGATAAAAACTAGAAAAATGGATTTGATTGATCTCGGCGGGCATATACCCAAGGACCCGTTCTGTGCCGCGATTCCAGCGGGCGACTCGCCCTTCTGGGGTGAGCAGCAGGATCCCGCAATTACTGGAATGTCGCAACAACATCTCCAACAGCTCTCGTGCATGCTTGCCCACGGCCCCGCCTTTTCCCGGCTTCACGGCTGCCTCTATCAACGTGGGCAATTCGCGTACGCGCCGTGTGCGGGCCCGGCACGGTCGTTGAATCGGTGGTTCTGCTTCGTTCTCATCGGCGACTTGTCCAATGACCAGCATCGCGTAGTTACCTCTGTCTGTTTGAAAAAGAATTCCGGTCGTCTTTCCAATGAACTGTGAACCGTCTTGCCGTCGATATTTCAAATCTCCCAGCCAAAAGCCTTCGTTGTTGATCTGCGGAACAACAATAGTCGCAAAGAAATCAAAGCCTGATCGGTCGGCGAACAATTGCTCAATACTGCGTTCGAGCATATCGTCGGCCGCATACTGAAACAACGCCTCTGCGGCCTCATTCCAATACATAAGGCGCCGTGAATGCATCTCGATAGCGCAACCCGCTCCTTCTAGGCTTTTGCATAGAGTCATGAGAAATTGGTCTTTTTCGAAAAGCAAGGACATAGGTCTCGGGATTGAGCTTGCTGATTCCGTTTGATTCACGGTTATATCCTCCATGCCGACAGCTGATATTACTCCATGTCGCTACGAGAGGGGGCTTTTAGTCGGGAATAGGTAACGAACCGGCCGCGCTCGTTGCGCGCGACGTGAATATATGCAAGTTGCCAAAGTTGATTTTGATTAGGCAAGGTTATTGCCGCTTGTTTGGCGATCCGTTATGTCCCGAGCGTCTCCGCTACCGTAGCATCGGCAGTCAGCGTCGGCCCAGCGAAGCCGACTCTTCCTTGCTTAATGCCTCAAGAAGTGTGCCAACCTCGCGAAAAAAAGAACTCCGTGTTTCTGCTAAGATGGGACATTTGTCAGATCGGAAAGACAGGGCGTGTTTGTCAGATTTTTCCGCACTCGCAGGCGTTTTCCTTACATGGAATAATACGTTTGGCAAATTTAAATCTCACAGGTTATGGTCATTGAGTGGAGTGTATTCAGATGATGTCAGGACGCCGGACCGGAACGAAGGTCTTCTTACAGTAACTCTTAACGAGCATCGGTCGCGAGAATTAGGATCAGGATTCCAGTTATAAGAGAAACGATCGGCTGTGACTAATTTGCAGTGTGCGTTGACTCACGGCCAAATTCTTTGAGTATGGGACTGCCCTCCTATCCTGCGGTTTTACTACCGCTGCTCCTGTTCATGCACCAATCTCATAAGATCAGTGCCCACGAACGGCCGTTGCAAGAACTCAGCTCGGTATCTCTTCCTCTCCTTCTCGAGCAGTGAACGATATCGCTCCTCCTCGCGACTAATATAAATTGTCCTCATATTCGGCGCAAAATTCCTTATGTAATTCATTAAACTTAATCCAGCTTCCTCGCCTATCACCAAATCCAAAATAACAAGATCGGGTCTAAACCTAAGAAATGTCGAGTATACTTGCTCGGAGCCGTCGACCTTTTTCACATCATATCCCCCGCTCTCAAGTTTTTTTTCGATAAACGTGGCCACACCATCGTCATCGTCCACCACCAGTATCTTGAAATTCTTCATAGTATGGCTCCTTCTCCTGCCGTTGAAAGCCAGGGTAACCAAGAGCCGGGTCCAAACCGAGCCATCGCCAAGCCACCCCACCTTGTTAAGTTACTGCTTTGCCGCCGCAATGTGTATGCCAAATGATCAATCGACGATTTGGTTGATTTTGAAAGGTTTCTTGTTCCTGTGCCTTTTGGTCAAAGGTTTGTTGTAGGATTTTTTCTTGCGGGTTGTGGCAATCCTCCTGACACCCTTTGCATAGATCAGTTTCGCCGGCAAGCCTTAACTACGGGCTGGCATATTGCTTGCTTATCCCAAGAAGCAAGACCAATGATTTGGCGGTTATCGCATAACGTGGAGATTATCATTTTGAATAACGGAGGATTTCACGATGGCACGTTGCGACACATGTGGTAACGAATACGATAAATCGTTTGAAATCGCCGTCGCAGGTCGATCCTATACCTTCGATAGTTTCGAATGTGCGATTCACTTGCTGGCGCCCAAATGCGCTCACTGCGGCTGCACAGTCATCGGCCACGGGGTCGAAGCCAGCGACAATTTTTATTGTTGCGCCCACTGCGCAAATGAATCGGGAATAAGCGATGTGGCGGATCGAAGTGAAGAGCCTGCGCCGACATGAAGGGGAATTTGACAATTACCGCCAATAGCGAACGACATCCATGCGGAACACACAAATTTTCAAGGAGGTATCGGAAACATGGAATTGGAAAGGGTTAGAGCCAATACTGCCATCGAAATAAACCAAAAGATCGATCAAAAGACAGAAGAAAATATTCGCTACTACTCAGGGAGACCTACCGATGAGATTACTCGGCGAATATGGGAACTCGAAACCGAGTGGGATGTCGAGCGCGTCTTGCAAGCAATGGCTTCGGTTTTTTCGCTGACGGGACTTACACTGGGCACGACAGTTGCTCGACGATGGTTCATACTCCCGTCCGTTGTGCTGTCGTTCCTTCTTTTGCACGCCGTCCAGGGCTGGTGTCCTCCATTGCCTGTGCTGCGCCGTCTTGGGTTTCGCACCCGAGAGGAAATTGACCGAGAAAAGTATGAATTAAAGGCGGTGATCGGCGGTACAAATGGCTTGAACGAAAACCTACGCAGTCCGGTTCCTGCCCTTACGGCTGTAGGGCGATGACCCGCTTGCAATTGACAAATCGGCGGGGTTAAACCCTTCGGCGCCATCGCCAATTTAGTAGTATATTAGTTGCTGTTAAGCTATTTCTTTTTCGATTTTTTGCGAGGAACTTTCCCGCCGGCGCGGCGCGCCTCTGATAATCCAATCGCGATCGCTTGCTTGCGGCTTGTCACTTTTTTTCCTGAGCGACCGCTTCTCAGAGTTCCCTTCTTACGTTCGTGCATGGCTTTCTTGACCTTCTTGGAAGCCGTTTTGCCATATCTAGCCATATGCTCTGTGCCTCCTTTTTGTGTGCGCACTTTTCCACAAAGACTTTCAGATGAACTACTTTGAGCTCCTGTTTCCGTGGTTTGTTCCGTATGGATTGCTAGACGCAAAAACTGTTCCTCTATTATCGGCACAGCGGGGCGATATCGAGGATCACCAGTCGTCGATCTGTCGAAACCAAACATAGAGCACAAACTGGCATGGCGGTTGCACACGTCTGGTCGTTCATGGCGCCGCATAATTTAGACCGTTCGGAAATAACAGCATATCAGAGTCGGTGTCGTCACGAATGTGTGAAACGGGGGCACCGAAAAATCCGCGAGGTTATGTATGGCCCGTAGGTCGAAAGCAAAATCATCCACGGCCGGGAGAAAACAGCATGCGCCCTCTCGAGCGATCTGGAAAGGCAGCATAGACTTTGGGTTGGTCAATATTCCCGTGAGACTATATTCTGCGGAGTCATTTAGCCAGATGAATTTCGATTTGCTCGACAAGCGAGACTTCTCCCGTGTCCGTTATCGACGGGTAAATGAGAAAACCGACCGTGAAGTGCCGTGGGACGAGATTGTCAAAGCCTACGAGTATGAAAAGGGCGAGTACGTCGCGCTCTCCGACGACGAGTTTACCCAGGCTAATGTCCAAGCAACGCAAACCATCGCGATAACCGATTTTGTCGACGCCGCGGAGGTTAGCCCGGTTTATTACGACAAGCCCTACTACTTGGAACCGCTCAAAAATGGCCGCCGGGCATACGCGTTGCTTCGCGAAGTCCTCGACAAAACCGGTAAGGCCGGCATCGCCAAAGTTGTCATCCGAACGCGGCAACATCTCGCGATGCTGTTCGCGGACGGACCAAAATTGGTTCTAAATCTACTGCGCTTTTCCCACGAAATACGCGACGCCTCAGGTCTCGATTTGCCCAAGGTCGGCGTCAAGAGCGCATCGCCTAAGGAACTCGAAATGGCGGAACGGCTGGTCGAAACCATGGAAAGCAAATGGAACGCGGAAAAATATCGCGATGAGTACCGCGATGACTTGATGAAAATCATCGATAGAAAAATAAAATCCGGCAACAGCAAAGTGATCGAGACAACAAAACTGGCGGCGCGCCCGCAGGGGCGCGGCAAGGTGATCGATATCATGCATTTGTTGAAGCAAAGCGTGAAGCGAGCAGATCGAAAAAAAGATGAACCAACGCGCCAGCGCAAAACGGGGTAAGCGTGTCATGTGGGAATACGGGAACAGGCATTGGGGCTATAAATTCTTATCCTGGAATCGCGACCAGTTTCACAATCATATCGACGAACGACTCGAACAGAATGGCGAAATTTCATAATGGAGACAATCATGCCGGAACAACAAACATTCGAACGCGCCAAAAAGGCAAGGTCCGAAACACGCACCTGACCGACGCTGAACGTGAGTACACGGTCAAGATTTTTTTCAATGGGCACTATCCCATGAGCGGTGGCTCCCCTGTGCCACTAAACCCTCCAATGCGGCGCTTGGAATCTTGTTCGAACGGCTGGTTGGTTTGTGAACCAATGGGTCGCCTTGTTTTGCGATTGGATTTTTTCTTCTTCGCCGGGCCCAGTTTTTGTCTCTTTTTAGCTTTTGCCATATATGCTCCTGTTTCAAAAAGGTATTCGTATCGGCAGCTTTCTCCTTCGTTCCAAGTTTGCGACAGAGGGCAGACTGCAAATTCTCCATTATGTGACAAAAATTTGAACCGCCAATTTCAGAAGCTCGGAATCAAAGAATTATGTTTTTGTTTTCGGTTTTACCAGAGCAAGCGCAAACAACATGCCAAAGGCCACGGACGCTTGTCGATGTGCGCGCAAATGGCATGGTGATTGCTCTTTTAATTGGTAATTTTGCCGAGGAGTCATTTATGCGAGCGGTCTGTTGGAACGGTAAAAAAGACATCCGGGTCGAAACCGTGCCCGATCCTGAAATCATCAATCCGCGCGACGCGATCGTTAGAACCGAGCTTACGGCCATCTGCGGCTCCGATCTGCACCTTTACAATGGCAACATTCCAACTATGAGAACTGGAGATATTCTAGGCCATGAGTTTGTTGGTGAAGTGGTTGAGGTGGGACCCGGCGTCGGTAATTTGCAACCCGGCGACCGCGTGATCGTGCCATTTGCGATAGCGTGCGGCAATTGTCACTACTGCAAGCACGAGCTCTATTCCTGCTGCGATAACTCCAATCCTAATGGCTGGATGACGGAAAAACTCTACGGCCAACCAGCCGGCGGACTGTTTGGCTATTCGCACATGATGGGTGGCTACGCCGGCGGTCAGGCGGAATATGTTCGCGTACCCTATGCAGACATTGGCCCGGTCAAAGTTCCTCAAGAGTTGAGCGCTGAAAAAGCGCTCTTTCTTACAGACGTTTTTCCCACGGGCTACCAAGCGGCAGCCTACTGCGGTATACAGCCTGGCGATGCGGTCGCCGTCTGGGGCTGCGGTCCAGTAGGGCAGTTTGCCATTCGCAGCGCGTATATGCTCGGCGCGGAGCGCGTGATCGCCATCGATCGTATTCCCGAGCGGCTCGAATTGGCTCGCACTTACAGCGCGGCCATTGCGCTCAATTACGAGACCGTGGATATCGCCGAGGCGCTACGGCAAATCACCGCCGGGCTCGGCCCGGATTCTTGTATTGACGCGGTTGGACTGGAAGCCCACGGCTTTGGCTTGTCGGGTTGGTACGACGTAACAAAACACAAACTATGGCTCGAATCCGACCGTCCAACTGCATTGCGCCAGGCGATCAAGGCCTGCCGCAAGGGCGGCACGGTTTCGATTCCCGGCGTTTACGGTGGATTCATCGACAAATTCCCTATCGGCGCCGCATTCGCAAAAGGCTTGACTCTCAAGATGGGACAAACTCACGTGCACAAATATGCTGGCGTCCTGCTATCTCAGATCCAAGCGGGTCAGATCGACCCGTCTTTTATCATTACTCATCGTTTGCCGTTAGAAGAAGCGCCGCGCGGCTACGAAATTTTCAACAATAAGGAGGAAGAATGCATCAAAGTCGTGCTGGAACCATGAACGTTGCCGCAGACGATGTTTGGCCTGCGCGGACAACCGACTTTGCCGGTGTAAACCTCGGACGGCCCGAGCGGCTATTTTCCGTTTTCTCCGGCGCGCTAATTTTATTCGGTGGATTGCACCGGCGAAGTTTGCCCCTGATTCTCGGCGCCGGCGCCCTGTTATACCGCGGTATCAGCGGATACTGCCCTGTTTATCGCGCACTCGAGCGTTTTGTCGGGATGCCGCTCACCGACGGCTTGTACTTCGAAGAATCGATCGCCGTAAACAAGCCCGTCGAGCAGGTCTATGCGCTTTGGCGCCACGTCGAAAATTTTCCACGCTTTATGCTGCATTTAGAGTCGGTGACGCCGACCTACGGCAATCGCTCTCACTGGGTCGCGAGAATGCCAGCGCCGCTCCGTTTGGAGTGGGACGCCGCTGTCACTGACGAACAGGAAAATCGAAGAATCTCATGGTGTTCCCTCCCGGGGTCGCGCGTTGATCACGCCGGTTCGGTTTTCTTTCATTCTCTGCCAGGACGCGGTGGCACAGAAGTCAAAATTATTTTTAAATATAAACCGCCGGCGGGCAGCACAGGCGCTGCAGCGGCAAAACTGTTGAGCCTGCTGACGCAAAATCAGATCAAAACTGATTTGCGCGCCTTCAAAGCGGTGACGGAAACTGGCGAAAGGCCGACCACTGTGGGACAGCCGTCCGGCGGAGCGACGCAGCCCAACGGAGCCACCGCCTAAGAAAAGGTTATGCGATGAATGCCCAGGCGGTAAAACTCTCGGTTAACAAATGCAGCGGCAATGTGTTTTAAGGAGCTTCACATGGGCAACCGTACATCGGCCTTACCACTTCCGGTCAAGTTCGCAGTAACATTCATGCTTGTCGCCACCGCGATTCGTATCATGCGCGAGCGGCGGCGTATGGAATTTGACCGCAAGACCGTGCTGATTTCCGGCGCGTCGCGCGGCCTCGGGCTCGAACTTGCGCGCGCTTTTGCCCAAGAAGGCGCGGATTTGGTGCTGCTCGCGCGCGATCACGCCAAACTCACGCAAGCTGCAAAAGAGCTTGAGCGCCATGGCGTTAATGTGCTGACATTCGAGTGTGACATCAGCCAGCGACCCCAGGTGCGCGACGTGATCGCCGCCGTTATCGCCAAAGTGGGGCAAATAGACGTACTGATCAACAACGCGGGCACGATCCAGGTGGGACCGGTAGAGACCATGGATGTCTGCGACTACGAGAGCGCCTTTGGCGTGCATTTCTGGGGACCGCTTTATTTGATGGAAGAAATCGTTCCGCACATGAAAGCCTTCCGTCAAGGGCGCATCGTCAATATTGCCTCTATCGGCGGCAAAATCGCCGTGCCTCATTTGCTCCCCTACGTTGCCAGTAAATTTGCCTTAGTCGGCTTATCCGAAGGCATGCGCGTGGAGCTGCTCAAAGACGGCATTTACGTGACCACCGTCTGCCCGGGCTTGATGCGGACCGGCTCCCATCTCCGCGCCTTTTTCAAAGGGCAACATAAAAAGGAATACGCTCTATTCGCCATTGCCAATGCGTCACCGCTACTGTCCGCCGGATCGGCGCGCGCGGCGCAGGAAATACTCGAAGCGTGCCGCTATGGCAAAGCGGAAATCATCATCACAGCGCAAGCCCGGCTGCTTCGATTTGTCAATGGTCTTTTTCCCGCTTTAGTCGCGGATACTTTAGGGCTGCTGAATCGGCTATTACCGCGCTCGCGCGAAGGGACGGGAAACCATTCGAAAGAGGGCTGGGAAATCGGATCAGCGCTGGCGCCGTCGATATTGACTCGACCCGCCGATCGCGCCGCAGCGCGCAACAATGAATTTTCCACCACGGGCAGAACTGCAAGTTTGTCGAGCGTTGACCATGGCGCGGCTGATTTTTTCTCAAACGGCCGGTAACAGCGACAGGCAAGCAGACATGTCTTAGCAAAACAATCACAACCGAGAGGAGGTGAAAAATAATGGCAGAGCAGAATTGCGCTCACAATGACTGCGATTGCATCGTTCAAGATGGCGATGGCATTCCTGCAGGAGACGAATCCTATTGCAGCAGTTATTGCGCAGAAGCGGGAGTGTCCAGTAGCTCAGGGGAATGTGGATGCGGTCACGAAGAATGCGGATAACCCATCCGGTGTATATAGATTCGTCATTGACCGCGAACCTTTGCGAGTTCCTTTTTTTGCAAAAACAACTCGCCGGCGGTTCTTAAAAAGCCCTTCCGCCGGCGAGTTGCATCGAAGGCATCGGACAAATTCCTTCAGTTCGAGCGAATAGCGAAGGGAAGACATATTGGGCGCAAAGTACCAGGTGATAACCAAATAATTTTTCCGTGGTATTAACAGGCAATTATGATCACGTCGTTGAATCGGAAGTTCGCGTAGGAACGGAATCCCTAGGACACCTCGTTGTTATTTTTTTCGATCCCCAAACTCTCCAACTTGCGGTATAGCGATGACCGGCTCAAACCCAATAAGTGCGCAGCCTCACCGCGATTTCCTTCAGTTTCCTTAAGCACATTCTCGATGTGCATTCTTTCGTACGCTTTAAGCGCAGTCTTCAACCCATGCGGCCTGGTGGAGGCGCCGTTGTCAGTATTCGTGTCATCGGCGGCGTGTGGAAGATCCTCTACCCGTATCCACTCTCCATTGCCCAGAATCATGGCCCTTTCCAGCACATTGTCGAGTTCCCGGATGTTACCTTTCCAAGGAAACGACATCAGTGTTCGAATGGCGGAACTTTCGGCTCCCTTATAGGTTTTCTTCATGGCCGTATTGTTTCGATGGATGAGAAATTCCACTAGGGGAGCGATATCCTCGCGTCTTTCGCGCAAGGGTGGAATATGAATGTTGATAACGTTGAGCCGGTAGAATAGGTCCTCCCGAAACTTCTCCTGTTCGCAGGCTTTTATCAGATCTCTGTGTGTAGCTGCCAGAACGCGAACATCCACCCGAGATGGCTGCGCGGCGCCAACGGGAAGAACTTCTTTTGATTCTATTGCCCTCAGAAGTTTTGGTTGTAGCGATGTCGAAAGGTCTCCAATCTCGTCTAGGAAGATCGTGCCGCCTCGAGCCCTTTGAAAGAGTCCTTCCTGAGAATTCAAAGCGCCCGTGAAGGCGCCCTTGACGTAGCCAAAAAGTTGGCTTTCGAGCAATGTGTCGGGTATGGCGCTGCAGTTTACGGGCAAAAACATCTTATCTCCGCGAGAACTCTTCGAATGAATAAGTCGCGCCACCACTTCCTTCCCGACGCCGCTTTCTCCTGTAATCAGCACCGTCGAGTCAGCGATCGCCACCTTCTCGATTAGCGCGAGAATCTCCCGAATTGCGGAACTGTGGCCGACAAACTCGGAGAGGTCGAGGCGGCGGTCAAGCTCTCGACGGAGCATCTGAATCTCCCATGCGAGATTCTTATACTCCATCAGGCGCTGAATCTTTCTTAACAAGTCGTCGAAGAGCACGGGTTTGAGAATGTAGTCTTGGGCGCCCAGCCGTAATGCCTCCACAGCGCTTTCTACCGAGGCATAGGCCGTCGTGACGATCACGAAAGTACTCGGAGATACCTCTCGCACATGGTTCAGCACCGCCAACCCATCGGCGTTTGGCATCTTCAAATCAGTGACCGCCAAGTCGAAATCCGTTTGGCTTATGGCCTCGATAGCCGCTTTGCCGTCAGCAGCTTCTTCGACTCGAAAGCCCTCCTGCCTCAAGAACTGCGAAATGTTTCTTCTCGCTAGTTCCTGGTCTTCGGCTATTAGTACGGTGCTGCTCAAGCGATCCTCGCAACCGATCACGTTTATGCGATTAACACTGACTATTACAAGCCACAAGCAATGACCGTTCCATTAACCGAATACCCATAAGTTATTGCAAATTAAGCTGAATATTAATTTGCCCCACGTGGTTGTGCCAAATATGCGACGCAATCAACCCCAATGTCTCGAAAACGGGACAAATCAAAAAGTGTGACGTAACCTCCGCAGACGGACGAATTGCGCGATCTTGACGATCGGATCGCTTTTTCAACGTTCGGCAATATCGGATTCGGAGTTCTGTTTCTCTCTCCTGTCGGTTGAAATGGAATGACAGCACGAAAAAAAAAGTGATCCTCAAAGTTATCAGTCAACGCGCCCCGGATTATCGCGCAGATTTCCGAGTCAAGCCAGTGTTGGGATGGAGACTTCGGACCGTCCCAAAGATTCACCGTCATCGATCGCCCAATTTCCCAAAGTTGCAGCATCAGATCCTGGTGTCCCCCTCGACGCGTCGAACCAGGGAGCGGGATTTCATGGCATCCGATTTGCTCATGCTCTGGGAATACGAAGAGGAGTAAAAATGAAAGTCAAAGAGATTATGAGTACACAAGTTCAAAGAATTCATAAGGGCGCCTCTATCCAGCAGGCCGCCGAGCAAATGAAAACCTGCGACGTAGGGATGGTTCCGGTTTATGAGGGAGACCGGCTTGTCGGCACGTTAACGGATCGTGATCTAGCCGTAAGGGCCGTCGCGGAAAAGCGCGATCCAACAAGCACAAAAATCGGCGATGTCATGTCCCCTAAGGTGACATATTGTTTTGAGGATCAGGATGTTGTTGATGCCGGAAATATTATGGCGGAGCATCAGATCCGCCGGCTTGTCGTTCTTAACCGTGATAAGCGACTGGTAGGAGTTGTTTCCTTGGGAGACCTTGCCACCTCTTCGGGTTCCAAACAGATGGTTGCGGAAGCTTTGGAAAATATATCCAGGCAGACGACCTGAGTTACTAATGAGGTCGTTAATTTAGAGACTATGTCGCTAGTGTGCGACCGAGAGGCGAGCCCTTCCGATCGCGGTCAATGGTTCTCTGCCTTGCCGGCCACCAACCCGTCCTCTCCATAGGTGGAAATGCCCGCCGGCAGGGCCTGACAACAACCTTTGCGTCCTGTGCCCGCGCTCTCCAGGTCTCATCCCTCGGTCGCTGTTTGGTTACTTAGTTTTGGACTCGTTAATAACGATCTAACTGCGATACGGTAAATTGTCTCGCCCCTCTGTATAGGCGGCCTGTGGTGCGATCTATTTCGCGATTTCGTTTCCCGCTTGTCCGCCGATTGTTGACTAGCGAGCACAATTCGAGCCAATCTATTCATAATTTTTCATTCATCCAAGCCTCAAGTTCTCTTACAATAGAGAGTGTTAGCCACGTCAGAGCCGTACTAAATAATGCCAGCCCCCATCGTCCTAAACCCGCAGCGATTCCAACCGCGGCGGTCATCCATATTCCTGCTGCCGTAGTTAATCCTTCAATTTCCCTTTTTTCATGCAGCTTGAGAATTGCGCCGGCCCCGAGAAATCCGATTCCCGTGACTATACCTTGAATCACCCGAGATATACCATCCAACTCCATTCCAACTTCCAGAGGAGCGAGAACAAATAGTGCTCCGCCCATGGCCACCAGCATATGTGTTCTGAGTCCTGCAGGCTTGCCTATGCTCTCTCTCTGGGCGCCGATAACACCACCTAAGATCATCGCGGTCATGAGTCTGATTACCAGATTTGCCGTTTGCCTGATGTCCGGCAAACCTGAAATAATTTCTTCCAAAAGAATATCCATCATGACCGATCGCGCTTTGCCCTAATATGGAGCAATCATGCTTGCTCGACCTGAGATAACGTGGCTCCGGAGGCGACTTACAAACACTTACTAATGAGTTCGTTATTTAGAGACTATGTCGCTAGTGTGCGACCGAGAGGCGAGCCCTTCCGATCGCGGTCAATGGTTCTCTGCCTTGCCGGCCACCACCCCGTCCTCTCCATAGATAGGAAATGCCCGCCGGCAGGGCCTGAAAACAACCTTTGCGTCCTGTGCCCGCGCTCTCCAGGTCTCACCCCTCGGTCGCTGTTTGGTTACTCAATTGTGGACTCCTTAATAACTCTCATTAGACTCTATTGAACGCTTACGAAGGAGCTACTTCCTTCAGCGTGTCCTCACTGAACTTTCGGCGCAGCCACAGGATCCCGAACCCGGTGATCACAACTAGCCCTCCCAACAGAGCGAAGCTTCCTGCACCGGGATTTCGAACCGCATCTTCCATTTGATACGCAAACACATTAATCACGAGAATTCCCGGTGCCAATCCAAGGAGCGATCCAAGGATGTAGTCCCGAACCGGCACCTGAAACGCACCCGAGATCACGTTGACGACCGTAAACGGGGCAATAGGAAGCAGTCGCATGGTTGCCACTGCCATGATACCCGCTTGGCCGAACTTACGTTCGACACGAGCCCATCGTTTAGGTCCGATAAGCTTCTGGACAAAATCGCGTCCTAGATAATAACCCAGAGCGTATGTAATTCCAGCACCTAGAAAACAGCCGGCCAATGAATACGCGGACCCCAACATCGGGCCAAATATCAATGCCGTAGCCATTATCAGAACGGTAATGGGAACCAATAAAAGGCTGCCGACGAGATATGCGGCAAGTATGATCACCGGACGCGCCGGGCTGTTCCGTAGGGGAACAGCCCAGGCCGCAATCTTGCCGATATCGATTTGATCAGCCAAGGGAGTCCATTTCCATGCTGCCGCCATTCCAAAAAGCAAAATCAAGATCGCGACCGCCCACCAGATTCGCCGTCGATTCTGACCGGCCGTTTGTTTATTTTCAGGGCTCATTGGTTGGTGTTCGTTACCGAACGCAATTGATATGCCAGATTTCGGAGGCCTTACCATCGGGCATATCGTCGGCCCCGCTCTTGCTGTACTTATGGGTCGTCGTGATTGTCCGGACCTATCCTTCCTCACTGAGAGGAAAGGATGGGCAGCCGAGGAGTAGTGCAGGCTTGCATAGCAGATTCTTGACCTTTACGCTGTCGCAGTGGAAGATGAATGTGATATTCCGATGAAAAGTGTAGGCCCAGAACCGAAAAGTTCTCCGCTAAAGGCTTGGATTATCGTTTTGAGCCTGCTTTTGCTCTCCGCCATCTGGCATTGGACGCCACTCAATCTGTGGATCAATTTTGAAGCAATCGCTGGTTGGCAAGAGTCAGTGAGAACCGACCCTGCGGCGCCCTTGATAGTTGTGGCTATCTATGTTCTCGGGAGTCTGGTGTTCTTTCCCGTAACTATTCTCACCCTGGCAACGGTTTTTACCTTTGGTCCTGTTTGGGGCAATATATACGGGCTCTTCGGATGGATGGTAAGCGCCGCCGCGGGTTACGCCATTGGCCGCGTGCTTGGGGCGAATGTGCTGTATACAATCGCTTCGCCGCGGCTCGACCGCATTATCCAACCTGCCGCCCGCCATGGTATCTTGACCGTACTTATCGTACGACTTCTCCCTGTAGCGCCGTTCACCCTCGTCAACTTATTCATAGGCGCGTCGACTATTCGCTTTCGCGACTTTTTTTTAGCAAGTCTGATCGGCAGAATTCCCGGGATTGTGGCATTGACTCTGTTCGGGGTTCAGCTTGAAAACGCGCTGCGCACGCCGGTGACGAGAAACTTCGTTCTTCTAGGCCTTATCATATTATTGATTCTTCTCACGGGGGCCTGGCTATCCAGACGAGCCACGTCGCAAGACAATCCGAGGCATCGGTAAAGGCGAAATCGTGAAGCAGCTAGCCGGCTCGGCCGGCAACTATAGTTGCTCCCGGATGGGAATGGTGAAGAGCTCGAAGAATCGTTCCGCAAACCCACGCGAATTCCATTCTTCGTATGATATTTTTCTCGAATATTTGAGATCTTCATGAAAGTCCTGTTCAAGTCGACCTGCCACGGCGCCGTCATAGACCGTGAGATTCAACTCTTCGTTTAGGGCGAAAGATCGATTGTCGAAATTGGTGCTGCCGAGCGTTGCCCACACGTTATCCACCACCATGGTCTTGGTATGCATGAGCGCGGCAGTATATTCGAAGATCTGAACACCACCGAGTAGCATGCGACCGTAGTTGCTGCGGCTGGCGCGGTACGTGATCCGGTGGTCTATTTTGCCAGGCACTAGGATCATCACTTTTACTCCCCGGGCCACCGCGCTCAGCAAAGCCTCGATCATCCGATCATCAGGGATAAAATAAGGGTTGCTGATGAGAATTGTTTTTTTAGCTGATGTTATTGAAAGCAAAAACAGCATGTAATTCTTAAAGCTTCCGCCGACGGGAGAGCTCTTGACGATTTGGACCGGCACGCTCCCCCTCGCCTCGAGGCGAGGAAAATACTCGTCGCCTCCGAGGAGGATTCCGGTGGCCTCCAGCCAACTCTCGCTAAAAGCCGCTTGTAGGTGGTTCACCGCTGGTCCTTGGATGCGCGCGTTGGTCTCTCGCCAATGATCCTGGGTCCTTCCGTTTCCCATCCAAGCCTCGCTGATACCGTATCCGCCGGTAAATCCGATCCGGCCATCGATCACCAAGATACGCCGGTGGTTGCGGTAATTATATCTTAGCAGTTTCCACGGAAAGATGACTTGCGGGGCTTCGACTCTACGAAAGTACTCCACCTGACATCCTGCTGCACGCATCATTTCCGGGATTTCGGCAGGCGCACTAGTTCCATGGCTATCGAGAAGAATGCTGGCCTTGACACCGGCTTGGCACCGTTCAGCAAACGCCTTTGCCAAGTCGTAAGCGATTGGCCCATCTTCGTAGAGATATTGGGCAAAAGTTATGGAGGATTTTGCAGTCCTTATATCGCGCAACATGGCGGGGAAAGTTTCGTCCCCGTTCAGGAGAATTTGGACATGATTTCCGTGTACGATGGGTGCGTCTGTGTGAGCTTCAATAGTGGGAAAAAACGACGGCTCGCCAAGGGAGATAGGCGAAATTTTGTACACCGGGAGCACGCGGGCGCAGCTCCCAACCAAAGGTATTATCATCAGAAACCACTTAATCCATCTCATTGGCATATGATCTTACTAATGAGTTCGTTATTTAGAGACTATGTCGCTAGTGTGCGACCGAGAGGCGAGCCCTTCCGATCGCGTCAATGGTTCTCTGCCTTGCCGGCCACCACCCCGTCCTCTCCATAGGTGGAAATGCCCGCCGGCAGGGCCTGAAACAACCTTTGCGCTCCTGTGCCCGCGCTCTCCAGGTCTCACCCCTCGGTCGCTGTTTGGTTACTCA
>DATBLC010000379.1:0-12864 GCA_036555515.1 Binatia bacterium
CGGGCTCGACCTTGCCAAACCCGTCCATGCCGCCCATATCGTGGACGCCGTCCATTAGGCCACCTCACTTGGCTTTTTCGGTAGGCCGGTGCCGATCATGCTGTCGCGCGTGATTAATGTGGCAAGTTGCGCCTCGCTCCAACCCTCGGTTTCGGCCGGACGCATGGGCACGACCAAGTAGCGGGTCTCGGCCGTCGAATCCCAAATCCGGATCTCCGTCTCGGCCGGCAGCGCGACGCCGAAATCCGCCAGCACCGCGCGGGGCTCCTTCACCACGCGCGAGCGGTAGGCGAAGGACTTGTACCATGTCGGCGGGAGGCCGAGGACATCCGTCGGATAACACGAGCACAACGTGCACACGACCATGTTGTGCACCTGCGGCGTGTTCTCGACCGCCACCAGGTGATCGCCAACGCGGCCCACTTGCGCAAGCGTGCCGACCGCTTTGCTCGCGTCCTCGAGAAGCGATTGCCGAAAAGAAGGATCGCTCCATGCCTTGGCGATAACCTGCGCGCCAATATGCGGACCGATTTTAGTTTCATAAAGCTCGATGATGCGATCGAGCGCAGCGGTTTCGATATACCCCTTCTCGACCAATATCGTCTCGATCGCTCGCACCCGCAGCTCCATTTCGGAGAGATTGGAGCCCTCGTTATGATCGTGATCATGTGCAGCCATAGGCGAAATATTACCGACTACCGCATAACGGGTCAAATCTTTTGTGTAGTCGATCAGATTCTTGCGATACTTATTAACAAGGGGAGGATTCCGCCGTCAAGCTTTCTGCCGGCTTCGGCCCGAGAATCCTCGAGTTGCTAATACCAAAGATCGCCTCACCTGGAAACAAATGAAACTATTGGAATGTCTGGAACGGTTGGAACAGGCCTCGTTTGCATGAGCGCATGCGTTTCAACGCAAAAAACGAGCGCTAAGCCTCTCGGTGACGCTATCTATGCAATCCTATATCGTTGAATCAATAGCTTGCGCTCGTCCGACCCAGAGCGCTGGTCCGCGTCCAGGGCCTTTATTTTGCCGCTTGGACGGTGGATTGCATCAACTCCGCCAGATGATGCTTCCACCACTTCGCCATCCCGGTCGTTCCATGGCCGCGCGTTTCCTCACTGGCGGGGATGAGCACATAGCGCCCTTGCTTAACGCGCTTGATTTCCCGTTCCAGGATTCCTAGTTCGGGCGGATTACGTTCGTCGTCCGCTGAATTGATGGCAAGAAGTCGAGCTTTGATGCTCTCGAGCTTAGGCGCGGGATTGTAGCCGCGGGAAGCTTCGTACTGGTAGATAATGTCATTCGCATCGCCGGATCGAGCCTCTTTCAAGCGCTGATCGATGAGTTGATCGGCCTTTGCTTGCGTCGGCGCCGCCTTGTAAATCGCCTGCGTGCCTCCGCTAGTCGCGATGCTGAAGTACACCTGGGCTGCCTGCAGGCTGCGCGGTTGTTTCGTGTAGTTGCCGCCATTCCACTCCGGGTCGTTGCGGATCGAATCGATGAGCATGCGGCGCGTTATCCAGTTCCGTCCCGCAACTTCGACCGGCTGCGACGCAAGCGGCACCAGCGCGTTCATAAAGTCCGGATAGGTCACGCCCCATAGCCACGTTTGCATCCCGCCGGCGGAATTTCCCAGAACCAGACGCAGACGGCGCACACCCAAGTGTTCGGTCACCAATCGATATTGCGCCTGGACGATGTCATCGTAGTTGTACTTCGGGAAGCGCGTACGCAGGCCATCGGAGGGCTTGGACGATTTTCCCGCGCCGAGTGCGTCCGGCAAAATAATGAAGTAGCGATTAGCATCAAGCGGCTGTCCCGGGCCGAAAAGTTCCCCGGCAAAATTGGCATTTAGCATGTTCGTCCCGGCTCCCGTCGATCCATGCAGGATCAGCACGGGCTCTCCGGACGGCGCACCGAGGGTTGTGTAATACAACTTCAACTCGGGCAACACATCGCCTGTGTGGAAGCGAAAGTCCCGGACTATCCATTCACCTTGAGTTGGGGCAGGGTAATCTGCGGCCCACGCCGACATAGCGAACAAGCAAAATACAAATCCGCACGCAATGTGCGAGAGTACTCTGATAAGCCTCATGCTAGCCTCCATCGCCGGACAAAGCCTTGGTCTCGCCACGAACACGATCAGTCACCGTTTTTGTAACGATTTACCATGCCGTCATGTTGGCCGCTTTTACAATGAGAGGAGATGGTTTGTAAACACAGTGTTGAAAAATCCTGATCCAGGCTGTTCAAAAAGGGCCAGATGCGAGGCGCGCAAATTTCGTGACCCGTGTTCGTGATTCGTGTTCGTCCGGATCGAGCACGAGTACGAGAAACGATCACGAATGTAGCGAGGCGATCGAGCGCAACGATAGCCGCTCATGGTTCGACGAGCTCACCACGAGCGGAGAAGTATCGTTTTGATTCAATGCTTTAACCGCTCACCCTGAGCTCAGTCGAAGGGTTCCTAGGAGTTTTCACATAGCCTGACGAAGCAGGTGGGCCTTTTTCAACAGCCTACCTTTACTTCTCATAGAGTTGTTTGACAAACCCACTCGCCTCGATCTCCCGCGCGATCTTGTACGAGACGAATTGTTCCGGATCGGCGTTCTTCGCTGCCGGCACCGTGCTTGAAAGTTCCGTCAGAATCGTCCGTATCCCCTCGATGGTAGGAATCGGCAAAGCCAAATACTTGCTTGCGACAGTGCTGTAGGCATCCTCCAGCACCTCGCGGTCGTCGTTGCGTGTGTATTTCTTCAACACCGCCAGCGCGGCTTCTTTATTGCGTTTGAAATCGTGAATCGCTTCGATGTAGGCGAGCATGAATTCTTTCACGATCCCTTCGTTCTTCTGTAGATAAGATCTCGTTGTGCCAATGGCCGACGTCGGGTAATGGAGGCCCAGGTCGGCGAGGTCGCCAATCTCACGAAAACCCGCTTTGCGCGCGATCAGCGACGAGGTGCCGCTCAGCACGCCGGCGTCGAGCATTCTGGTCTGCATGGCGCGGACGGTGTCCTGTGATGTGCCGATTTGCAGAATATTGACGTCGCGGTCGGGATTCAGCCCCCATTTTTTTAGCGCCAGTCGAACGGCGAAATCCGATGTAGCGCCGTAGCGGCTGACGCCTAATTTCTTGCCTTTAAGTTGGGCCGGGCTGGCAATTTCCGGCGCGGCGAAAATCTTGAAGATGAAGCCATTGATAAGGGCGGCAATTAAAACTGTGTCGGCCCCCTGCAATGCGGCTTGCACCAAGCCGGAACCAGAGAGTGAAGAAATTTGCAGATCTTTGGCGATCAGCGCTCGCAACGACACCGATCCGGTGCCCATGCCGACGAGCACCACATCGAGGCCGCGCTTCTCAAATAGTTTGGTGTCCTTGGCAAACCCCAAAATCGCAACCCCGCCGTCGGTAGAACCATAGCCGACGACGACTTTGAGGAGCGCTTTGGCCTGAGCCGCCAACGTGCTTGCAGCATGAGCACTTAGAAAAACTATAACGAGCGCGGCAATCACTAAACACCGGCCATTCGTCCGCATGACCTCACCTCGATCAGGACAGCATCTCAGCATGTCTATCGTCATATTACTGCGACAAATAGCCCAGCGATGCAAATCATCTCGTATTGGGGATAAAAAGGGGACGCAAATGGTGTTGATGTGCAGCCCAACTATTCAGAGGATAATTCCGGAACTTGCTCGTCTTCATACTTCTCGATAAGCACGCCGACAATTTCCATAAGCGAAGCAAGAGGGTGCGATTCGTCTTCGCCGACTTCGTCGACGAGCCGGTCGAGCAAGGAAATCAATCTTTCATATTCGGCTTCGGTGTGGGGGACGGGGGACGAAAACGGTGTCGGCCAAAGAAGACCACGCGTCTACCGTTTTGCTCACGTCGAGATTTTGCATGGGTCACTCCTTCCACCGCCCTTCATCGCATTAGGTATGGGTAAGCACCGCACGGATATAGAGCTTTTTTCGATTATAGTGAATCGCGGCGATCAATCGAACCTTGTTTCCTCCAACATTAAACACCGTGAGTTTACCAACTCGGTCGGCAGTTGGGAAGACGGCGCGAAGCTCGGCGAAGTTCGAGCTGCCCGTTTTCATAGCGGCGTACCAACGGGCCAGGGCCGACTTGCTATCGGGAAATTTCTCGGCGAATTCATTCAGACGTTTTCGAGTGATGACGTGCGTAAAGGACGGTCATCTTAAATGTTCGACATGGCCGTCGCGATTTCCGCTTGAGTCAGGTCGTACCAGCTGTAAGAACCCACGTCGCTTCCATCAGAACCAGCTTGGACACCCATGCCCCTTTACTCACGAATGATTCCGCGGCAGCAACCTGCTTCCGGTGCGCGCGTGACCAGACGGACCAAGACGTTGGCGTCAACGGCGCGCATGTTTTTTCTTTATATAGCGTCGCACGCCTTTATCGAGCTCTTCTCCCTCCTTCGAAGCCGGTATCCGTTGCGCAAAGATAGTCCGATGAATGTCTTCCGACGTATACCGGCCGGCTTTGCGTACGACGACGGCGTCGCCTTCCTCCACCCATTCCAGCACCGAGCCGGCCGATACCGAGTTTTCGTCGCACTTCCATCGGAACGGAAATCTGTCCCTGAGCGGTAACTTTTGATTGCGCCAAATGCCATCACCCTAAAATACCGCGGTAATTGATTGATGGTCAAACCAGGCGACCGTGCTCGTTAATGGATTTTAAGAGCCGGCGTCGGTCAAGTCTCAGCCCGCACGCCATCCAGCCGGCGAGCAGCGCGCCGTTGGCGACGCCTACCATGCCGCCGAGGATGGTCATGAATTCGATCGAACGATTGGCGCCGATGCGGCCCGAGATCCTCGCATTTTCCGAAGCTTGTCTACTGTTGGCTCGCGGAAAACATCGGGCTACTCCCAGTCGCCGAAGTCTCTGTTGAGAATCGAAGTTATGCGCGCGATCAGGTGCTCAAGGTCACCATCGACGCGATCAGGCGAATGATCAGTATGATGCTCTTGCGGGCGTCATTGGGGAATAGTTTGTATATCCCACCGATTGCAATTCGTAAATTAGAGGTCGAATTCGAGCTTCAGCACGAGATTACCTTCGGGCTCGAGCTCCTGAGTGCTGCGCAGCTCGCTGTTGTCGCGCAGTGCGTGCACCAGCTTGTCGCGAGGGACCTCCGTCCCCGACTCTCGATGCCCGTGCTTGCTATCGGTACGCGTCGACATCACGCTGCAGAGTCGACCCTTAGCGCCTTCCTTCGAGCTCTTCTTGGTAAACGCGTTCCACAAGGTCTTCGGCGTCGCGTTCAGGCTGCCGTGGTGGCCCACTTTGTAGACGTCGACGTCGCTGAGTTGCATGGCGGTCTTTTTGAGGGCGTACTCCCAGTTCTCCCATTGCGCGTCGCCCGGGAAGAGAAACTTCTTCTGGCCGGCTTTGATGAGAAGAATGACGCTCGTATTGTTGAGGGCGTTGTCCATGGCGCGGACGAGTCGCAGAAGCTGGTTGCCGCGCGTTTGCTTGAGACGTTGCACGAACCAGCGGTTCTCGATGGGAATGGCTCGTCCCGTGTGCACGAGTGCGCCGGGAAAGAGCTCGCGGCCATCGGTCAGCTCCGACGTCGCCGCGCGTAAACTCCAGAAGTTCGCGAAGTGCCAGTATTCGTCGGCGTTGGTGGAGCTCTGCGAAACGACGTCCCCTTTCTGCTTGATCGTCGGGGGACCGATCACGTCGACCTTCACTTTCGGCAGGAGGGTGGCCAGCTTCGGAATCTTCTTGTCGTAGTACACGTAAGCCGATTTCCGGTTGTTCCCATCTTCGCGAGGTTCTTCACGGCCGAGAGGTTGCTGAGATCATTCTGGCCGACGAACGCGATCTCCTCCCGCAATGCCGTCGGCAGGTGCCTCGTCTGCCGGAGGCCGACCTCCATCACCTTTTGCATGTGCCGAAGGGACAACCGAAACGCGTCGTTGGCGGCGGCGGTCAGTCCCCTGCCCGGGCCCTTCGATTGCATCGGTGCGTTTAGGTCCTCGGTCCACGGCTGGATCACGAGGTCTGGCTTCAGTGAAGCGATGAGATCACCCGTCCCGTTCTTCTTGGCGTTGGTCGCGAAGCCGCCGATGTGGTCGGTATGGCGATGCGTCGCCACGATCACGTGCAGATGGCCACCGACGGTGGCGACGATGTCCTTCGCGATATCCATCATCAGCGATTTTCTCGGCTTCGGCGGCTTCTGAGTGGTGCCGAAGTCGATCAGCATGTGGCGGTCGCCGGTCGCGTCGGGATAGCTGAAGGTCAGCAGGAAACAGTCACCGAACCCAACCCCGTAGGCACGTAGAGTCAGCTTGCTTGGACCTACTGCTATGGCGTCCTCTCTCTCGTCACCGACGGCAGCTCGGGTTGCATGCCTTTCATGTGGAGCTCGGCGAATCCGCGGGCCGGGGCATTGTCACCGTCGAAGTAGCCCGCGTTGAATAGGTAGCCGAGGCGACGCGTCTGACGAGCCGGATTCAGGACGGCATTCCTGCAGTAATACACGCTTCAGTCCCGGCGTCCTTACCAAGCCGCACGCGAACATCAGACCATTCCAAAGTTACTTATCTTCCAGAGGCTCCATTGTTTAAGCGCCGCGATTTCTCGTGCGAGGCCGCCAGAAAGCTTGATGAGCAAGATGATGGTCGCGTTGGATCTATTTTTAAGCGCTAGCGCTCGGCCCGCACCGCCATCCAGCCGGAGACCAGTGCTCCGGTCATTGCGGCAAAGTGCACCGTCGCCATTGGCACCCAGGTGCCGTCTGCGAGCAGTCCGGTGAGCTGTTGCAGCGCGGCCGGCCAGAAAAACTGCGAGAACACCACCGCGCCCGCGGCCGAGCCGGCAAGCTCGGTGTCGACCGCCATCGCGCCAGCTTGAGCGTAGGGCATGGCGAGGCCCTGGGCGAGGCCGACGAAGATTCCCGGGATGTAGAGCGCGGCCATGGAGACGCCGCCGAAATAGAGCCAGCCGGCGAGCAGCGCGGCGTTGGCGACCCCTACCATGCCGCCGAGGATGGTCATGAATTCGATCGAACGGTTGGCGCCGATGCGGCCCGAGACGAAACTCCCGGCCATGAAGCCGACCGGGAAGGTGGAGAACCACAGGCCGATCTTGGCGGCATCGGCGCCGAGATGTTCGGCGGCCAGGAACGACGCGGCGGTCGCCTGGGTGAAGAAGGCTCCCGACATCAGTCCGGGCTCGAGCATAAAGCCAAGGAAGCGCGGGCTCCGCAACAGCGACTTGTAGCCGGCGAATACGCCGCGCGGCACGGCGACGCTGCGCGCGCGGGTTTCCGGCACCGCAAAAATCACCGCGAGGATCACCAGCAGCCCGACAGCCGACGCGAACACGAACAGCGCGCGCCAGCCGAACAGCACGGTCAGGCGGCCGCCGATCGGCGGCGCAAGCATCGGCCCCAGCACGTAGGCGGCGGTGAGATAGGCGATCACCTGGGCGACGCGGTCCTGGCCGTAAACGTCGCGGGCGATGGCGCGCGCCAGCACGACGCCGCAACCCGCTCCCGCTCCCTGCAGTATGCGCCCCGCTAGCAGCATCGACATGTTGGCAGCGACCATGCAGGTGGCGGCGCCGCAGGTGAACAGCACCAGCCCGCTCAGGAGCACGCGCTTGCGCCCGAAGCGGTCGGACAAGCCGCCATAGGCGACCGTGAAGCAGGCCATCGACAGCATCTCGAGGGATAGCGTGAGCTGCGCCATGCCGGTCGAGATTCCGAAGGCCTCCTTCACCGCCGGCATGGCCGGGATGAACAGATGGATCGACAGCGGCCCGATGAAGGTGATGGAGACGAGCGCCATGAAGAAATACCAACGCGGCCGGAATGGCATTGTCATGTTGAGGAGGGACGCCGTGGTCGGCGGGTACTTTGGGTAAAGAACAGGGGCGTATGGCATACGCCCCGTCTTTACGTCTGCGTCTTCATTCCAAACAATCTCATGGCGTTGCCGCCGAGGATTTTCTCCTTATCGGCCTCGGAAGTTCCCTTTATCGACCGTATTCGGCCAGGTCGAAATCGCGTCGCCATGATCAAAGTCGCTGCCGATGATAATTTTGTGATCGGGCCAGACTTCGACGATCTGCGGCCTAACGGCATTCGGAAGAGAGAGACGGAAGGATCTTCCGATAAAATTCCCGGTCGCCTTCGAACGTGCCGTCCAGGCGGCAAATCTCGTCAACCGTGAGCCAGCGGGCGTCGCTCACTTCCGCCAGGTTGAGCGTCAATTCGCCGCCGACGTACTCCGCCATCCACCAGTGCAGTATAAAAGTACCCCGCGTCGAGACGTTCTCCCAAACCTTCCGAATCGGCCGCACCGTCAAGCCAACTTCCTCCATCGCCTCCCGAGCCACCGCCGCTTCCTGACTCTCTCGGGCCTCGACTTCGCCGCTGACCGGCGCCCAATACCCTCCGCCTCGGATGCCCGGCGCCCTTTGAATGAGCAGAACCTTTTCCTCTTTTATGATCACGGCGATGATGGCGTCGAGCATAAATTTGGTCGGTTCGTGTAAGCCCCCAGATTGCTTGGGAAACTGCTGACAACCTCTTGCTCGGTAATAAGCGGCACCATAGCAGCTCACCATGACCGACGGCAAGAAATTTGGACGGTCGCTTTCCCGCCGCCACTCCTGTAAAATCGGCGCAACCGCCGTAATGCCTACTAAAGCCCGCGTCTTCCCGTTCCATCACATCACTTCCCGGGGGCGATCTTTGGGTGAGCTACCTCAGATAAGTCAATACTCAGGCCCGACCCTAGTAATTTCTCATATCCAAGATGAACAAACTTTCCGGGTCAGACTTTTACATCTAGACTTTCTTACATTAGGTTTTAGTCTTCCGCCGTAAGGCTTCTTGAATTTACTTTTACAGCTCCAGACTCGCCAACCGCGCGCCCTCGGCCAGCGCGTAGAGCTTGGCAAAGGGAGACTCGCATCGGGGCGATGGCGCAAACCACAATCCGTGCAGGCAATGACATTTTCTTTGCCCACCAGTTTAGCGTAGCGCAACGATGCGCTCGGCGACCATCTCGGGATGTTCGGTGAAATTGGTGGTGTCGTTGATCACCCCGGGGAAGAGAATCTTTCCGTTGGGCGCCAATAGTGCTTTTAGGTTTTTACCTATGGAAGTAGCCTGGTGACACCTTTGCGCGCGTCTTCGGCAGGGACGGCGGCGTGAATATCAAATAAAGCAAAGCCTGGCACTAATTCTACGCCTCCCGTCAGGCAAACGATCCCAGAGAGACGGCGGTGCGAGAGGCTCGCGGGTCGAAAGCCACGGCAGTCGGCGGTTTGGCTTTTGAGGGGAAGGTTAAAACCGAGCTGGAATCAACGTCATGCACCGCGAAGTCGGATACGTCGACGACGCGGCGCGCGCTTTTTGCGCTCTGAAGCGACAACGGCTGCTACGCTGTTTTCTTACATGTGATCGCCACGCCGGCCCGGCTGTTGGGATGAATGGATGTCTGCATGTCCGGCAGGCCGCGGACGTGCTCCAGGTAACGTCTCACCCACCCCCTCGTCAGTCCGAACCGGCTTTCTTCGACGTTGTGGGCCGTGAAGCAGGCGTTGTGGGTAAGCTTCGGATACATCGCGTCGAAATAGTGGATGTACCAGTCCTTGTCCGCGTCACTGAAGACGAAATCGTAGCGCCCCCGAGCGGCGGGAACGATTTTATGTGCGTCGCCCAGAATAAACTCGACATGCTGCGACAGCCCCGCAGCGGTCACATTGGCCTTGGCCTGCTCATGGCGCGCCGGGTCGATTTCAACCGTGGTCAGTTTGCCGCCGGTCTTGCTGAGCGCCCAGGCAATCCAGATCGTCGAGTGACCGGTCGAGGTACCGATCTCCAATGCACGAGTGAATTTGCGTTCGACGATGAGGTCGTGAAGAATCTTTCCGTCTTCGTATGGCACATTCAGATCGCGCCAAGTGCCGCGGCGCTGTTCCAGGAACTTTTCGACCCGCGCATCCAGTTGCGCGTCGGCAACGCCCGCGGTGGGACATGCCATGGCGAAGAGCAGGCCGGTCATCGTGATCGATTTGATGATGGCACGCAGGCGCCGAAAGCGTACGTTCGCTTCATCCCGTTTCATAGGGTCTGCCTCCACTAACCGGGGTTTCTAGGAAGATTACCGGGTCTACCGCTGAGGGTAGTGAGAATGCGATCGGTGGTGCGCTCCATTAAACAAACCTATCGCGCCAGTCATCGCTACCTATCGACTTCGTCACTTCACAACCAGCGGTATCAATTCAGCGGCGTTTTCGTAAGTCTCGAATCGGTCCACCGCTTCGATCAATTTGTCGATACGCTCTTCGCTCAGCACCGCGCGGGCCATTTTGCGAAACTTCGCCCGTAGCACGTCACGGCCCACCATATTGAGCGGCGAGCCGGGCGGGTAGGGTTCAAAGGCCTTGTACACGTTGCCGTTGGTCAGTTTTACTTCCATCGTCGTGTTGTAGTTCTGGTCTCTTATCGCGTTCGGGTCTGCGTAACTCTTCACCTTCCTAGCCAGCGCGAGAACTTTTGGGTCGGTCCAGAGTTTCGGGTCCATGTAAAAGCTGAGATCGTTGTCGTTCTTCAACAAACGGATCGCCAATGAAAACGGCAGACTGAATTGCGCGCTGGCGGTATCGTGCGGCTCGTAAATCGCGCCGCCATGCGAAAGCGAGGTTTCGGAGATACCGACGCGTATCTCATCGACATCGGCCGCGCCGAAGCGATGTTCTTCGATGAGCTTACTGAGCGTGTAGATGACTCCCTGGACGGTCGCGACACACGGGTAGAGCTTGAACCAAATCCGTATGATCTTGAACTCACGTCCGAGGTCGCGTGTAATCTCCTCGGGCTCCACCTGATCGGCAAAGACTTTCAAAAAACCGCGCTTGCCTTCGATAATGGTCGGCGGCCCGGTGAGCCCGAGTTGGGCGAGCATTGCCGCTTGAATGCCGCCGCGCGCCGCGATACCCGCAATGACGCGTTTTACTTCGCCGCCGGTCTGATCGTATTCCATGGTGCCGCTGGAATGCATGCCGGCGATACCAAAGGCGTGCAGGATTTGCCCGTCATTCAAGCGCATCAGTCTTGCCGCTGTAGCCATCGCGCCGAAGGGCGCACCGATGCCATGGCTATGAAATCCGCGCTTACCCGATGAAGGCCGCACTGCCAACAGCAGGCGATACATAACGTCCCAGCCGACGACCACCGCGGCAAGAAAATCTCTGCCGGTGCAGCGATACTTTTCGCAAAGCGCCAGGGCGACCGGAACCGTGGCGGCGCCCGGGTGGCCGCCCGCGGCAAAACCCACGTCGTCGAGCTCGCAGCCTTGACCGAATGTCGCATTGACAAATGCCGCATCCAGGGCCGGCGTTCTGTCGCCATAGTTGACGATGGTGCTCTCGCCACGGCCGCCCATCTCGGCAACGTACCGATACGCGATCTTGTTCCACTCCAGGGTCGAACCGAGAAGCTCGACGCCGATTTGGTCGAGAACGCAATCCTTCGCCTTTTCGATCGCCGCCGGAGGGATATCCGCAAATTGTACAGCGGCTGTATGGGCCGCGAGCTTTTCAGTGATACCGGCCGTCATGAATCATTGTCCTCTCTTTATCGTAATTCCGAAAAATCGACTTCGTCGTCGCGCGTCGAGTTGCCCCGGCTGCCTCGCGTATCCTCTACACCCTTCTGGCTTTGGCAAAGTTCGCTGCGCTCGCGCCTGCCAAACGACCGAACACCGCCCCCTTCATCAAGCCCGACCCGCCGGGATAATTATTAAAAAACGATCCGCCCGTAATTTCACCCGCGGCGAAAAGTCCGCTGATTACGTTATCACTGGTGTCTTTAACCGCGCCACGTTCGGTAATGCCGATGCCGCCGAAAGTAAACGTAATGCCGCATGTCACCGGAAACGCATAAAATGGTGGCGCATCCAATCGCTGCGCCCAGTTCGACTTCACTGGACTGATGCCGTGAGTGCACTTGCCGTCGTGTTTCGATGGATCAAATGGCGCGTCGTTTACGGCGGCATTGAATTCATTCACCGTCCTGACGACGTTCTCCCAGTTCAGTCCCGGCAACTTTTTTGCCAGTGCTTCGATGTTCTCGGCGCTGGCGTGGAATCCGCGGTTGTACTCCGAGCGCAGTAATGGACGCGTTTTGCTGTCGAAAATTTGGTAAGCGGTCCGCCACGGCAAGCGCAAGACCTCGCGACCGCACTTCGCATAGGTGTAGCTGAAAAAGTCCTCGCCTTCATCGACGAATCGTTTGCCGTTGATATCGACCATGATCCCATAAGGGTACGAGTAGCGATGCTCGTAGGCGCACTCCACATCGGGAGCTTCCGCATCTACCAAAACGGCGTGGCAGCCGCTCCAGTGACCGGTAGGCTGCGCGCCGAAAGCCAAGGCAAAATTCAAAACCTCGCCGGAGTTATAGCGCGAGCCGCGGACTTTCACCAAATCCCACCCCGTTCCAAGATAGCGGGCGCGCATCTCCGGGTTGGCTTCGAAACCGCCGGCGGCCAATACGACCGCGCGGCCTTCGAAGTCCACCTGTCCCTCCTTGGTTTGCACACGCACACCCGTAACCCCGCCCGCTTTATCGAGGATCAGCCCGTTCGCTCTCGCGTCATAGAGAATTTCGATGCCTTTGTTTTCAGCGGCCGGAAAAAGCATCTCCACCAGGCCGAGGCCGCCGTCGTTGACGGAAATCACACGGCCGGGGGGAAATTTTATTTTCTGCCCCATTTTGATGGCATGCGTGCTCGTCGAGAGAATCCACTTGACGTTCATTTCCGTCAGCCATCGCGCCGTCGCGTAGGATTGGTCGA
>DATBLC010000380.1:0-49384 GCA_036555515.1 Binatia bacterium
CCCAGGGGTTATACTTCAAGGTCGGGCCGCATCAGATCGAATTCATGATGCCGGCCACACCGCATAGCCCGCTGGTAGGCTGGATCCGTCGCTACGGCCCATCGCCCTACGCCGCCACCCTGCGCGCCAAGCGCGACACGCCTTTGTTGTTCGATCGAAAGCTACTGCACGGAGCCGACCTTTCCTTCGGCATTTAATGGCGACGCGTTTTCCTGGCTCCTATCTTTTTCAGGGCGGGCCATTGTCAAACCGAATTCATAATCAACCTTAAGACCTAAGCAAAACCATGACGCCATCCGATGCGGGCAGTTTCAACGTCACTTCATATCGCGTTATCTACGGCGACACGGACAAGATGGGCGTCGTCTACTACGCCAATTATTTGCGTTGGTTCGAGCGCGGGCGCTGCGAGTTCCTGCGCCAGTTGGGGGTGCCCTATGGAGACATCGAGGCGCGCGGCATTCATTTTCCCGTAGTCGAAGCCAACTGCCGCTACGCCAAGCCGGCGCGCTACGACGATTTGGTGTTGATCGAATCCAGGATCGAATCGGTGAGCCGGGCAACGCTGATTTTCACCTACCGGATTTCGCGCGAGGGCGAAGACACACCGCTGGCCACCGGCTCAACCAAACATGCCTGCATCGACGGCGCGGGAAAGGTTCTTAGAATCCCCATCGATCTACTGCGGACACTGGAAAAGGCGGTGGGCCAAGAAACGTAGAACAATTTGCGACGCGAGCACACCTCGTGTGCGGTTCAAAGTTTAACGTCCCCACGTCCCAACCTTGAACCTTGAACGCGAAACCTTGAACCGCGTCGAAGGCGCCACATTGAACCTTGAACTTTGAACCAGCAGGCGGACGGACCGAAGAGCCTGGCCCGAGGGACACCAGCTATATCAATCGTGACCCTGATCATGACTGCCGCATTCAGCAATTGCCTGCTCGAGCTCGTTTTTAACTTCCGGATCACCTTCCAGTTCCAAGCGCTTGCGCAATACCCGCGCCGCATGGCTGCCGCCGATCCGTCCCAGCGCCCAAGCCGCATGGCCGCGCACCAACGGCTCATTATCATGCAGCGCCAGCGCCAGGGCCGGCACTGCCTGTGGCGAACCGCTGTTACCCAGCGCCACCGCGACGTTGCGCAGGAGGCCGCGACGCTTGGCGCGCCGGATCGGACTGCCGCGAAAGCGGCGACGAAATTCCTCCTCGCCCAACGACATGAGCCCGATCAGGTCGGGAGCATGGAGATCTTTCCTCGGCTCGAAGGCCGCCTCGCTGCTAGGCCGCGCTTTGACATTGTACGGGCAAATCTCCTGGCAGATATCGCAGCCAAAAATGTGATTGCCGACAAGCGGCCGGAGGTGGCGCGGCATCCAGCCTTTGAGCTCGATGGTCAAGTAGGATATGCAGCGGCGCGCGTCTAAAATGTATGGCCCTACGAATGCCTGTGTCGGGCATGCTTTTAGGCAAAGATCGCAGCTGCCGCAACGGTCGCGCATAGGCTTGTCATACGCGAGGGGAATGCTCAGAAATAGCTCGCCGAGAAAAAACCACGAGCCCTTTTTCGGTGAAATCAGATTAGTGTTTTTGCCGATCCAGCCAAGCCCCGCCACGCCGGCGAAGTTTCGTTCCAAAACCGGCCCCGAGTCGACAAACGCCCTGCCCTGCACCGGCCCGTCGTGAAATTCTGTGATTTTCACGAGCAGCGAATCGAGCCTGCGCTTCATCAGTTCGTGATAATCATCGCCCCAGGCATATCGCGAAATCCATCCCGTGATTCCGTTCGCCTGCCGCGGATGATCATAGGCCGTTTGATAATTTATGCCCACGGAAATCACCGCCACCGCCCACGGAACAAGCTCCTCGGGCCGCCGGCGCAAATCGGCGGTGCGCCCCATATAACCCATCTCGCCGGCAAACCCCTGGCGCAGCCAATCAGCAAATGAGCTTTCATGGGCCGGCGAGCGAACCGGGGAAATGCCGACAAGATCGAAGCCCAGCCGCTGCGCTTCCTGTTTAATCCTGAGCGAAAACGAAGCTACAGTGTGAGCAGGCGCAGAGTTCATGAGGCCCGTACGGTGGCGCAGCGCAAAACGATTTTAACTCGCAGTGTTAAGCGAGGTACAACGAACGACCGCGGGCAATGTGCCCGGAAAAATATTTTCGATGCTTGAGTCTAAAGTCGCAACTCAAGACCCAAGACTCAAGATCCGCGGCAATCACCACGATGTTCAGTGCAAAGAAATATCGCTGTCCGGGCCGGGATCTTCCTCGTCCAGCAAAGCACGCCGTCCGGCGAAGCCGTCCTCTATACGGTGCCAATGGCTCACCGTCGATTCGCCCAATTGCCAGCAAAGAAACACGACTTCCGCCCCAAACATGCAAGGGAAATCGACCAGCCCTTGTTCTATCCCCTTGCAGATGCAGCCATAACTGTGAATTTCATCCACCCCAAGCTTCACCTGGTGCAACAGGCGAGCGATGTCCGCGTCCTCGCGTAGGCGATCCATCAAGTTCGGCGCGTCAGGGTCGAGTTGCTGGTTACGAATCACCGCTTCGCTCTTTTGCTTCAGGCGCCTGATGATTTCCAGAACATTTTCCAGCAACGGGCGCAGTGCCGGCAGCAATGCGTTGGCTTCCTCGACGGTAAAGAGTTTGGAGAACTGAGAGCGATCCATTGGACTACAATTTCTACGCTATGCGACCTGGTGTTTTCTCAGCTTCGACCGCTTCGCGCTACTCCTTCATTGCTACAAACCCATTCCCTTTTTCATCTCGCGCATAAGCGCGATGTTGTCCGAATGGCCGGTCATGCGCGCGGTGATCGCGCCGCGAATTGGCCTTCCCAACAAATAAAAATCGCCGATGATGTCGAGTATCTTGTGACGCGCCAGTTCGTCGCTGAAACGCAGCTCGGTGTTTACGATTTTTTCATCATCGATGAGAATAAAATTGCTTAGCCGTCCGCCGGCGGCGAGGCCCATTTTTTCTAGTTGGGCGATGTCCCTAAGAAAGCCAAAGGTTCGGGCGGGAGCGATCTCCTGCTTGAAAGTCTCCGGTGCGCGATGAGTATAAAAATACTCTTGCCGTCCGACCGGCTTTGGGTAACGCAGTTCGTAGCGCACCGAAAAAACCTCGGCCGGCTCGATCACAATCGATTCGCCGTCCTCTTTGCCGGCTCGGTAAGGCCGGTCCACGACGATCTCGGCGCATTCATCGTCCTGCTCTTGAACGCCCGCCTCGTCGATAAGGCGGCAAAACTCGATGGCTGAACCGTCCAGAATCGGAACTTCGCTTTGGACTTTCGCCAACAGGTTAGTAATTCCGTAGCCATGCAAGGCGGATAGAAAATGTTCAACCGTGGCCACGCCGATACCCTTATTGCGCAGTGAGGTCGCATAGCCGGTGGAGACTACATTGTCGAGATGGGCCTGCACCGTGGCATCCCCCGAGATGCCGGTAAACAGGATGCCGCTGTTCGGCGGTAGTGGGTGAAGCACCAGGCCGGTCTTGATCCCCGAATGAAGACCTTGACCGGAGGTCACGACGCTATGCCCCAGCGTTTTTTGTTTGCACCGAGCCGCGGCTGCCGCGCGGCCGGCCGATCCAGGCTTTTTGACGGCTCTTTTTTTATTTCCACCGGGCGCGCTTTGGTCACTGCTGGTCGGAACTTCGCCAAGGGCGCGTCGCACAGTTAGCAGCAAGCCTTCAAGCGACAGCGGCTTTTCGAGAAAATCGAAGGCGCCGAACTTTGTCGCCGTCACCGCCGTGTGAATATTGCCATGACCGGAAATCATAACAACGTTCAATTCCGGCTCTTTGCTCCTGATTTCCTTCAGCAAACCGATGCCATCCGCGTGGGGCATCCAGATATCGAGAAGAATCAGTCCGGGTTTTTCCTCCTCGATGATATCGAGCACCCGGGTGACATCGGCGGTGTCCACAACTCGGTAACCTTCGTCGCTCAAGACCTCCCGAACCGATTCCCGGACTCTTTCTTCATCGTCCACGACCAGAATCGTCTGTTCCGCGAGATTTTCGATCACTCTCTCCCCCTTGCCGGATTATAGTTTACCCGATTGCCGATTGAACCGCGAGTTGCTGGCGCACCGGCAGCTCGATAATAAACCGGGTTCCCTTCGGCTCGTTGGGGCGAACGCGTATATAGCCGTGATGATCTTCGACGATGGCGCTAACGATGGAAAGTCCCAGACCGGTGCCGTCCCGCTTGGTCGAAAAATACGGCTCGAAGATGCGTGCCCGTACCTCCGGCGGCAAACCGCTACCATTGTCCGCCACTTCAAGACAAACCTTCGTTAATGCGCGCTCATAGCTCGTGGCGATTTCCACCTCTCCCCTGCCATCCATCGCCGTCACGGCGTTGTCCAGTAGGTTGATCAAGGCCCGCTTGATCTGGTTTCGATCAAGCTCCAGGGCCGGGATGACGCCCGGACGAAATTCAAATCGGATGTCGCGATGCCCCTCCTGATAGAGAAAAAGCGCCTCGCGCACGATCTCGTTCAAATCGTTTACGGCCAGTTCCGCCGCCGGCAGACGCGCGAACTGAGCGAATTCGTTCACAAGACTCTTGAGTTCGTCGACTTGCCGAATGATGGTCGTCGTGCACTTATCGAGAATCGCGCCGTCGCCTTCGAGCATCTTCGCATAACGTTTCCGCAGCCGTTCCGCCGAAAGCTGAATCGGCGTGAGCGGGTTTTTGATTTCATGGGCGATGCGCCGCGCCACTTCGCGCCACGCTTCCATGCGCTGCACTTTCTGGATCTCGGTAATATCTTCCACGAACACCATCACCCCCAGACTGCGGCCGTCGTCGTCGCGCAGGGTGGCCGCGTCGGCCACCACCGTCATCACCCGGTCCGGCAGAAAAATCGACATTTCTTTTTCGACGCTCTCGCCGTCTCTGGCGCGCTCCAGTATTTCGCGCATCGGCTTCAAGTGTTCTGCGGCGAAAATTCGTTCCGGTGAGCGGCCCAAAGCCTCGGCGCCGTTTAGACCGAACATTTTTTCCGCGGCCTTGTTCCACGCGGTGATCTGGCCGCCGGCATCGACGGCGATGACCGCGGCATTGACATTTGCGAGCAGCGTTTCCATGTAGCGGCCGCGCCGTTCGATTTCGAACGTCATCTGCTTTAAATCCCGCGTCATCCCATTGAACGAGTCCACGAGGGTGCCGATCTCGTCGTCGCCGCTGGCTTCAATCTGATAGTCCCAATTGCGCTGCGCCACTGCGTGAGTTCCTTCGGCCAACTGCTGGATCGGCACAGTGATACCTTTGGCCAGATATAGGCCGAACCATGTGGCCGCGAAAATGATAACGAGCGTAACAAGCAGCAACGTAAGAATGTAGCTGTTCTTGATCGGCGTCTTGAGAAACATGGAATGTTTATATTCTTCGTAAGAGCGGGAGATCTGCGCGGCGCGCTTGGCGATGCTCTTGGGGACATAATAATCCACCACCACCACGCCACGGATGCGCTTGCCGGCGCCGTAAACCGGCGCGCCGCCGCGAATCACATCGCCCTCGCCGAACTCTTGCGTACGCGTCACTTCCAAGCCGCGCAACGCGCCGTTTAGAAACTCGGAGTCCGCCTTGATCGTAACTCCCGTCGGCACGTCGTTGTTGAACGCGACCACGAGCAATTGACGGTCCGGAGTAAACAACTCCACGGTGCCGAGGTTATACTCCCGCTGTTTGCGCTGGACGAATTCTTTCAGCTCAGCAAGCCGCTGGGCGTCAAATAGACCTTCCTCGGTGATCAGCCGGCTTAGCTGTTTAGCATAAAAGAGCGCGTTGTTGGCCGAATTTTGATAATAGGTCTGGCCGATTTCAAGCGAACCCTGCAGCGCGCTTTCGACCTGGACGTCGAACCAGCGTTCAAACGAACGGGTCACAAAGCCGCCGGCAATTACGAACAAGATCAAGGTCGGCACCAATGACAAGCCGACAAAGGCCAGGACCAGGCGCACGCGGAGCCGGGAGCCAAGAATGTGCCGTTTGCGCTCGAACACCAACTTCACCAGGTTTCGGACCACCAGGAAAACCAGAAGTATCAGCAAAATGATGTTGATGTTGATTAATAGGAAAAAGACGATGTTGTTGCCGAGCGACTGTTCGGTCGATGCGTCGGGCAGGTTGACCTCGAAGTAAGCGAACGCCGCCACCATGAGGGTGGTGACGACAATCACCGCCGCTTCGCGCTTGCGCCGCTTAGCCTCGTTTAGTTTGAGGCTTTCTTCTATCGGTTTGACGGGGTCAACCGCTTCCATGGACTATTTCCGCGGACAATTTCAAACAAAATTTTACCTGCGAAAAATATAAACGACAAGGGAAATCAACGCGCTGACAAGCAGGCAGGTGGTCAGCGGAAAGTAAAATGTAAAACGCTCGCGCTGGATCGTTATATCGCCGGGCAGGTTGCCGAGCCATGGGATCTTGCCACCGAGTGTAAAAATTAATCCAAAGACGACTAACACGATCCCAATCAAAACGAGCGTCTTTCCCAGGCCCTCCATGATCGATCCCTCCGAGGTAACCGATTGCGGTCACGCCATCGCCACTCACCCTCGTTGTCTCAGAACAGACTCGGCTGGTTTTTCACTCCGCTCGGTTTCACTCCGCTTCGGCTCCGGCCGAAATGTTCGTAAGCCAAAGCCGTAGCAACGCGCCCCCGCGACGTGCGCTGCACGAACCCGGCCTGAATCAAAAACGGCTCATAGACATCCTCGATGGTATCCTTCTCTTCGCCGATTGCGGCGGCGAGCGTTTCCACTCCCACCGGTCCGCCGGCGAATTTGTCGATAAGCGCCAACAGCAACATCGTGTCCATTTTGTCCAGGCCCAACCGATCGACCTCCAACATTCGCAGCGATTCCTCCGTGAGCGACTTCGTAATCGTCCCATTGCCCTTGACCTGGGCGAAGTCGCGGGCGCGCCGCAATAGCCGGTTCGCGATCCTCGGTGTGCCGCGCGAACGGGTGGCGATCTCCGCAATGCCGGCGCCGTCCGCAGTCACCCCGAGAATGGTCGCAGAGCGTTTTAAGATACGCGAAAGCGCGGCCGTGTCGTAAAAGTCCAAGCGATGAATGTGGCCGAAGCGGTCGCGCAGGGGAGAAGTCAATAGCCCGGAACGCGTGGTTGCGCCGATCAACGTGAAGCGCTTGAGATCCAACTTGATGGAACGCGCGGATGGTCCCTGACCGATCATGATATCGATCTGGTAATCTTCCATGGCAGGGTAGAGCACTTCTTCCACCACGTGGTTTAAGCGGTGAATCTCATCGATGAAAAGGATATCGCCTTCTTCGAGATTGGTAAGCAATGCCGCCAGGTCGCCAGGCCGTTCGACAACCGGTCCGGACGTCGCCTTGATATTCACGCCCATCTCACGGGCGATGATATAGGCCAAAGAAGTCTTGCCTAAGCCGGGGGGACCGTGAAAAAGAATATGGTCGAGCACGTCGCCCCGGCCCTTGGCGGCGGCAATCGCCACTTTCAAGTTCTCCTTAACCTGCTCTTGCCCGACGTATTCATCGAAGCCACGCGGCCGCAGGTTGACCTCGTAGCTTATCTCGTCGTCGGCCTTATACCCGTCCAGCATAAAAGTTTATTTGACTCGCCGATACGCGCCCGCACCCTTCCCTTTTTCGGTACGGAAGATCCCGTCGATGCAAAATCTGAAATTCAATATCACCTTACCGGCCCATGCGGCGAAGGGTTTCTTTTAAGACGTTTTCTAGTGAGTGTTCACCCTGTGCGAGGACGGCGCGAACGTTGTTCTCCGCTTCGCTCTTGCGATAACCGAGATTGACCAGCGCCGATACGGCATCTTGCATCAGTTGTGAATCACTCTCCGCTGGCTTACTTGACGGGCCCTCGGACGGCAAAGTCATGAATTTGTCCTTGAGCTCGACGATCATGCGCTCGGCCAATTTTTTACCGACCCCGGGAATGCCGACCAGCCGTACCTGATTTCCCTCCTTCAACGCCCGAGCCAGGTCCTCTGCTGCGATCCCCGACAAGATGTTAATCGCCAGCTTGGGCCCGATTCCTGATACGGCCGTAAGCAGTAAGAAAATCTGCTTCTCGGTGCCGTCCTGAAAGCCGAAAAGCTGCAAAGCATCTTCGCGCACATGGGTGTAGACTTGCAAACTCACCCGGCCACCAATTTCCGGCAAGCGATAGAACACATTCAATGGAATATAGATCTGGTAGCCAACGCCGTTGACATCGACAACTACCTCACCGGGGACTTTTTGAGCTAAAGTGCCACTAATATGCGCGATCACAGTGAAATTAAGAATACGATGATGACCGGCGCTTTGTTCCGGTGCCTATCGCTTGGATGCAACTTTCAAGTAATCCCGCCAACTCGCCCTGACGGCGCGGCTGGCGGCGCCAACGATTCGCGGTTGGCAAGTTCTACGGTGGATATGGCAAATCGCGGCGGCCAGAGCATCCGCGGCGTCGGCGCGCAGGGAGCCTTGCAGTCCGAGCAAGGCGCTCACCATCTTTTGTATCTGCTCCTTGGTCGCATGGCCATAGCCGACAACCGCAAGTTTAATTTCCGTCGCCGTATACTCGGACACGGCGATTTGATTTTGCGCCGCCGCTAACAACGCCATGCCGCGCGCTTGGCCCAGCTTCAAAGCGCTCTGTACGTTGCGGGAAAAAAAAACTTTCTCCAGACTAACGGCGGCCGGGCAAAACTGCGCTATAACCTGCTCGATACCGCGATGAATCTGCCTCAAACGCTCCGCTTGGCCGAGAGCCGTCGATGTTCCGACGGTGCCGTGGGCGACGTGACGCAGCTGACTTCCTTCCATCTCGACCACTCCCCATCCGGTAATGATGGAGCCGGGATCGACGCCGAGAATCGCTTCGCGATGCGGCCGCCGCGTCTGCGCCACCGGGGTCACCGATTCAGCTCGCCTTTTCCATCAATTCGGCGGGGATATTGAAATTCGCCGACACGTTCTGCACATCGTCGTGATCTTCCAACTCTTCGGTGAGCTTGAGAATCTGTTCGACATTCTTGGCATCCACGTCAACGGTGTTTTTCGGTATCAGCGTCACCTGGGCGCTGGCTACGGCTATTTTTTCATGATCCAGGCGATCCTTGACGGCATGAAAATCCTCCGGCTGCGTCACCACTTCGAAGATTTCGTCTTCATCGCGGACGTCCTCGGCGCCCGCTTCGAGGACGATCCCCATCAGCCGTTCCTCGTCGACTTGAGTCTTCTCGATCGCTATCAACCCCTTCTTTTCGAACATCCACGACACCGAGCCAGTCTCGCCCAAATTGCCGCCATGCTTGGTGAATAAGCGGCGGATCTCCGATACCGTGCGATTCTTATTGTCCGTCAAAACCTGCGCGATAATCGCCGCCCCACCGGGGCCGTAGCCTTCGTATTGGATCTCCTCGTAAGTAACCCCTTCAAGCTCGCCCGTACCCTTCTTGATGGCGCGTTCAATGTTATCACCGGGCATGCTATTGCTGCGCGCCGTCAGGACCGCCGTACGCAATCGGGGATTGGCATTGATATCGCCGCCGCCCATTCGGGCGGCAACTGTAATTTCTTTAATGAGCTTGGTAAAGATCTTGCCCTTTTTTGCGTCCTTCGCGGCCTTTTTATGCTTGATCGTGCTCCACTTGGAATGACCTGACATAACCCGATTTCTCCCCCGACGATTTAGTGTAAAGTAGCACAATCGCTTCCGAGGGTAAACCGGCGCAAATTGGTTGACGCCCTCGGAAAAACGACGTACCATGCCGGGACTTCATGCATTGTTCGCACGGCTTGACGAAAGGCTGAGCGTTTGAGCGCGGGCGTATTCATCGACCGGCCCGCCGCGCGAGTTATCGTCGATGAAGCAATTGTTTGTTCACGATTTCCGCAATGCAGCCGCAGGACTGGCATTGGCCGGTCTGTCCGCCTGCGCCGTGCCGGCCGGAAAAGTGAAACTTCCTCCTTTTTCCGCGCCGGAAGGCCGCGCGGCGCAAACCGGCATCGCGTCATGGTACGGGCCGGGATTTCACGGCCAGGCCACCGCCAGCGGCGTGATCTACAACCAATACGATCTCACTGCAGCGCATCAGACGCTGCCGCTCGGCTCGCGCGTCGTGGTAACCAACTTGAACAACGGCAAGTCCGTCGAGGTCCTGATTAACGATCGCGGGCCTTTTGCCAAGGGGAGAATCATCGATCTTTCCCATGCCGCCGCGCAGTCGATCGAATTGGTTGGCCCCGGCACTGCCCCGGTGCGCATCGAAGTGATCGAAGCGCCCTACAAGATCCCGGCTATTCGCGCGTCGTTGGATTATACGCTGCAACTGGGCTCTTTCGCACAGTTGGAAAACGCGCAGCAAATGCGCGACCGCTTGCAACAATCCTTTGCGGAAATCGCCGTAGTGCCAACGCAGTCGAGCAACGGTACCTACTACCGCGTCCAGCTCGGCACCTATTCGAACCGCGCGGCGGCGGAGGAAAAAGCGCGTCAACTCGCGCAAAACGGGTTTTCCGTAATCATCATGGAGAAACAGTAGCCTGAAGCCTTGAACACAAACCCGCCACCGGCGGATTTCGCTCAGTTGCGGTCAAGCAATAAAAAGTGGCCGTTTTCTTTCTTTACACGGCCTTCGTCGATGAGCTTTTCGAGATGGGCCTGCACGGAAAACTCGGCCACTCTCTTGAGCGCTGCCGAGACATCGACATAGATCATCTCCGTGATATCGCCAATGGTATTTCGACCGCTGCGCAGTGCTCGCAAGACTTGTTGCTCGCGCGTTTTTCTATGCTCGATGTATTCGCGGATCTTTTCTTCGGCTTTGGCGACCAGAGGCCCGTGGCCGGGCAGTATCAAGTCGACCGATAATCCGAGCAGGCGCTCCAGCGACTTAAGATAAGCCGACATATTGCCGTCGGGCGGGCGAATTACCGCGGTGCCGTAGCCAAGAATATTGTCACCGCTGAATAAAACCTTGTCGCCCTCCTCGTAAAAGCAGCAGTGGCCGGACTCATGGCCCGGCGTGTGCAGCACGTGCAGCTCCCCGCCGCCGAAGCTGATACGGTCATTGTCACTGTACTGAAAGTCCTCGCCGCCGAGATAACCCGCCCGCGAGCGGTGGATACCCAATCTAGCGCCGCAACGTTTTCTAAGCGCCAGCGCGCCGCCGCAATGATCGCTGTGGATGTGGGTGAGCAAAATTCTGTCGATTTTTTTCACGCCCATCGCCTCTGCCTGTTCCAGTATACCGTCCATATTTGAATCTGCGCTGAGCGCCACGTCGATCACCAGCGCGCTTTCCTTGCCGACGATATATTGATTCGTACCCTGCAGGGTCATGATACCGGGATTATTGGCGGTGTAGTGACGGATATGGTTGGGTGTAGCCATAGCGTTCCTCTCAGCGGCGCGAGCACTCGAAAGCGAAAATCGGTTTGAATGGAGCAACAGCGCCAGCGATGCTTTCCCAAGCGCTGCCAGCGCTTCGCGTCGTCTCATCACGAATAGTTTCAAGTTTCTAGTTTCTAGTTGTTCACCAACCAGACACTTGGAACTCAACAGGAGCTAGCAGCAAATTAAACAAATGCACCTGACGGTTTCAGGTTATGATTTCTAGTCTCTAGTTGTTCCCGGACCAAAAACTAGAAACAAACGTAGGAAAGAGCCACTCTAATTCTTACCAACCAGAAACTCGAAACTTGAAACCAGCAACTAGTTAGTTCTGCAGCAATTGCCTGAGTACGTATTCCAAAATCCCGCCATGGCGGTAATAATCCAGCTCAGCCGGCGTATCGATGCGGCAGATGACGTTGAACTCGGTAACTTTGCCGTCTTCGCTGGTCGCCTTCACGGTCAGCTCCTGACGCAGCTTGAGCCCAGCGTTGATGCCATTGACGTCGAAGGTTTCAAATGCCGTGAGCCCATGGCTCTTGAGATTCTCCCCCGGCTTGAACTGCAAGGGCACGATGCCCATGCCGATCAAATTACTGCGATGAATACGTTCAAAGCTCTCCGCGATTGCCGCGCGTATGCCCAGTAGCCGCGGCCCCTTGGCCGCCCAGTCGCGCGACGAGCCAGAGCCATACTCTTTGCCGGCGACGACGATCAGCGGTATCCCTTCTTTCTGGTATTGCATCGCCGCGTCGTAGATCGACATTTGCTTTTTGTCCGGCAGATGCTCGGTGACGCCACCCTCGGTGCCGGGTGCAAGGAAATTCTTCAGACGAATATTGGCGAAAGTGCCGCGCATCATGACTTCGTGATTGCCGCGCCGCGCGCCGTACTGGTTAAAATCCTTTGGCAGGACATCGTTGTTAGTGAGATAGCGCGCCGCCGGGCCGTTCTTTTCAATGGCGCCCGCGGGAGATATATGGTCCGTGGTTACCGAGTCGCCGAGCAGGGCCAGCACCCGCGCGCCACGGATCGGCTTTGGCTCGCCGGGGGCGCGTCCCGTACCTTCAAAGTAAGGCGCCACACGCACGTAGGTCGATTGCGGATCCCATTTGAAAAGTTCGCCCTCGGGCACCGGAAGACTCGTCCAACGCGCGTCGCCTTGGGTGGCCTGGCTGTACTCCTTGTTGAACATCTCCGAGCGCACAGAGTTGCTCATGATCTGCTGTATTTCCTGCGGCGTTGGCCAGATGTCTTTGAGATAAACCGGCTTGCCTTGGGAATCGTTGCCGAGAGGTTCGTTATACAAATCGAAATCCATGCTGCCAGCCAAGGCATAAGCGACAACCAGCGGAGGCGAGGCGAGATAGTTGGCGCGCACGCTGGCGTGGATGCGCCCCTCGAAATTCCGGTTGCCGGAGAGCACGGCGGCAGCCACCAGATCGCCCTGTTGTATACCGTTGGCAATGGGTTCCGGCAGCGGGCCGCTATTGCCAATGCAGGTGGTGCAACCGTAACCGACCACGTAAAAGCCGAGCTTTTCCAAATGCGGCAGGAGACCGCTGTCCTTCAGATACTCCGTAACCACCCGCGAGCCCGGCGCCAGGCTGGTTTTGACCCAGGGCTTGCGCTTGAGGCCCTTTTCACCGGCCTTTTTTGCCAACAATCCCGCGCCAATCAACACCGACGGGTTCGAGGTGTTGGTACAGCTCGTGATCGCGGAAATTACCACGGAGCCATGCTTGAGATCGAACTTGTCGCCGTTCGCCTGTACTGTCACGGTCCTCCGCGAGTCACCGCTTTTCATTAATGATGGTAAAGCCTCTTTGAACGCTTTTTTGCTCTCGGTCAAAGGAATTCGGTCCTGGGGCCGCCGCGGTCCGGAGATGCTCGGCACAACGCTCGCGAGATCAAGCTCAAGTGTGTCGGTGAACATCGGATCCGGTGTCTGGTCGGTTCGGAACATCCCCTGCTCTTTGGCGTAAGTTTCCACCAGTTTGATCAAATGGGGATCGCGCCCCGTCAGATTCATGTATCGCAGCGTTTCATCATCGATCGGAAAATAGCCGACCGTGGCGCCATACTCTGGCGCCATGTTGCCGATAGTCGCGCGATCAGCGAGGCCCAAACTCGAAAGGCCCGAGCCAAAGAACTCAACGAACTTCTCAACCACCCCCTTCTTGCGCAACATCTGCACTACCGTGAGCACCAGATCCGTCGCCGTCGCCCCTTCCGGCAGCCTGCCATGGAGCTTGAAGCCGATGACGTCGGGAATCAGCATGATGATCGGCTGGCCCAGCAGCGCGGCTTCGGCTTCGATGCCGCCGACGCCCCATCCGACAACGCCGAGACCGTTGATCATGGGCGTATGCGAATCCATGCCCACCACGGTGTCGGGATACGCGAAGGTCGCGCCTTCTTTTTTCGCCCGGAACACCACCGGCGCAAGATACTCCAGGTTGACCTGATGGCAGATGCCGACGTCCGGCGGAATCAAGCGGAAATTATCGAAAGCCATCTGTCCCCAGCGGAGGAAATTATAGCGCTCGACGTTGCGCTCGAACTCGATCTGGGCGTTTTTGTGAAACGCATCCGCGCTGCCGAAATAATCCACCTGCACCGAGTGATCGATAACCAGATCAACCGGCGCCAATGGATTGATCTTTTTCGGATCGCCGCCGAGCCGCTTCATCGCCTCGCGCATCGCCGCCAAATCTACCACCGCGGGCACGCCGGTCAGGTCCTGCATCAATACCCGCGCCGGCATGAAGGCGATTTCTTTTTCCTGCTTCGCCGTCGGATTCCAGTTGGCCAAGGCTTCGATATCCGCTTTGTTGACATGATGGTTGTCTTCTTGACGCAGCAAATTTTCGAGCAGCACTTTTAACGACACCGGCAACCGCGCGACGTTCTTGAAACCGGCCTTTGTCAATAGGTCAAGGCGGAAAATATCGTAGCTTTGACCGTCCACCGAAAGCGCCTTGCGCGTGCCGAAACTGTCCACGTATTTCTGTGCCATGGGGATCTCCTTATTTCGGATCGGTAGCCTATTTTGTAGCTAGGGGACGGCGATAAAGCAACAGCACGCGCGCGAAGACGCACTTCCGACGTTACTTGACGCCACTCCATCGCCTCTGATATTCGAGCAGTCATGTTAATACTGAGCAACGAAGATATCGATTCATTTCTCACCATCGACAGTTGCATCGACGCTTTGGCGAAAGCATACCGGAGCTGGTGCAGTGGCACCGCGATTAACCGCCCGCGCACAGATTTGGTTCTGCCGTCGCCCAACGAATCCGGCGTCTACGCCTTCAAATCAATGGAAGCCGGCCTCGCCGACCCGCCCATCGTTGCCATGCGCATCAACTCCGACATTATTCGTTGGCGCCAGGATGGAGGCCGGGTGCTCAAAACTAAAATTCCCGCCGCACCGGGGAATAAATATGTCGGCCTCGTCATGCTCTTCTCCACGGAAAACGGCGAGCCGCTGGCGATCTTTCCCGACGGAGTGGTCCAGCGCATGCGCGTAGCTTCGAGCAGCGCGCTGGCGACGCGCTATCTTGCCCGGCAAGGCGCAAGCATAATGGCGCTGTTCGGCTCTGGGTGGCAAGCCGGCAGCCACCTGCCGGCCATGTGCGCGGTGCGACCGATCAAACAAGTAAAAGTATACAGTCCGACCAAAGCGAATCGCGAAGCCTTCGTCCGCGAGATGGCGCGAAAAGTATCCGCCGAGGTGATCCCGGCAGAAAATGCCGCCGAGGCCGCGCGCGGCGCCGATATCATCGCCGCGACGACGAACTCACTATCGCGGGTCGTCGACCCCGATTGGGTGCGACCGGGAGTTCATCTGACCTGCGTGCGCGTGCCTGAGCTCGGCGACGAGACCATTCGAAAAGTCGATCGGCTGGTGATCCACGCGCACCAGCATGCGCCGGAAAATTTTATCGCCGGCTTCGGCGACGAAGGAATCCGCGCCCACGATGCCATCGACATCATCGGCAAAGGTCCGAAAGGAGCCCGCGAATCCAGGGTGGAGCAGCCCTTCTGGCTCGCCGCCCCCGAGCTAAGAGATCTCGTCACCGGCCGCGCCGAAGGTCGCGCCAACGACCAAGAATCCACATGCTTTTTGAATAATATTGGCATCGGCCTGCAGTTCGCTGCCGTGGGCTCAGCGGTTTACTACGAAGCAAAAGCCAAAGGCCTCGGTCGGGAAATTCCTACGGACTGGTTTTTGGAAAGCGTGCACCCGTAGTGAAGTCAGTTCGCTTGCTGTCACGCACCAAACATCACCTGCAACCAGTTGCCTTTAGTGGCGAAACGCAAAAGCAACAAGGCCGGTGGAGTGCACCTTCACCGGCCTTGCATTTGTTAATGTTTGCTGGCGCTCGGCGGCGCCAGCCAAACTACCATTTGCCGGCAACGGGGATATCTCCCGCAACGCCGAAGCTCGTCACACACACATCGACGCCGCAACCGTCCCATGTTCCATTACCATTGAAATCAAGCATCCACTGACCCGTGCTCGGGCGGAAAACACCGATTTTGCTTTTGCCCGACCCGTTCCAGTCGCCCGTCACCGGTCGATCTCCAGGTACGCCGAAGGAGCCGATGCAGCGGTCTTTTCCGCAACCGTTCCAAGATCTGTTGCCATTGTACTCGAGAAACCACTGACCGGTGCTCGGCCGAAACAGTCCCAGGTGAGCGACGCCGTCTCCGTCCCAGTCGCCGACCACAGGCAGATCCCCGTTCATATATACGGAGAGATACGCGCATTGATCTCTTCGGCAGCTGCCAAAGGTGCCATCGCCATTCTTGTCCAGGTACCAGTAGCCCGTGGTAGGATGAAAGACTCCCAACCGATCATAACCGCCGGAGGTCCATTTCCCGGCAACCGGTATATTACCCTGTGCGCCAGATGAAACGACACAAAGATCCACCGCGCACCCATCCCAAGTTTCATTGGTATTCTTGTCTAAGTACCATTCGCCGGCACCGGGAAAGAATAGTCCCAATTGGGTCAAACCAGACGCGTCCCACTCACCAACAACGGGTACGGTACCCGCCGCGCCAAATGATTGAACACAGAGATCGACTTGACAGCCATCCCAAGCGCCATTGCCGCTCTGATCGAGGAACCACTCACCGGTCGATGGGCGGTATAGGCCGACTCGGTCCATCGACGCTACATCGTTGTTAAAAGTCGCGGTACAGGTCATGTTGCCCGTCACCGTCACCGTACTGCTGCAACCGGTGCCCGTCCAACCGGCAAACGTTGACCCGCTGGCCGCCGTCGCCGTCAATGCCACCTGCGTCCCGCTGTTAACCACCTGGCTGCAATCGGTGCCGCAGTTGATGCCGGTGGCCGTGACCGTGCCGCTGCCCGTTCCGGCCTTGGCCACTGTCAGCGTATAGGCGTTCAGATTGAAAGTCGCGGTACAGGTCATGTTGCCCGTCACCGTCACCGTACTGCTGCAACCGGTGCCCGTCCAACCGGCAAACGTTGACCCGCTGGCCGCCGTCGCCGTCAATGCCATCTGCGTCCCGCTGTTAATCACCTCGCTGCAGTCGGTGCCGCAGTTGATGCCGGTAGCCGTAACCGTACCGCTGCCCGTTCCGGCCTTGCTCACGGTCAATAAGTAAGTTGTCGGAGTTGCCGACTGAGTTGTCCCGCACTGCTCGTTGGAATATCCGGAAGAACCGATCGCATTATATGCATTAATACGATAACAGAAAGTCGTTGCCTCGGCTAAGTTACTATCGACGTAGGATATTGCGTTTGCCGCAACGCCGGCGATTGCCGTATAGGTTCCCCCGGTGCCGGTTTTCCTTTCTATTCGAAAACCATCTTCATTGTTCGAGTTATCCGTCCAACTCAGCGTGAGTTGTGCGGCGGAAAGTTCCGTCCGCGCGACGACAGCGGCAATAAATGTGAAGAAAAAAGCGAGAATAACTAGCTTGAGAAACGATACTGATCGATACATGGTCCTGACCTCTGAGGGACGCAAACGAAAACCGACACGCGCACGATCCTTCGAAGGTCAGTGCAACCTACCGGCAGCCCTGCTGCCTTATCTCTTACGAGACTTAGGCCAGAGGCTTTGCGTCCCACCCTTTCGTGTGGTTTGCCCTTGACGGTTTAAATTTTCCTTGTGTTGCTGCTTATGTCACTTTCACGTCACTTTCCGCTCGTCTCTTTTTCACAAGCTGATCCTGATATTCCTGGAGTACGGTTTATTTAAATGCGGCGTTGTGATGCAACTCTGGTGCCACGACGACGCGCGAATAAATGATCTGCTCGCTACAACTCTTGTCCGTAATTGAGCAAATCGCCGCGAAATCAGGCCGACAATCTTGTACAGATCGCCAAAGATTGCCGCGTGGGCAATGATTTCCTCGATCGAGACTTCCTTCCCTGTTTGCACAGTCGAAGCAAGGCTACTAAACTCGATAATGCGTTCGATAAAACGGTTTTTGTCTCCGTCCGGATTCCGCGAGCTAAGATAACATCTAGCAGCTCGCGCGACGCGGAATGTATGCCGCGTGAATATTCTGAAATGATTTCCAATTAGCAGTGATATTCATTATCATGCGACTCGTCCTCAGCCATTGCGGCGGAGCGCGCAGACAAAGGTAGAATCCAGAAAGCACGGCCATCCGCAAAGCCCTCCTTTGGAGCGGTGAATTCCAAAACTCAGTGAAATCAGTTCGGGCGTCGCTCTATTTCTTCTTTTTTAGCTTAAGCGTCGCTTTTGTAAGCGCGGCTTTCTGCGCCACCAGCGTGACGGAGACCGGCCGGGTGGGAGTTCGTCGCCATATCGACTTAAAGCCCTGCCGCTTCGCGGCCTACGACACCAAGGTTCTATGCGGCAAGATTGACGTGTTCGAAGACCGGACGGCACAAACCGGGCGCAAGATCGATCTGCACGTGGTTCTGTTGCCGGCGCTCGATTCCAAACCAGCGCCGGACCCGGTTTTTTTTCTTAGCGGCGGCCCTGGACAAGGGGCGGCCAAAATCGCCAGCGGGGGCGAAGACAGCCTCATGTCGCAACTCCGGCGTCAGCGCGACCTCGTTTTTATCGATCAACGTGGCACCGGCGATTCGTATCCTCTGAACTGCAATTTATCCTCCAATCACGTCGCGGCGCAGAACTACTTCGACGAGCTCTTTCCACTCGAAAGGATACGCGCCTGCCGAACGGCACTCGAACGAGTTTCGGATCTCGAGCTCTACACTACGCCCATTGCCATGGCCGATCTCGAAGAAGCGCGCGTAGCCCTTGGGTACGAAAAGATAAACCTGTACGGCATTTCCTATGGCACATTAGCGGCGCTTCAGTACCTACACCGCTATCCTAAACGGGTGCGCGCGCTCGCCCTGGCGGGGGTCGCCACGCCGGCCGCCAAGCTACCGTTGCACTTTGCCAAAGGCGCGCAAGCAGCCATGAACAAGTTGCTGCAGGATTGTGCGGCCGAGGAAGGTTGTCGCGCGGCGTTTCCCGACCTGCAAGCAGATTTCGCCAGAGCGCTCGCCAGACTCGATAGCGCTCCAGTATCATTCGTGATTCCCCACCCGAAGAGCCGGGAGGCACAAAGCGTAAGAATGTCACGCGGGGTTTTCACCGAACAACTCAAAAATTTGCTGTACGACCTCACTTCAGCGAGTTTTGTACCTTTACTTATTCACCGCGCGGCCCGGGGAGAATGGACAGCGTTCGGTAAGATAGTTGCGGGCGCGTCAATGAATGCCACTCACGCACCGTCGCTGGGGACATATCTGACCGTCACCTGCTCGGAGTCGGTTCCATTTATCAACGATGACGAGATCGTACGCGAAACCAGCGGCACCTTCATGGGCGACTATCGCATTCGTGCGCAGCGCCAAGCCTGCCGTGAATGGCCGCGGGGGAAAGTACCAGCGACATATTTTGAGCCGGTAATTTCCCCTGCGCCGGTCTTGATGCTGTCCGGCGAGCTAGACGGCGCGACGCCCGCCCAACTGGGCGCCGATGCCGCCAGGTCACTTTCTAATAGTCGTCAAATTTTGCTGCGCAACACGGCCCACCGTTATACCTCGGACTGCGTCACAGGCATCATCGCGCAATTCATCGCAAAGGGCTCGGCTCAAGAGCTCGATATTGCCTGCGCCGATAAACTGCGCCGCCCATCCTTCGCCAAGGAACTACCGGCACGCTATATTCGATAGAAATGGGAGCAGGGGTAAATACATGTCTTAAACTCGGACCGGCAAATGCAGGTCCGAAACTGTTGGCAACAGTGCCCCCGTTTGACTACTGCCCTTCTGGGGCCATCCCCGCGCTAATCTAAGAAGTTTCTTGATTTTTCCCGTGAATTTATAGTAAAAGCAAGTGAATTGTTGGGTCATACAGTTGTGGATACATGACGCCACGCTGGTGTTACATTTAGGCTGATTTTGCGGCACCTGTCAGGGTGGCGTATTAAATTTCTCGGCGTTGTATGTATCTTTCGGGCCAAGCTTATATGCCATTGACTGAATGAATCTAGGGACAGGCGCAGGCGGCCAAAGCTTCCAAGCGACTAAAATCGCAAATTTGCGAAAAATAAAACGTCTTTACCATTAGTTTTTGTATTTTGTGAACTCCGATTACGAGGCATAGAGGCCATGTACAATGAGTTCTTTGGTTTGTCTGAGTCGCCGTTCAATATTACGCCGAACGCACGCTTCTTCTATCGTACTCCCTCCTGCGATGAGGCTCTTAGAACCGTACGGCACGCAATCGAAGCACGGAAAGGTGTTATCGTCATTACAGGTGAACCGGGAACCGGAAAAACTCTTTTCCTAAAATCTTTGGCGCGCGACATGGACCCCAGAGTAAGAACGGTCATTGTGTATAATCCTCACACCGATCTGAACGGGTTACTTCGACTCTTACTGGACCGATTGGACTTACACGCCACGGCCGACGACAGGACGGCGATGTTCCATCGGCTGACCGATTTTCTCATAGAGCAGCGCCGTTATAACTGCACTATCTGCTTGCTTATCGACGAAGCGCAAGAGCTTGACGAGAAAACGCTTGACGAACTTAGACTTTTATCTAACTTGGACTTCGAGGATGAAGCGCTTCTTCCGGTTGTGCTCTTGGGCCAGCCGGAGTTGCATATGAAGCTTGATCAGCCATCAGCCAGGCGGATCAAACAACGCGTAGCCCTCACTCGCCATACTTACCCATTAGTTCGCATGGAAATCGGTCCTTATATCCGGAGCCGGCTAGAGGTGGCTAACTATAAGGGAGCCGATCTTTTTGGCCCTCGAGCGTTAGAAAAGATCGCCGCCTATTCTGGCGGCATTCCGCGGATGGTTAATTCGATTTGCGATAATTCCTTGATACGGGCCTATACAGCGAAAAGAAGCGTGATTTCACCAGAAATCATCGATCAAGTTGCCCGTGAAATGCATATCAGCGCGCCTCTCTCGCTACAAATACAACCTTGGCCGAGCGGATTGACGGAAATGCGTTCTGAATCGACGTCCTTTGCAGACGATGCCGAGTCCGTCATCGACGAGGTGGTAGGTTCGCCGACGGCAAAGCAAGTCGAAGAAAGTAGTGACCTGGAAAACTCGGAAGCTACGGCGGTCCACCCATACCGGACCGAGTCAATGGCACCTCGTCAACTTGGGACCACGGAAGCAATCCAGGGATCCCCGGACAACGAAGCGAGTTCGAATTTGGACACTGAAGTGCCGCTGGAGCAGGATCCAGCTTCACGCGCAAACGTCGTTGGATCGTACGCTTTGAATGCTCGACCGGGCATCCGTCGCGCTCCCGTACCCTGGCGCGTCCGCTGGCCTAGCATTCGTCACGTGTGCGTGAACTTTCGCCTATACTGGTACGCCGTCGCGGCCGTCATCGGCCTTTTGATGCTTGCCTTCGGGATCAACGTTAGTTTTTCACAATTGGCAAGCATTTACTCGGCGGCATCCACGGCAAAACCGGCGACGGGCATCCATCCGCCTTCCAGCCAATACGACAAAAGTCAGGCAGCACAGAACGTCGAACACACCCGAGCCTTGGCGGCGCCAGCGCCCTCAAATTCAGCGTTCCTGGCCCACAGGCAGAAAGACACAGCAACGGTACAGGCTGATTCAGGTATCGCGCCGAACTACGCTAACGGAAAAAAACCTGGATCGATGAACGCTGCGCCGCCCCCCTTGCCGCGAAATGGTGAGCCGCGGCGCGCGCAGCCGGCGAATTCACCGGGAAAACCCAACGAAAATGGACGCAAGGATACTGCCACGACTATCAAGGTGGTTGCAGCTTCGCTTGTACGCAATAAGCCCACCGCTGGTGCGGAGATCATCAGCACCCTGGAGCCCGGCAGCCGGGTTACTGTCGTAGCCATGTCACGGGATTACTATCAGGTACGCTCGGTGGACAAGCAATCGATTCGCGGCTACGTTCATCGCGAAGATGCGTTCTTCGAGCGCAGAAAATAATCAACAGGCCTTACTCCGAACCCCTTTAGTTTGCCGGAACGATGACGTCGAAACCCTGTTGGTTATTGCCCGGGACACAAAGGTCTGTGGTTGCTGGACGGCATAATTATCCCGGATTCCGCAGTTAGAGTGAGGAGGCAAGCGAGGTGGAACCCTGGAGTAGCGAAGGCTCCAACTGTGAAATTTCAAAGTCATTTTGCGCTTTGGCACTTCGCTGTTACGAGCTTTAACGTCCCATCCGAGCACCGCTGATCGATGTGTGCTTAGAGGCAGACGGCATCTCCGCCACAGGCGGATCAGCCTTCGGCTGAGACTTTGCTACGGAAGGTTGCGCCTCGCGCTTCCTGTCGAGCGCGACTGCGGAATCCGGGATTATTCGTCTTGCGTCCTTTCGACTGAGTGAATAGGTTTGCCGGTCGAGGTAGTGCACATAGCCGACATGGATTGGCGGAACGGCGCCGGATTGCGGGCCCCCGGCATCCGGCGGGACATATTAAATACACTTTGAGGCATCGGATGCGAAATTTTCTCTTGCTCTTCGCGTGCGGGTTAGTATTTTACGCATGCGCGGATTCCTTTGAACATGATCATAAGCTGGCCGCCAAACGCGCGGAGGAATTCGCGCAGGTCGCTTTCGTGCGCCAGGATTTCGAGAAAGGTTACGCAATGCTTTCGGACAGCGGCAGACGCTACGTGCCCCTGGAAAAGTTCAAAGAGGCCGTCGTCAAATCGCACCCGAAAAGTTACCCGACCAAGATCGCCGCTACCGATTTCGAGCCCATGGCAGGGGAAAAAGCCATCTACATTTACCTGACGGGCGATAACTCAGGGGAGCATTTTTATTATACGTTGACCCTGGACGGCACCGCCACCGCTGATTATAAAGTAACGCGCTTTAGCCGCGGCGGCGGTCCGTACGGCTCCAGCGGAACGAGACAACCGGTGAGCAAATAGCGGCGCAAACGAGGCCTACCACATCGGTCCCGGTGATTTTCAACGGCAAAGTCTGGGTCGATACAGCAGCATGAATGTTTTCGGACACCTTGCATTCTCACTTCCTTCTGGTTATCTGACGATGTCTAAGTCAGATCATTAACCCGCGGATTACTCCGGAGCCAGGAGATTTTTCGTCACGTTTATCCGGAAACGACAACTCGGTCCGGTGCACTTCATCACCGGCAGGGAGCGGCGGCGCATCAATCCCAACCGTGGGCTTATCAAGGTACTGGAGCGCTACGCGGATTTTGTCGTATCGCGGTTTATCTATCCCTACCTCACACCGCTTTGGAATCCTTATAGCTCGCTGCTCGAAAAGCGCTTTCAATTGGCCGAAGCCAAACTGGTTCCACCAGGCTGGCCGCGCGGCCTCGCGCCGCTTCGGGTACTGCTTATAACCGACATACACGCCGGTATTTTCTTACACCCCGAAATCCTGCGCGCCATCGTCGTCTCGCTGATGCGCGAAGAGCCGCATCTGGTGATTATCGGCGGCGATATCGTCAGCGGACATGTCCAAGAAGTTCGGGGAATTTTGAACGCGCTGGCGCCTGTGGCAAAAGCGCCCCTCGGCGCCTGGTACTGCCACGGCAACCATGACTATTTTGGCGGTGATCCGGAAGAGCTGCGTGCAGATCTCAGAGCGGCGGGCATCAAGACGCTCAGGAATGATTCGGTGCGGCTTCAACATGAAAACGGCAGTCTCGTCTTGGGCGGCATTGATGACCTGATTCTTGGCAGTCCCGATTGGGATAATATGATCACGCCCTGCGGCGTGCCTCATCTATTGATGGCGCATAACCCAGATCACTTTTACGAGGCCCAGGCCTTCGGGGTGGCGTTGACGCTTGCAGGCCACACCCACGGGGGACAAATTCGCTTTCCCAAAGGACCGCCCCTGGTGCGCCAGAGCCGCTATTGTCTCGATGAAGGGGTCTATGCGTTTCGCTCCTCGCTGTTGGTGGTATCGCGGGGGTTGGGCAGCGTGGGTTTACCGATACGCTGGGGTGCCGACCCTGAGGCCATCTTGTTGGAAATCGTGCCACCCCGCTGAGGCGCCGAGTTTACTTCTTGGACTACGGTGATCGGACACGCCGTGAGGCTGCCAATCATCTGCAGCCGCCGAGGAAAATCAGAGCCGGACGGCGGTGCGTCGTTCTTCGGCGCGGCGGCCGCCAGTGATCGAAGTGGCCAGCCCCACGAGGCTCAAAGCCGCAGCCGCGAAAAATGTCGTATTCAGCGCGGCCACAAAGCCGGCCGGATTCGCCGTCGTAATCGTCGCCGTGGCAACGCTGGTGTAGCGCTCGAAGGCCAACGACATGGAAAGGCCGCCCAATGCGACGCCTAACACGTTGCCCAGACCAAATGTGACATGGTTGACCGCGGAGGCAAATCCTCGATGTTCCGCCGGCATCATGCTGATCATGGCCATTGAATTGGCCGGATTGAAAATGCCGTTGGTAATCGCCCCGACGATGATGAGCAGCGCCGGCAATGTCCAATGTGAATTCGGCCGCAACCAGACACCCGCTGCGAGCGAGATAACCATGAACCCGACGCCAAAACTCGCCGGAAGCCGTGGTCCCAAGCGGTCGGCGAGATAGCCGCTTAGCGGGGCCAACGCCACGGTGAGAATCGACGGCAGCATGAAGAGTATACCGACCTGGCTGGGAGACAAACCCAAAATGTCTTGCAGGTAAAACGGCATAAGAAATCCGGTCAAGGTGTAACAGCTGGCGATGACCAGCAAGCTCACGACGCTCATGCTGAAGCGGCGTATTTTGAACAGATCGAGATTCACAAACGGGTTCTTAGTTCTTGACTCGTGTAGGAAGAAACCAACCACACTGGCCATTAATAACAGCGCCAGACCCATCTGCATGGACGCGTCGATGACCTGCTGGGCGCGACGGTCAAGCATCACGACGAGGCTAGTCGTCATCGCGAAAAGCAGCGCCGCGCCGAGATAGTCGATGGACACCGGATAGCGCTGAGTCGGGGTCCGTCGCCGCTTCAGATTCACCGCCGCCAGGGCCATACCGCAGAAGCCGATCGGCACGAGAAAGAAAAAACTCCAACGCCAACTCAAGTAATCAATCGTAAATCCGCCGATACTCGGTCCAAGCACGAAACCAACATGGTGCGCCGTGGTCATATAGCCCTGGGCACGCCCCGCAAGATCTTCGGGCACCGACTCCGCCGCCAGCGCCCGGCTTGAAGACTGTAACATCGACGCGCCGACACCCTGAACGAGGCGCGCCCAGATTAGCTGGATGACGGTCTGGGATAGCCCGCAGAGCAAAGAACTGACGGAAAAGATCAGGAAGCCAACAGCGAACATCTTTTCCCGTCCCCAAAGATCCGAGATCCGGCCAAAAATCATCGACAGGCCGATATTCGCAAGCTGGTATGATAGCAAGGCCCAGGAAACCCCCAAAAGATCGGTTCCCAAGCTCTGCGCCACCGTCGGCATCGAAATGCTGACAATGCGCGTCGCCGTGCCGGAAAAAAAGGTCGCGAGAAGGGCGGTGGAAAGAAGCAGGTAATTGACGCGGGTAGCCACTCAGAGTCGTCGCTTTCAAGAGTTTTCTCCCTTTAATAGCGCCGATCGCCCCGCGCGGCAAATCAACTCTGGAAATTTGTATAGAAAAACCCGGCTTGACACCTCGGACACCCAAGCGCTAAATGAGAACAAATATTCTTTTGGAGCAGAGGATCCGCGAGTGGAATTGGAAATGCTCGATTACCGCATCGAACAGGTTGCCTGGAGCGATCGAACCTGTTTGAACGGCACGTCTCTTACGATCCACCTTCCTGGCTTGCAAGAACAAGTCAAGGACCTCTCCCACGGCATTAAGATTGACTATGACATCGCTGGTCCTGGGGAATCCAAACGCATCGTCCATATTTTGGACACGGTGCTACCCATCGCGAAATCGAACGGCGCAGGTCCGGCCTTCCCGGGCTTTGACGGGCCGGCCCAACTTGTCGGGACGGGACGAACAACGCGCATCGGCAATTTGCTCGTAACCATCACAGGGCGGTTTCCTCAGCCGGAGTCTTTGACGCCTATAGAAACGCCGCGCGAGGGCATTCTAGACATGACGGGCGTCGGCGCCGACTACTCCTACGGATCGGATCACTTTCATCTCACGTTATCCCTGACGCCCGACCCTTCCGTCTCCAACGCAACGTTCGATCAAGCGTTGAGAGCTATCGCCCTTCGATGCGCGCGCTTTCTCGCGCAGGTGGAAAAAACCGGCGCCGATCCCAACCGGCGCGCAATCACATTACCGCCAGTGAATAGCAATCTGCCGAAAATCGTCTTGATCTACCAGGTTCAGAGCCAGGTGATTTGCGCGCGGACTTTCTACTATGGCGAAGAAGTTTCAAAGACCCTACCGACGTTCGTTCATCCCGCGGAATTCTTCGACGGCGCGGTCGTGAGTGGAAACTACAAGAGCGAGCGCAAAATTCCCACGTCGTTGCACTGCTCGAATCCGTATATTTTGGAACTGCTCGAGCGCCACGGCAAATCACTGAACTTTCTCGGCGTCATTCTTTCACGCGGCTACAATGACAGCTTTGAGCAGAAAAAGAAGATGGGACTCTGGGTTGCGCGATTGGCGCAGAATCTCCGGGCTGACGGCGCCGTTGCGTTCATGGAGGGGACCGGAAACGGCACCGTTGATTTCATGCAGACAGTGAAAGCCTGCGAAAACCAGGGCATCCGAACCGTAGCCGTGCTGCACGAGTCCAACGGTCCCAAGGGCTACGAGCGGCCGCTCGTCGATCATCCCGAGGAAGCTGACAGCATGATCAGCCGGGGCAACGTTTCGGAGAAAATCTATATTCCTCCGCTCGCCACGGTGATCGGAGGCATGGAGATCGATCTCCACTTCAAGGCGATGCACGACCCTCGTCTGCCCTTACTTTTTGATCCCACGATCTTTTACGGCTCGTATAGCAAGATGGGCAGCAGCGGATTTCGGGCGGCTTACGAGAATTAGGGAGGTCCGGCCATGGCCAGAGTGCTGCACTATTTGAATCAATTCTTCGCAGGCATCGGCGGTGAGGACAAAGCCGGCCAGGAGGTTGTTTACATTCCAAGCGCTGTCGGCGCCGGAAGCGTCGTCCAGGACGCTTTGAAGCAACACCCTATTGACTATGCATCGATCGCCTGCGGCGACAACTATTTTCACGAAGAAGAAGCCAAAGCGCTCAGCGCGATTCATGGTATCATTGAAAAATATGAACCGGACATTTTTATCGCCGGTCCGGCATTCAACGCCGGCCGATATGGCCTTGCCTGCGCCAAGGTTTGCAGCTGGGTGCGCGACAACTGGCGTATACCGGCGATCACCGCCATGCACGAAGACAATCCCGGAACGAGAGAGATCGGCCGGCATGTCTTCGTGATTCAAACCGGCGCCTCCGCCGCGGCGATGCAAGACTGCTTGAAACGCTATGCGGAACTGATCGAAAAATTGTTAACCGGCGAGCAAGCGGCGATTGAAAATTTCCGGGCGGAGTATTGCTTGGCCATTTTACGCCGATTTACCGCGAGGGCCGATCGCCCGGACTACGTTCGCGCGGTGGATATGCTGTTGGCAAAGCTCGGCGGCAAGCCCTACGAAAGCGAGATACCTCGGGTCGAAGCGGAACGCCATGCCATCCCCAACCTGACGGTCGGCCTGAAAGACGCCACCCTCGCGCTGGTCACGGAGGGTGGATTGGTGCCCAAGGGTAATCCTGACGGCTTGGAAAGCACGCGCGGCTCCAAATATTTAAAATACTCGATCAACGGAATTGAGGAACTGAAACAAGGCGAGTTCCAAGCCATGCACACGGGGTACGATACCGCCGTCGTCGACCAGGACCCCGACAGAATCCTCCCCCTGGACGCAATGCGCGGCTTAGAGAAATCCCAAAGATTCAAGAAGCTCCACGAATACTATTTCGTCACCACTGGAACCGGCGCCATGCCCAGCAAAATGGCAGATCTCGGCAAGGGCATCGCCGACGAGCTCGCCGGAGCCGGCGTGAACGCCGTTATTTTAACGGCGACGTGAGGAACCGGGACTCGTAGCGGCGCTACGATCGGACGACAAATCGAATTGAAAGGCATCCCCGTGGTGCTCATCACCTGCCTCTCCAACGTCGCGTCGCAAGTTGGCATCGGCAGAATACTGGGCGGCAACAAGTTCCACTATCCCGTCGGACAACCGGATCTGCCGCCCGAAGAAGAGCTTCGCTGGCGCGCCACACTGCTTGAAAAAGCGCTTAAAGCGCTAGAAACCCCAATTCGGGAACCGAGGATCTTCTGAGAGAACCCGAGATGGCGTAATGTTGGCAGGCTGGTCAAAAGGCCTCAGATGCGAGGCGCGCGATAGATCGACGAGCGGAGGCGTACATTGCCAGTACGTCGCAGCGAGGAGATTGAGCGCAACGAAGCAGGTGAGGTTTTTTGGCCAGCCTGCCTAACGCCAGTCGGAGTCTGCGGGAATGATATTTTTTCCAAAGCGGCGTTCGGGCGGAGCCGCCAACCAGGGCTGGCTCTTCTCAAAGTAGAGCTTGAAATGGGGCGTCTGTCGGTGCGCCTGCAGCGCGGCCTCGTCGCGATAGACTTCGTAGAAATAGAACCGATTTGGGTCGTCGCGGTCTTGCATCACGTCAAAGCGCAGACACCCAGGCTCGTCCTTCTCCGAATGCTCCGCGTCGTGGCGAACCACTTCCAAGAACTCCGCAACATGTTCGGGTTTCACCTGGATCGTCACGTGGAGAATTACCATCGAACACCTCCTCGCGGGGAAAATTCCGTGGGATTGAGGCGCATAATTCTTTGACATTTAGCTGCCGTAAACCTTCGCCGTCGATGGCGCATCCGATTACAATGGCAGCGTAAACAACTGCTGACCCGGCGTAATCAGATGCTCGTGCCCGTTTTCCGTCACCGCCAACGTGTACTCGACCTGCACCGACCCCCAGCCCATAACCTGGCTGGAAGCTTCCAGGTTGACGGTCATTCCGGTTTCCATGGGAACGTTGGACGTGTTCGGTAGGAACGGATCGTCAACCTCTTCCGCCGGGCCGAACAAGAATGGAAATTCCCTTGCCTCAAGGCCGATCGTATGGCCAACGAAAAAATTCGAATAGTCGGGCAGTCCCGCCGCGCGCACGCCGGCGACCATAGTTTCAAATAGCTCTTGCGGGCACACACCGGGTCTTAGGCGCTCGACCGCCTTGAGCACACCCGCTTGAACCGCGCCATAGCGCTTGCGATGCTCATCGGTGGGCTCTGCTCCCACGCAGCCGGACTTGCAGACGTCGGCGTGATAACCGTTGAGCGAGCAACCCATGTCGACGCGAAAGATATCGCCGTTCTTCAAAATGTTTTCTTTGATCACCGGGGAGTTGCCGCCACGACTGATGTTCATATGCATCCAATAAACCTGGCCGCCCGCCCCGGCCACCTCGCCTTTGTAGATAGCGGCTAACTCGCGTTCTTTAACGCCCGGTTTCGCGGCTCGCAGCATGGCATTGATCGCCTGTTCGTTGACCGTGGCGGACTCTCTCAGCCGCTGAATTTCAGCGGGCGTCTTGATCATGCGCACGTAGCGGAAGAAACTCGACGCTGGCAACAGCTGCGCATCCAGCAGATACGATGCGATCTTCCGATAAATGGTGAGCGGAATCGCGAAATGGTCGACGCCGATCCGGCCCCTTTCCATACCCTTGTCCCTAATCAATTGCGCGAGAGCTATTTCGGGAGTTGGCCCTTTGGGCTCGCTTCCTGCGAGTTCGAGGGTGCGTTTCTCCTCTTTCCCCAGTTTGTTCGGATCGGGAACATCGTGCTTGCGCGAACGCCCGTAGGTATAGATCTCCTTGAGCCAAACTTCGTCCAGCCCCGCGTACGCGGCATCGCCGCTGGGAATCAGCAGTGCAGGTGATTGCTTCGCGTCGCGGGGATAAACGACGTAGACTTGCGAGCCGCCATAGCGATAACCGTTCTGGCTCCACGAAGCGTGTCCGCTTAAATAATAAATATTCTCAGGAGTCGCGGCGACGACACCGGCGAGATCGAACCTATCCATCAGCGAAAGCAAACGTTCCCTATTGTAAAGCATCAAAAATACCCCCTGGGAGATTTCTGAGTTGGAGTGACGGAGTGTTTACGACACTCCAATGCTTTAGTCTTCACAAGCTCATTATTCCGATCTTCTATACTCCGGTTTCTGATCTCCACGGCCTGGGCTCGAGGGGTTTTACCGCAATCTCCAACACCGCGGGCCCCTTGTGCGCCAGCGCTCGACTCAAGGCCGGTTTTAATTCCGCTGGCGTATCGACGCGCTCGCCGAAAGCGCCCAGCGCTCGCGCCACAGCCGCATAGTCACCCCGCAGCGAAACTCCAATCTCGTGTCCCTTGAAGCGTTCGTGCAGGGTTTCGCGGCTGGCGCCAAGGCTCTCGTTGTTTAAGATTACCGTCAACGTGCGGATATCGTTGCGCGCCGCGGTTTCAATTTCCATTCCTGTCATGCCAAAGGAACCGTCACCGGTGAAATTCACCACCGTCTTGTCGGGATTCCCCAACTTTGCCCCCATGGCCGCCGGCGTGGACCAGCCCATGGCACTGGTGCCGCCGAAGCCGATGAAGCCAAGAGGATTTAAAGCCTCGTAATGATGGGAGACATAAGCTCGTGTCACCCCCGCATCGTGCAATAGAATCGTCTTACGGCGATCGAGTTGACCGGTTAAGTCCCAGCACGCGCGATATGGATTTATCGGTACCTCATCGGACGTGAGCCGTGGATTCCATGAATCGAGCCATTTCCCTTTGAGCTCTTTGATCTGAGCGGCGACTTCGGCGGCCATGCCTTTGCGTAACGCGATCAGCTTTTCGCCACCCCGTTGAAGCAATGTGCGCAAGAAAAGTTGAATATCGGAAAGAATCACAAGATCTGCCGGGTAGTTCTTGTGCAGCTCGGCGGGATCGACGTCAACCTGCGCCAATTTTGCGTGGGCCGGCTTGGGCAACCAATTCGACGTCGCGTGCTGGCGAAAGCTGCAACCTAAGGCAACGACCAGGTCTGCTTCCTCGGCGAACTTGCGCGATTGCCCGGTGCTGTAAACCGCGCGCGGATAACCGCCGAGGCCGAGACATAATGGATGATCTTCCGGCATCGCGCCTTTCGCCGGGAGGGTCGCCATGACCGGCAGCGCGTAGTTTTCCGCGACCTTGACGAGATCATCGGTAGCGCGCGACCACAGCGCGCCGCGCCCGACGTAAATCAAGGGCCGCTTTGCTTGGTGCAAGAGCTCGATGAGCTTGTCGATGTCGTCGGGATCGGGGCCAAAACGCACGCGCCGAGTCTTCTGATAAGGCGGAATCTCCGCCTGGGCCATGCTAATATCCTGCGGCATCTCGATAATTACCGGTCCGGGCCGTCCGGACTGCGCCAGCGTAAAGGCGCGGCGAAACACTTCCGGTATTCGTTCCGGCGCCGGCACGCTGAACGTCCACTTCGCCATCGTTTGGAAAGTGTCCAGGTACGGCACTTCTTGAAGCATGCCTTTGGCGAGCTGCTTGCGAGAACTATGGCCGAAGATCACGACCAGTGGGACGCAATCGGTGAAGGCGTTGACGATCGCCGTGAAGGCGTTGCATCGGCCCGGGCCTTTCGTGACCATGGCCACGCCGACTTCACCGGTACTGCGGGCGTAACCATCCGCCATGTACACGGTCGCTTGTTCGTGGCGGGTTAAAATCAGCGGCACCTGCCCGTTCTGATGTAGGGCGTCGAAGAGCGGAAGAATATCGTCTCCCGGCACGGTAGAGACGAATTTTACTCCCTCGGCTTTAAGAATCTCGACTACGGCATCTGCGGCTCTCATGGGTATCTTCTTCTACTGAGATGTCGATTTTCGAAAAAGCCTTTTTCCCCGAGCTTGCGCAGAAATCGCGGATCAACAAAGTCGGCGGGATTTATCGTCTCTAGCGTCGGCTTCTTCTCCACTCGGCCCGCCGGGAAAACCAAACACTGCAAAAATCCGACGGCCGCCGGTAGCAAGAGCCATCTGTTCATCGCCTGCCTCGTTCAATCAGACAGACACATATTGCCTAATGGAAATGCAGTCAAGTTTCCGCATCCCACCAACTTAAACCGGTGCTAGGATCTTAACAAATGGACGATCTGGTCGATGCAAGCTTCTGGTTTGGTATCCAACGTCTTGAGGTGAATTTCGGGCGCTTGCGGGGGTTCGTAGTCGCTGTCTATACCCGTGAAGTTTTTTAGTTCGCCGCGCCGCGCCTTTGCATACAGCCCCTTTACATCGCGGCGCTCACACTCCTCCAGCGGCGCATCGACAAAGACTTCGATGAACTCGCCAGCATCAAATAGGCTGCGCGCCAATTGGCGCTCGGCCCGAAATGGCGAAATGAAAGCGACGATTACAATCAGTCCCGCATCCACCAAGAGTTTTGACACCTCGGCCACTCGGCGAATGTTTTCCACACGATCCGCCTCGGTGAATCCCAAATCCCGATTGAGCCCGTGGCGAACATTATCACCGTCCAAGATATAAGTATGCTTGCCGTCTGCGTGCAAACGCTTTTCCAAGAGGTTAGCGATCGTTGACTTACCCGAACCCGAGAGCCCGGTAAACCACAGGCAACGGGCTTGCTGATGCTTCATCTCGGCCCGGGCGCTTTTAGTTACCTCCAACGCTTGCCAGTGCACGTTTACGGCTCGACGCAATGCAAAATGAATCATGCCGGCGCCGACGGTTTCGTTGGTCAACTTGTCGATGACAATAAACGCTCCCAACCTCCTATTCTCGTCGTACGGCGCAAATGGCACGGGTCTGTCGAAACTCAAATCGACGGTCGCGATCTCGTTCAAGCCCAATGTTTTCGCCGCGAGTCGGGCCCCGGTATTGATGTCGAGACGGTACTTGATATGGGTAACGCTAACGCCCGCGGCCTTCGTGTGAAGAAGAACGGCATAGGGACGCCCAGGCAGCAAGGCGTGCTCGCTCATCCACAATAGATCCGCCTCGAACTGGTCAGCCGATTCGACTGGATGGGACGCAGTTGCAATGACATCCCCCCGGCTCGCGTCGACCTCGTCTTCAAGGACTAAAGTCACCGACCGGCCGGCGGACGCTTCGGCCGCGGGACCGCTTCCGACCAAGATTGTCTTGACGCGGCTGACTACGCCCGAAGGGCTGATGCGCACGCTGTCGCCAGGTTTCACCGCGCCGCTAGCGATACGCCCCGAAAAACCCCGGAAGTCCAAATTGGGTCGATTGACCAACTGGACCGGCATAGTAAAGGGTCGGGTAGCCTCGGGATACTCGGCGGGGACCGTCTCGAGCCACTGCAAGAGACTCGTTCCCTCATACCAGGGCATCGCGGAGAAACCCGGGTCGACGATGTTGTGACCCTCAAGTGCGGACAATGGAATCGCCGTGATTGTCTCAAAGCCCAGATCCTCGGCGAAGCGACGATAGGCAAGCTCGATCTCATCGAATACCAATTGCGACCAGCCGACAAGATCCATCTTGTTGACGGCGAGTGCCACCTGGCGGATGCCAAGCATCGAGACAATACGGCTGTGGCGTTTGGTCTGCGTGAGTACTCCCTTACGAGCATCGATCAGCAAGACAGCCGCCTGGGCCGTCGACGCGCCGGTCGCCATGTTGCGAGTATATTGCTCATGGCCCGGCGTATCGGCAACGATGAACCGCCGCCTGGGAGTTGCGAAGAAACGGTAGGCGACATCGATCGTAATGCCCTGCTCCCGTTCAGCTTGCAGTCCGTCAACCAGCAGCGCGAAATCCAGGCGCTCACCCTGAGTGCCGAATTTTTTAGAGTCCGCCTTCAGCGCCTCCAGTTGATCCTCAAAGATCAGCTTGGTCTCGTAGAGCAAGCGACCGATTAGCGTTGACTTCCCATCGTCGACGCTGCCGCAGGTAATAAAGCGCAAGGTATCCATTAAAAATACCCTTCCTGCTTCTTACGTTCCATGGAACCGGCGCCATCGTGATCGATAACGCGTCCCTGTCGCTCCGAAGTCGTGGCTCCCAAGATTTCGGCGACGATTTCGTCGAGTGTCCTTGCGTAGCTTTCAACCGCGGCAGTCAATGGGTAGCAACCCAGGGTGCGAAACCGCACCATACGCATTTCCGGTCTCTCCCCCGGCTCGAGTGGCAGCCGGTCGTCATCGAGCATGATCCACTGACCAAAACGTTTGACCACAGGCCGTTCGGCCGCGAAGTATAGCGGCACGATCGGAATGTTCTCCTGGCGAATGTAGGCCCAGATATCGGCCTCCGTCCAGTTTGACAGCGGAAATACTCTTATCGTTTCGCCGCCATTGATTCGGGTGTTGTAAAGATACCAAAGTTCAGGACGCTGGGCCTTGGGCTCCCAACGATGTCCCGGAGCGCGAAACGAAAAAATCCGCTCTTTAGCACGGGATTTCTCTTCGTCACGCCGGGCTCCGCCAAAAGCCACATCGAACTTATAGACGTCGATCGCTTGCTTGAGCGCCTCGGTTTTCATGACATCGGTGTGATACGCAGAACCATGAGTGATCGGTCCGATGCCCTCGGCCGCGCCGCGTGGATTTGTGTAACTGATCAGCCTAAAACCGATTTCCGCCACCATGCGGTCGCGGAACGCAATCATTTCCCGAAACTTCCAACCGGTATCGATGTGCATCAGCGGGAATGGGATGGGTCCAGGGTAGAACGCTTTTTGCGCCAGCCGCAACATCACCGAGGAGTCTTTGCCGATCGAGTAAAGCATCACTGGATTAGCGGCAGTCGCCGCGACTTCACGGATTATCTCGATCGATTCGGATTCCAGCTCCGAAAAAAAAACGCTACTCATATTAAAGATTCATCCTCACGTCGACTGCTTGGTCCGACGGCCGATCATCGAAACATATAATCTCCTATTATTGCATATCGCTTTACAGACTCGAAGCACCCAGGCGGCCAAATTACTGCGCTTTAGCGGCTGGGAGGGAGATCGGAACGGGCTGCCGGGCATGACCGTTGGAGCCGGGCGGATTGGGTCTTAGTTTATCACTCGAGGACTCGAATCATCCGGGCCGTAGCGAGGCGATTGAGCGGCATCCGACCCCTTGAGCGGCCAATCAATGCTGAACGGCGTGCTTTGCGGCCAAGATATTACAGGCAGACGCGGCCACTTCGCCAATGAGGGACCCCATTTTGGGATGAGGAGGTTCGAGATCTGGTTTGAGACCGAATTGTTCGAGCATTTCCGTGCATATCGGTCCCACGGAAGCGATTACGATATTCTTACAGGCCAGTCGCAATTGATCGCCAGCCTTGTCGGCGGCGGCGACTTGGAACAGGTGATCCACCTGCGCGCCGTTCGTGAATAGCGCGATATCCGCTTCGCCGCGTATAATATTTTGGATCGCCTGGCGCAAGGGTTCAAGGTCTTCCGGTAACGCCCATCGATATATTCGAATCACTTGCACGATGGCGCCGCGCTGCTCCAGGCCGGAAATAAATTCTGGATTGGGAATGCCGTACTCCTGAACCGCGATCCGTTTGCCGCGAAGATCCGCAGCGTCATCGAGAGTGGCAAGCACTTCACGCCAAGTATTCGGCTCCGGCACGGTAATTGCGGCCCGTAATCCCAATTCTTTGAGCGCCGCGATGGGCTTCGGCCCGCGCGCTACGAGTCGAGTTTGGTGCAGCGCCGAAAGGATTTTTTCCTGGGCATATGCCGCCAGCAGCACTTCATTCAGCGTCCTCGTGCCTACTCCGGTCATGAGCACCAGGTAATCGACCGCGCCCGATTCCAATTGCGGCACTAGATCGAGAGCGACGCGATTTTCGCCGAAGGGAATTTCGCGCATGGACGGAGCCAGAACGGGCTTCCCGCCGTAGCGGCGTATTAGTTCCGCCATCTCCCTGGCGCGGCGGCTTTCGAAGGAAACAACCCTAAGTCCCTGCAAGTCGAGGCGCGAGGTCGCGTTCATGGACGTTGTAAAATGTCTGCGTAAACCATTGCAACTTTTTAGCTAACGAAACGACGTCGCCAACCACGATCAAGGCCGGGGGCTTAACGTGGACCGACTTTTCAACGATGTCGGCAAGAGTCCCTGTAACCATTTCCTGGGCGGCCGTAGTTCCGTGGCAGATCACTGACACCGGAGTTTCCGACGCGCGGCCGTGAGCGATAAGATTTGCGACGATAATGGCTAGATTACCGAGGCCCATCAGTATGACCAACGTATCCACCGCCGTGGCGAGTTTCGACCAGTCCACCGAATCCTGCGACTTTCGCGCCTCGTGGCCGGTGACGACGGCGAACGACGAGGCTAATTTCCGGTGCGTTAGCGGGATGCCCGCATAGGCGGGCACGGCCACCGCGGAGCTGACTCCGGGCACAGTCTCAAACGGTATCCCAGCTTCGGCCAGGGCCTCTGCTTCCTCGCCGCCGCGCCCAAAAACAAACGGATCACCTCCTTTCAGTCGGACGACGTCGTAACCCTTTCGGGCGGAGCGGATGAGCTCTCGATTGATTTCTTCCTGCGCGATGCAATGGTACCCGGCTCGTTTGCCGACAAAAATCCTCTTTGCCAGCAGCGGAACCTGTTCGAGGAGCACGGGATTCACCAGTTGATCGTAAACGACCACGGCTGCTTTGCGCAGCAGTTCCAATCCGCGCACCGTGAGCAAACCGGGATCGCCCGGCCCCGCGCCAACGAGATAGACTCTGCCCGTTTTCATAGACCCGCTCCTAATGTCTTGAGAAGCAGCTCTTTCGCCATCCCAATTTGGTCTTCTTTGAGCAAGCGGCGAATTTCGCCGGTTAGGGCTTCGTTCCAGACGCAGGGGCTCACGACGATCGATTTTTCCCGAAGCTCCCGACGCACCTCGCCGGCGAGATGAACGAGTCGCGCGTATTCCGCCGTAAAGTAGTTTTCCAGCTCCTCGCGAATCGCGCGTGTCGTTGCCGGACTTGTTCCCCCTGTCGAGACCGCCACCGAGAGCTCGCCGCGGTGAATCACCGCCGGCAGGATGAAATCGCAATATTCCGGGTCATCGGCGCAATTGACCCAAATGGCCCGCGAGCGAGCCTCTGAAAATACCGCTTCGTTCACCGCGCGCACATCCGTCGCCGCAAAAACGAGGTCGTAGTCTGCGAGATCCCCGGCTGCGTACGCGCGCGCCACATGTCGCACCACGCCTTGGTCGGCCAACTTCGCAAGAGTGCCGGTAATCACCGGGCTAATGACCGTCACTTTGGCGCCAGCGGCCAGCAGGCCGCCGATTCTGCGTTCCGCGACGGGACCGCCGCCAACGACGACACACCGTCGTCTGCTCAATTCCAGGAAGATTGGATAGAATCCCATGCGTTCCTTTGCGCTCGATCACAGTACAAGGCGCTGTTGACGCGCGAAGCTTTTCTAACCGCCTTCCGTTTCGTCCACTTTCCCATTCAAATTGAAATGCAGCCCGCACTCTTTGCTCTCCTCGTTCTCCCACCACCAACGGCCCGCGCGGAGATCCTCGACCCGCTTGACTGCACGGGTGCAAGGCGCGCAGCCGATACTGGAGTACCCTTGATCGCAAAGCCGGTTGTAGGGCACGTCGTTTTTCCGGATGTAATCCCACACTTGATCGTAACTCCGGTCCGCCAGCGGATTGACCTTGATTATATCGCCGTGCTCTCTGTCCAACTCGACTTTTCTTACCGCGCTCCGCGTTACCGCCTGCTCGCGGCGCAGTCCGGTTATCCACGCCCCGAGATCTTTCAACGCGCGGTTGAGCGGCTCGACTTTGCGGATGCCGCAGCAGAGTTTGCGGTGTTCGACGGAGTTGTAAAACAGGTTTAGTCCGTGACTCCGGACCATCTCTTGAACTTTGATGGCGTCCGGGAAATAGACTTCGATACCCACGCCGTAGCGCGCTCGGATGCCATCCATGCAATCGTACGTTTCCTGGTTGAGGCGGCCGGTGTCGAGGGTAAAGATCCGGAAATCCGACCCGCGCGTTCGATTTATCATATCGATCAGCACGGAGCCTTCGGCTTGGAACGAACAAGCCAGCGCGATGCGCGGTGAGAATTTGTCCAGCGCCCACGCCAAAATCTCCTCGGCGGAGAGATCGTCCAAGCCTGCGGTGACCTCCGTGCGGATCAGTTCCTCGTTTTTCAAAAATGACGAGTCCATTTCTATCCTTCCCGTCAATCGTCTTTCAGCCGGTCCAGAAGTTCGTCGGCGGAGAACGAACGGGACGCCTTGATGCGAAGGGCAAATTTCCTGCGCCGATCCGGCTCGCGTTCCACACTGATTTCGGCGTCCGCGAAGAGATCTTTGGCCACGGCCTCGATTTCGGCCGCAACGGCGGCAAATGACTCGTCGGTATTGGGTGCCGCCAATCGGTCATTGATCGCAATCACGACCTCGTTTCCCCGCAATTTTAATTTTCCACCCAGCTTAGGCTCCCGCTCCAACTTGCTGAAATTCTCCAGCCCCGCACGCAGCACGCTACGGAGCTTTTCTTGATTGCACCCGCCGAGAAGACTTTTACGGCTGTAGAGCAGCCCGGGCCGGTTATCTGACTCGTCGATACTGAGATGGGCGTCGTTGGCAACGAGGACGATCCCCGGCCCGGCATGCATATGGCTGTAGTCGGCGACATCGTGGTAAACCCCGTCGGTGGCCTGAATCCAGCCGTGAAAAATCTCGATAAAATCGTTTAGTGGTACCGCGTTAGGCGGCTCCACAAACAATTTCACGTTGAGCTTTTGCAAATCCATGTTCGCTCCTGGACCTGCGCTCCCGGCTGAGCGCCGGTTGGGATTGCCAGCGGACTCTGTGCTATGCCACGTATCCTGTTGTGGCAATCATGGGCAGCGTCGATAAAAAGCTGGGCCTCCTGAAGCAGTTGAACCGCGCGGTCGGTGTCGGTCGCTGCGCCCGCGCCGATAAATTCCTTGGCTTTGAACAGATATTCGGCGAATTTTCCGCCGGCATACTTGTCCCAGAAAAGCCGCGTGTCGTAGAAGCGCTTGGTGAATTCCCCGATAATCTGATTTTCATCTTCGGAAATACTCGGGTTCTGATCCTTCACCAATCCTTGGGCGGCGCGCACCATCGAGGTATAGGCGCCTTTCACCGCCTCCTGGGAGCGGCCGCTGTCCAGCAACAGCTGCGCCTCGAACAACTCGCGCTCGCTGGCGGCTAACGTGAACTCCGCCTGGCTAACGACCTCGCCGGCGCACTCGCCGACGCCCATGTCCTTGAGGGTAAACTCGCGCGGATCACCCCAGTCGCTGTAATACGATCGCTCCACTTCGTGGGCTGGAATCTTGGTGAGATCTTCCAGCAGATCCTTGATCGCTTTTTTGCCGATGCGCGTAACGAATTCTTGGAACCGTTCGTCATTGCAGCGTTGGCGCATGTAAAACTCGGTAACAGATAAAACCGCTTCCGGTATCCGTTTCGACGGTACAGCGCCGATCGCCACGCCGTACTCACCGGCATTGTCGTGAAACTTGCCGCCGAGAATGACTTGAAAATGCGGCACCTGAAATCCATTAACGTTGCGGTTAATCCCGTAGAAGCCGATGTCGGCGATATGGTGCTGGCCGCAGGAGTTGAAACAGCCACTGACTTTGATGCGCAGATTTTTGACCGCTTGATCGAGCTCCAGACTCTTTTCGCCCAGGCGGGAGCGCAGCTCGCGCGCCAGACCGCGCGACGACGCTATGCCCAGCTTGCAAGTGTCCGTGCCGGGGCATGCCGTTACATCGATAATGGTCGCCGCATCGGGCGCGCCCAGGCCAATGGCTTTGATGGCTTGATAAAATTCCGGCAGATCAGCTTCGCTGATCCAGCGGAAAAGAATATTTTGCTCCACGGTGGTGCGCAGCGTGTCTTTGACGAAGCGCCGCGCAATGTCGGCGAGGGCGCGCAACTGATCGGCGCTGGCATCGCCGAGCGGCAAAGTCACAGTAGCCGCCACGTAGCCGGGCTGCCTCTGCTTGTAAACATTGGTCGCATACCAGGCCGCAAAGCCTTCAGGGCGCTGATGGCCGTTAAGGCTCATGCCGGGCTTGAGCGGTTGTTCGCTCTGCTCTCTGACTGAAGCCAGAAAATCCGTCCAGCGCGGATCGGGCGAAAGTTTTTGCCGCTCTTGCAACACGAGCCTGCGAAACGCCTCGATGCCGAGGTTGGCGATCAAGAACTTAACGCGCGCCCGGGCGCGGTTGCGCTTCTCGCCGAGACGCGCAAAGACACGCGAGATCGCCTGGGCGATCGGCAGCAACTCCGTTTCGGGAAGAAATTCATCAAACAGTTTCGCTTTGTACGGCACCGATCCCAAACCGCCCCCGACGTACAAGGCAAAACCGCGCTGCTCTTTGCCGTCAATAACCTTGGTCTTGGCGACAGCGCCCATGTCGTGCATGGTCACCAGGCCGCAGGGATGCTGTTGGCAACCTGAGAAAGCGATTTTAAATTTGCGCCCGAAGTCCTGCGTGTCGGGATGGCCCAACAAAAATTTCGAGCAGCCTTTCGCGTAGGGTGTCGTGTCGAAGGTTTCATCCCGACAAATTCCGGCCAGCGGGCAGGCCGTCACGTTGCGCACCACATTACCGCACGCTTCCCTGCTGGTAATGCCGACCGCGGCCAGCCTGCGCATGAGCGCCGGCGTGTCGTTGATATGGACGAAATGGAACTGAATATCTTGGCGCGTCGTGACATGCGACACGCCGTCAGCGTATTCCTCGGCAAGGTCCGCGAGGGTTTCGAGCTGCTCGGGGTTCAGCCCGCCAAATGGAATCTTGATACGCATCATCCCCGGCGCATCCCATAGCGTCTCCGGTCCTTTGACCACGTCAGTTGGAAGTTTTAGCTTCTGGACGCGATTGCCGTCGTGACGCTGGCCGTTATCATAACGCTGGCCGTATATGCCACGCCGCAGCCGAGTTTCGGCAAAAACCTTTTCGTCGATTTTGCCCTGTTTGCGCAGTTCCATCTGCTGCTCGAAGATGTCGATTTCGCGGCCAAGATCCGCGGGTATTTTCTGCCCCAATTTTTCTTTCCAGCTGATTTTCTTTTGCATAATCGCGCCGTCCCTTCATTCACGGTCATGCTGGTGCGCACTAAGCTGAGTTTTCTTATTCATTTGGTCAGGAATTATGGAAAAAAATTTTGGCCCCATTCGGCTTAGATATAATACATTAACGGCGGTGCCTCGACCCTGCAAAGATCGGCCAAGGTCGTTTCATCGAGAACCGTTTCCATAGCTTGAAGCCCCCTAGACCAAGTTTCATTTAACCGCCTGGTCACAATCGGCAAGGCTTGCCCAGGTCGCCTGGCGCTCAAATCAAAGCCGGCGATGGGCCCCTCCAAGACATGCAAAACTTCCTTGACGCTAATGCTCTCCGGCGGACGAGCTAACATGTATCCACCCGTTGGCCCCCTCGCGCCACGCACCAATTCTCCTCTTTTGAGCAAGACCATGATCTGCCCGAGATACTGCATCGGGATATTTTGGTTCTCAGCAATCTCCTTTAATTGCACGGCGCGCTGAAACCGGTAACTGCCGACTAACTCCGCTAGCGCCAATAAACCATAATGGCCTTTCGAGCTCACTTTCATAATGCCGACTCCCAGGATACCCTTAAATAAGTAAAACGATCGAAAATGTCAAGAACCTTGGTTAGACCAAATCGGCAATGAATTTTGCCGGCGATAACAAGTACCGGGGATTGAAACATCCAAGTTTAGGCTTACCCGGAGGCGTGCAGTACTTTTTAGTTTGCGGTTGCCTGATAGAATCCGTTGAAGCTATATTTCGGCCATTACCAGTTCTCGTGAAAATGAGACCCGAGGTAAATCCTTATGAACCGCGCTTCAAAAGCTTTCATGGGCTTATTTCTGTTTGCCATTGAATCGGGCGCCCTCCCCAAAAACGCTCTGCCCGCCTCGGGCGAGGTCGTCATTACCCACGCCAGCATGAGCACTTCCGCGATACCCCTCTGGGTGACGCAGCGACAGAACTTTTTCGGCAAGTATGGCGTCAAAGCGCAGATCGTGTGGGTACGTGGGAATCCGGCGCAAATCGCGACTCTGGCGTCGGGCGACACCCAGATCGCCTACGGTGGCGCAACCACCGCGCTGGCCGCCGCAGTGGGTGGCAAGAATCTTAAAATGATCGCCAGTCTAAACAGCCGAGAGACGCTGGATGTTGTCGCGCGGCCCTACATCAAGCAGCCGGAAGACCTGCGCGGCAAGAAGTTCGGCATCCAGAGCATCGGCGGCGGGGTCTGGAAAACCGCCACCGTATGGCTTGAGCACTTCGGCCTCGACGAAAAACGCGACAACATCCAAATGATTGTCATTGGTGACGTCACCGTCTTGAGCCAGGCAGTGGAGACCGGCAGAATCGACGCCACCGTCGTGCCCGGATTTCTCAGCCGCCGCCTCGCCGAAAAGGGCTTCAACGTACTGGGCCGATCCGACAAAACGAAACTCGCTTCGGTCGGCATGGCGGTCCTGGTCGAGCCGGCATATTTGCAGCAAAATCCAGACACGCTGCAAAACGTCATGAAGGCGCTTATCGAAGGCATGGTTTTCATCGCCGGCGCCAAGAACAAGGCTGCCGTCACCGACACCATCGCGAAGCATTTCAAGCTTTCCGACCCGGCCGCCGCTGACTCGGCCTATCAGGACATCCTCGCTATGATTCGCGCTGAGGAGTATCGCAAACCTTATGTTTCAGTAGAGGGTCTTCGCGGGCTGCAGCGGATCATGAAAGCGCAGAACCCCAAAATCGGGGCGATCAACACGGATAGTCTGGTCGATACAACCGTGATCCGTAGAATCGACCAGAGCGGCTTCTTTGAAAAACTCTACGCCGACTATGGCGTAAAGTAAGAGTTTAATTTGTCTTTCGGCTTGAACGATTTGAACATCTTGAACGAATCTCCGCGCAAAAAAATACCTACGCAATCACAACCATGACAATCCATACCCAACTGCTAAGTTTCAAGACCGCCGATAACGAACGATTTCACGGCCTGCTTTTCACGCCGCCGGACAAGGAGTCCGAACTGGCCTTGATCATGGTCCACGGCGTAGCCATGAATTTTTACCTGCCGCCGCTGCCGACGATCGGACAAGCGCTTGCCGAGGGCGGCTATCATTGTTTCGTCATTAACACCCGCGGCCATGACTGGATTGCCCGCGCGGGCAATCTCACCCAATTCGGCGGCGCGGCCTATGAAACCTTTGAAGAATGCTCGCTGGACCTTGACGGCGCCATCGACTGCATGGCGCGCCGCGGCTACAAGCGATTCATTCTCGTCGGCCACAGTCTGGGTTGCGTAAAGTCGCTGCTTTACCAAGGCGCGCGTCAACGCGCCGATATCGCCGGCGTCATTTCCTGTTCCTGCCCGAAGCAGTTTTATTCGGCGCGGGCGGATGATCAACCCGAGTTCGAAGAGCTTATGGCCAAGGCGGAACGCATGATCGCGGAGGGCCAAGGCGACGAATTTCTCTGGGCGCAGACCAGCGGCGCGATGGGAATCTTTACCGCCAAAACCTACGAAAACAAATATGGCCGCCACGAGAAAAACGATGTCCGGCCCCAAGCTCATCGCCTGGGATGCCCGCACCTGGCCATCGCCGGGGGCGCCGAACACCCGTTTTTCCCCGAATACGCCAAGGCTCTCGCTGAAGCCGGCGGCGCAAGCGCAAGTTACAGGATCGTTCCGGGATCAAATCATTTTTATATCAACCACGAGCCCGAGGTCATCGAAATCATCTCTGACTGGCTAAAACAGTTTAACAACTGACGGCGGGAACACGGGCTCGTGACGCCGTAGCTTGATTCCTCGAACTCTATCCCGATCTCTGTCACACTCCTTTTCTTACCGTCCGATGAAATTCCAAACCGACATATGCACCTTTAAGACCTCGGACAACGAACGGCTACACGGCGCCCTTCTGACTCCGGCAAACAGAGCCTCCGACCTCGCGTTGGTGTTCGTACACGGCGTGGCGATGAATTTTTATTTGCCGCCGTTGTTTCTCTTCGGCCAAGAATTGGCGGCGTGCGGATATCATTGTTTCTCGATCAACACCCGCGGCCATGACTGGATCTGTCGCGCCGGCAACTTAAACAAGTTCGGCGGCTCGGCGTTTGAAAACCTTGACGACTGCCTCGCTGATCTTGACGGCGCCTTGGCGTTCCTCTCCAGCCGTGGCTACCGGCGATTCGTTTTGATCGGCCACAGCCTCGGGGCCATTAAGTCAATCATCTACCAGGGTACCCGCCGCCGTTCGGACATCGCCGGCATCGTTTCCTGCTCCGCACCGAGACAATTTTACTCTGAGCGGATCGCGCGCCAACCCAAGTTCCGTGAACTGATTGAACAAGCCGAATCCATGGTTGCCGGTGGCAAAGGTGAAGAGTTGATGTCGGTCGCCGTCGGCGCCACGCCGGGGATCTTTAGCGCGCGCACCCATCTCGACAAATACGGAAAGGACGACCGTAACGATTGCCGCTCCCACGCCAAAAATCTGGGCTGTCCTTTGCTTGCCGTTGTCGGCGGCGCCGAGCCAAATCTATTTCACGAATACGCTCAAGAAATCGTCGCCAACGCCGGCGCCAACGCAACCTACGAGCGGGTCGACGGCGGCAATCATTTCTACAGCCGGCACACCGCGCAGATCGTTGAGGTCATCAATCAGTGGCTGGCGCGCTTGGCAGATTGAATTCACCACTTGGGCTCTCATGAAGTCAATTTTGTTGAGGAGGAAAAGCATGCAAAGAGAATCTTCAAATACCACTCGGCGTGATTTTCTCAAGCTCGCCGGCAAAACCGCGGTCGTCTCGTCCGGTCTTTTGGCCGGCTGCGCGGCAACATCGGCCCCTGATCGCGGCGCCAACGTGACGCGGGCCATCGACATTCATCATCATTATTTTGCTCCGGAATTGATTGGCGAAATCAAACAACATGGTAAAGCGCTTGGCCTCGAATATTTTCCTCCCAAGACCAGCAAAGACAATCCGCTCCAAATACAATTTCCCAAAGGCCACCGGGTTTCCCTGAACCCGCAGCTGGCGGAGGTCGAGAAACGCATGGAGGCCATGACTCGGGGAAACATCGCGCTGGCGACAGTCGAAGTCCAAACTAGCGCCGTCGGCTACGAACTCGACGGTCGGCATGGTGAATCGTGGAGCAAACTCTATAACGAGGCCATTCAGAATCTCGTCAAGCGTCATCCCAGCCGTTTCACGGGCATTGCCACCGTGCCGCTGCAAGATCCGCTGCGCGCCGCGCGAGTGCTGGAGCATGCGATCGGCGAACTCAAGATGTCCGGTGTGACCATCGCCTCCAATGTCGTAGGTAAATACTACGCCAGCAAAGAATTTGATCCATTTTGGGCTAAGGCGCAAGAACTCGACGTGCTCATGATCATGCACCCGGAATGGGTTGCCGGCAGCGACAAAATGGACGGCTACGGCCTTCGCAATATATGTGGAAACCCCGCGGACACGACTCTTTCAGTTGGCTACATGATCTATAGCGGTGTGTTCGATCGTTTCCCTAATCTGAAGCTCGCTTTGCTCCACGGCGGCGGTTTCTTTCCTTACCACCTTGGCCGTTTTGACAACGGTTATCACACCGCCAGTCGAACGCGACCGTTCCCGTCATCTCAACCTCCGAGCAAATATTTGAAAAATCTCTACTTTGACAATCTCCTGTACCGTATTGAAACGGTGGAGTACCTCAAACGCATGGTGGGCCCAGAACACGTTATGGTCGGCACCGACTATCCGTACGAGCTCGGCGACTGGATGGCCGCGCAGAAAATCCGAGATATGAACTGCACTAACGCCGAGCGGGAAGCGATGCTCCACGGCAATGCGCGAAAATTGCTGAGGCTCTAGTCAGTCGGTAAAAGGCCAATGTTCAAGGTCGTCTTACCTTACGGATCATGGAAATCGCCGATCAGCGCCGAGTTGGTCGCTGCCGGCGAGGTCGGCCTCGAGCAAGTCCGAATAGACGGAGGCGATATATATTGGATCGAGCGGCGCGCGCACGAAGGTGGGAGAAAAGTTATCGTGCGCCGCTCGGCAGACGGACAGGTGGCGGATATGACACCGGCAGGGTTCAACGCGCGAACCCGAGTGCACGAATACGGCGGCGGCGATTACGCGGTTTCCGATGGGACAATTGTCTTTGCCAATTTCACCGACCAGCGCCTATATCTGCAGAACCCCGAGGCCGAGCCGCATCCTCTTACGAAAGCCGGCGCGATGCGCTACGCAGACGGACAAATCGATCGTCGAAGAAACTTATTCTTCTGCGTGCGCGAAGATCATTCCGGTCAAGGGGAGGCTGTCAACACAATCGCCCGCATTAATCTCAACGGCCCGGAAGCGGAGACAGTTGTGGTTTCAGGAAACGATTTCTACGCCTCCCCTTGCCTAAATCCCGATGGTTCACAGCTGGCTTGGCTCGCGTGGAATCATCCAAACATGCCGTGGGATGGAACCGAGCTGTGGGTCGGCCGACTGGGTCAAGACGGTTCTCTGATGGATACACTCAAAGTCGCCGGCGGTAGCAATGAATCAATTTGTCAACCGGCCTGGTCGCCTGATGGAATGCTTTATTTCGTTTCCGACCGCACGGGGTGGTGGAATCTCTATTGCTGGCACGAGAACAGGATTCAACCGTTGTATCCAATGGATGCCGAGTTCGGCCAGCCACACTGGGTTTTTGGCAATCTCCTCTATGGCTTTGCATCCCAATCCACTCTCATTTGCAGCTACGCAAGAAATGGCAGTGATTATCTTGCCACGCTCGACACCACAACGAAAAAATTGCACACAATTGATCTTCCCTTCACGGCGATTTCGCAGGTGCGTGTCCGTGGTGATCAAGTCTTCTTTATTGGCGCATCTTCGACGCAGACTAGTTCCGCCGTTGCCCTGGATTTGGCTACCAGAGACCTGGAAGTGTTGCGAAGCTCACGCGAAACAGCCGTTGATACCGCTTACCTCGCCGAACCGAGGGCCATCGAGTTTCCCACCGAGGGTGGGCTGACCGCCCACGGATATTTCTACCCGCCGCGAAATAGAGATTACACGCCGCCGGAAAACGAAAAACCACCGCTATTGGTCATGAGCCACGGCGGGCCGACTTCGTCAAGCTCCGCATCGCTAAAGTATTCGATCCAATATTGGACCAGCCGCGGGATTGCCGTCTTGGATGTGAACTACGGCGGCAGTTCAGGCCACGGCCGCGCCTATCGCGAGCGACTCAACGGCCGGTGGGGCATCGTTGATGTCGATGACTGTGTCAACGGCGCTCGCTATCTCGTCGAAATCGGCGAAGTCGATAGCGACCGCCTGGCCATTCGCGGCGGCAGCGCCGGCGGTTATACCACGCTCTCTGCGCTGACGTTCCGTAATGCTTTCAAGGCCGGCGCCAGCCTTTACGGCATCAGCGACTTGGAGGCACTTGCCCAGGACACGCACAAGTTCGAGTCGCGCTATCTCGACCGTTTGATCGGTCCATATCCTGAACGGCGCGACCTTTATATCGAGCGCTCGCCGATTCACTTCACCGACCGTTTAAATTGTCCGATGATACTGTTTCAGGGGCTCGAGGACAAAGTCGTTCCGCCGAATCAGGCCGAAAAGATGGTTGAAGCCATGCGTGCGAAAAAGCTGCCGGTGGCCTATCTCACCTTCGAGGGCGAGCAGCATGGCTTTCGTAAAGCCGAAAACATCGAGCGCGTGCTTGAAGCGGAGCTTTACTTCTACTCAAAAGTCTTCGGCTTTGAATTGGCGGAATCGGTAGAGCCGGTAAAAATAGAAAATATCAAGAAAAACTGATGATTAAGGTTGTCGCCATATGACGCCAGGAGAATTTCTCGAACGAGCAGGAGAGTGGCTGGAGCCGGCGGAAGCCGGTTACGACCCGTTTGCGACTCGGAAGATTTGGTTTTGAGTAGTGCAACATCAGTTGATAAACGATGCCCTGTGGATGTTTAGCCCGCCCGATCAAAGGCACCAGATGGAATGGGACAGTCCGTGGGGTGCCGGCTTTTCCGGCCGGCATATCGAATGTTCAGCTATGTCGGCCAAGTTGCGCCTGCGGTTCACGTTCAAGGTTGTGCTTATGCGGTTCATAGAAGATCGGAGCACATTGCATTTTGGACCAGTAAGGCCAGTCGAGTATTAGATCCATGAAAATTAACGCGGTCGTCTTCGATTTATTTGGGACATTGGTGGACGACTTTGTGTCGTCGGTGGGCCAAATGAACACAGAGCTGGCTGCGGCCCTCACCGTGCCGCTTGAGCCATTCATGCAGCTTTGGAGGCAAACTTCGGAGATGCGAACGATTGGCGCATTTCAGACTGTGGAAGACAGCATAGAATATGTATGCGGAGTCATGGGTGTGGAGGTGACTGCCGAACAAATGACCGAAGCCGTCGATATTCGTTTGCGGCATACACGGCGCGCTCTCGAGCCCAAATCGAACGCCGTTGGGACGCTCGCGCAACTAAAAAACCAGGGATATAAATTAGGATTGCTCAGTAACTGTTCAATCGAGATTCCTATTCTCTGGCAAGAAACAGCATTTGCCAGTTTAATTGATAACCCCATCTTCTCCAGCCGAGAAGGCCTGAAGAAACCGGATCCTCGTATCTATCATCTCGCCTGTGAGCGTCTCGGCGTCGCTCCCGAGGATTGTCTCTACGTTGCTGATGGCGAAAACCACGAATTAAAGGCTGCGGCCGAGGTTGGGATTCATCCCGTGTTGATTCGAACGTCCTCACAGGAAACTCGCGGCGAAGTGCTCCGAGAAGCCAGAGAATGGCAGGGGGACGCAGTTTCCACGCTATCCGAGGTATTAGACTTGGAAGCTTTTACGACCAATCCCTCATGAACTACATCGATCCTGCGAAACTCGTCGAGAAACGTTTAAACGGCCGCAAGCCCCCGATTGGAAATTGGCGGTTATCTCCTTCCGCGATCGTAGGGTGCGCGTGAAGTGCGGCAAACGCTGAGACCGGATCACTTGGCAACGGCAGCGTCGATCCGCCAACAATTGCTGAAGATCCAAACCAAGTTCGCGTTCTGTTCAACGAGAACCAGTAGTCCGTCTTCGCGCCACGCCGGCGCATGGCTCCTAACTCAGGCAAGCATGTTCGGCCGGCGATCCTTTTTGCTAACTGCTCGACGCAGCGACCGGTATTCGTACTTAGGAATTCGAGGCTGTGATGTGCGGTCGAGAGGCTGAAGAAAATGATGTCGAAGATGATAGAAGAGAAGTTACTAATGAGTTCGTTATTTAGAGACTATGTCGCTAGTGTGCGACCGAGAGGCGAGCCCTTCCGATCGCGGTCAATGGTTCTCTGCCTTGCCGGCCACCACCCCGTCCTCTCCATAGGTGGAAATGCCCGCCGGCA
>DATBLC010000381.1:0-11276 GCA_036555515.1 Binatia bacterium
TCAAAAATTCATGTCCCTTCCGCTCATCAGCGCTCTGCTCTTTGCCCTTTGCTCATTTGTTCACGCCCAGCAGCCGACGAAAATCCCGCGGATAGGATTCCTGAGTGGTGCCTCCCCTTCCACTAACGTCCCCCGCCATGAGGCATTCCGGCAGGGTTTGCGCGAGCTTGGGTACGTTGAAGGAAAAAACATTGTCATTGAGTATCGATATGCAGAGGGAGAACTCGATCTCCTCCGCGCGCTCGCGGCTGAGTTAGTGCGTCTCAAAGTAGAGATCATCGTCTCGGCCGGTCCGGGACCAACCCGTGCCGCCAAGGCAACAACTTCTACGATTCCCATTGTCATGGCGCAGGATAACGATCCTGTTGCCGACGGTTTCGTTGCCAGCCTGGCGCGCCCTGGTGGAAACATCACAGGACTGTCCACCTTTGCCCCGGAACTCGGCGGCAAACGATTGGAGATTCTGAGAGAGGTCGTCCCTAAACTCGCCAGCGTAGGCGTCCTCGGGAATTCAACCTTCCCCGGCTACGCACAAGTGATGAGGGAGATGGAGCTCGCCGCAAAGGTGTTCAAGGTACAACTTCAATACCTAGGCGTACTGGGGCCCGAGGATATTGGGACTGCATTCCGAGCAGCAAGCAAGGGGCGAGCAGACGCAGTCCTCACGCTAACGAGTATAATCCTCAGTACTCATCGAGCACAGATTATAGAACTTGCGGTAAAGAACCGGCTTCCCGCGATGTACCACAACAGCCAATTTGTGGAAGCCGGGGGGCTAATGGCCTACAGCGCTAACCTTACCGACTTGTTCCACCGCTCAGCCACTTATGTGGACAAGATTCTTAAGGGGACTAAACCTGGGGACATTCCAGTGGAACAGCCGACGAAGTTTGAGTTTGTGATCAATCTCAAGGCGGCCAAACAGATCGGTCTGACGATTCCGCCAAACGTGCTGGCAAGGGCGGATCGGGTGCTCAAATAATTTCGGATTGTGGATTTCGAATTTCGGATTGTGGGGAAGAGACAATGGAACGAATTTGGATCGACTCTTTCGACATTAATCTTAAATCCGCACTCCGCAATCTCAAATCCGCAATTCTGATGGGCGTTATGCTCTGGGCGCTTTGCGTTTCCGCGTCGGCACAGCCCGGGAAAGTTCCCCGGATAGGATTGCTTGTTCCCGGTTCCGCTTTCAGCTACGGGGCCCGCACCGAGGCTTTTCGCAAAGGGCTCCGCGAACTCAAGTACGTTGAAGGCCAAAACATCAATATATTGAGTATCGATACGCAGAGGGAAAGCTAGAGCGCCTAAGTGAACTGGCAGCCGACATAGCGCGGCTCAAGGTTGATATAATCGTAACGTCGGGAGGCGCGTCGGTTGACGCTGCGAAACGCGCAACTTCGACGATCCCAATAGTTGCGGCGAACACGGGCGATCTCGTGGGGCCCGGACACGTCGCCAGTCTAGCTTAGCTAAACCAGGTAGGAACGTCACGGGGCTAACCAACATGGCCCCCGAGCTAGCCGTCAAGCGGTTGGATCTCCTAGGGAAGCCGTTCCTAACCAAGGTTCACCGAGATCGTGACCGGGCTTAAGAAAGGTCTTGGCGAGCTTGGTTACTCCCCGCAGACCGCACAGATTCTGGAAATGAAAGTGGCGAGGCCGGATGAGAGCGCGGCCAAGGTGGCCAGCGCTCGGGACTTGCGCGAATTTCGCTGACGGCATGATCGAGAGCCGCCGTGAAAGCGCTTGCGGCGGAGGGATCAACCGCTTCGAGTGTTCAATGTTCAACGTTCACTGTCCCCACGACCAACCCTGAACCTTGAACGCGGAACCTTAAACGGCGCTGAAGGCGCTAGCGCGGCGGCAAGGGCTCGCCGCCGGCGAGCTTGTTGAACAGCGCGATCACTTCGCTGTCCCGGGGGATATCCTTGATCGCTTTGTCCTGCGCTTCGGGCGTCAGCGGCGTGGCATCGTCGGCGGAGAGTTTTTTGAACTCCTTGAGAAACGCCGGGTCTATGAATGTCTTGCGCATCGCATCGCGCCAGATCGCGACGATCTCCGGCGCCGTTCCCGGAGGCAGAATGTAAGGCGAGCCGACCAGCCGGAAGGTTCGGAACATCGTCATGATTTTTTTCTCTTTGTCGGACTTGGCGAAAGTCTCCAGCTCCGGCAGGGACTTGAAAGCGGGATGGGGGTGGCGGTCATCCTTCGGAATCTGAATTATGGCATGAAAGTTCACGAGTTTTTTTTCAACATGATCCGGCGAGCGCTGCAGAATCGTATCCGGAATGTTCGCCCTGGCGTCGAGTTCGCCCCGCAGCATGGCGAGATCGAGCTCGGGACCCGAAAACCCGGTAACGAAGCGCGGCTCCTTGAGGCCAAGCAGCCAGGCAAACAGCCGCCCGTTGATATAGATATCATGGCCGACAGTCTGCGCGCCGACGCGCAACCCGCGGTGAGCGCGAAGCTTGTCCAGGCTGTCGAGAGCCAATTTCGCCACTGAACCGAACGCGTACTGCGTCGCGCTGTTTGACGAGCCCAGATAAATCAGTTTGTCGATATCGTATTCGACGCCCACCGAACCGAGCACGGCATTGGCCACCAGGCCGGATCCGACGTTGCCAATCGTCAAACCGTCGGGTTTGACGTTGCGGTAAATATAATTGGTCGCTTTTCTGCCCCCGCCGCCGGTCATGAACTGGGTTACAATGACCGGCTCGCCGGGAAGGTACTTGCGCAGGAACGGTATCGCCGCTTGCACCCGCAGGGCGCCAGTGCCGCCAGGCTCGCGTCCCTGGACGAGCACGATGGTTTTGCCCTGGAAATAAGGAGTAGATTGGGCAAGCGCGCTAAGGGGCGTTAGCGCGCAACAGGCGCCAGCGCCGGCAATCAGGTAAATTAATTTTTTGATCATTTTGTTTACCTCGAGCCCATCCTGATTTTATTCAAGGCACCAACGCCGGAGCTTCTTAAATCATTGGCGATTTTCCGTTTGCTGAGTTTGCCGAAGTATCGCACTATTCTTATTAAGGAGTCTACAATTGAATAACCAAACAGCGACCGAGGGGTGAGACCTGGAGAGCGCGGGCACAGGAGCGCAAAGGTTGTTTTCAGGCCCTGCCGACGGGCATTTTCCACCTATGGAGAGGACGGGGTGGTGGCCGGCAAGGCAGAGAACCATTGACCGCATCGGAAGGGCTCGCCTCTCGGTCGCACACTAGCGACATAGTCTCTAAATTAACGAACTCATTAGTAAGATTTTTTCAGCAGCATCAATAACAATTACCGGCAGGCAAGTCAAAACTAGGAAGACTTCCTGGATAGCGATCACCACCCCCGCTTGGTGAACCGCGCCATCGCGCGTCGGTCTTTTTTCGATGGACGGCCGGGCGAATCAAACTCAGGCCAGCGCTCGAGTTTCATTTGCGCGGCGAGGGTTTCACGGCGCCGCACGCTTTCCTCGGTTTCATCGTAAAGCGCCTGCGCCTGCGAGGCGGGACCGCGTAATTTCGAGACGGCTCTTACGATGACGGTCCACTGGTAGGGCCCGCGGCGGATAGTCAGCTGGTCTCCCGCGCGAACCATCCGGCTCGGTTTCGGGCGCGCATCGTTGATCTCGACTTTGCCGCCGCTGACCGCTTCGGCGGCAAGCCCGCGCGTCTTGAAAAATCGCGCCGCCCAGAGCCATTTGTCGATGCGGGTATCTTGGTTGTGTTCGGCCTCGCGCATGGGTTGGGATGGCGGCATTGTCAGTTACGGCCAAGCGAAAGTAGGCAGCGTGCTATCGTGCAGCAATTTGTAGTCCGTCAAATCGACTTGCAAAGGCGTCACCGATACGTAGCCTTCTTGCACCGCCATGCAATCGGTGCCGTCTTGTTGGGCGAAGCCGAGATCGTCGCCGCCGATCCAGTAATACTTGCCGCCCCTCGGATCGACTCGCTCTACGATGGTTTCGCTATAGTGGCGTTTACCCATGCGCGTCAGCTTCCAGCCTTTGAGCCGATCGCGCGGCAGCGCCGGCACATTGATGTTAAGCAGCGTCGCTGGCGGAAAGCCGCGTTCCTGAATTTTTCCGGTCAATTCGGCGGTGAAGGCCGCGGCGGCGCGGAAATCAAAGTTCTGAAAGGTAACCAGAGAAACGGCGATGGCCGGAATGCCGAGCAATGCCGCTTCTATGGCGGCGGACACTGTCCCGGAGTAAATGATATCATCGCCGAGGTTCGGTCCCTTGTTGATCCCCGAGACCACGAGATTGGGCCGAGCGGAAAGCAACCCCGTGAGCGCCAATTTGACGCAGTCCACCGGCGTGCCATCGACGGCGAGACGGCGCGGCGCCAATTCGTACACGCGCAGCGGCCGGTGTAAAGTGAGCGCGTGGCTCATGGAGCTTTGCGCCCGGTCGGGAGCGACGGTATAGGTTTCCCCTATGCCCTGGAAAGCCTGTTCGAGTGCGGTCAAGCCTTCGGATTGAATACCGTCGTCGTTGCAAAGCAGAATGATCATGGGCGTATTGTGGCAAAGAAGCGGCAGCCGGACAAGGGTGGACGGCGCGCAGATTGCCGCCGGGTTGAGTCGGGCGCGCCGGCTAATGTATAAATTTTAATTGGTTCCAAGGAGAAGTCTTTCATGGCGAATGCAGAAATCGTCGCTATCGGTTCCGAGCTTCTGCTCGGCCAAATCGTCGATACCAACTCCGCCTGGATGGCGCAGCGCCTGACCGCACTGGGCGTGAATCTCTATTTCAAATCCGTCGTCGGCGACAACCCAGGCCGAATGAAAGAAGTGATCCAACGCGCCCTGGAACGGGCCGATATCGTCATTACCAGCGGCGGACTCGGTCCGACGCAAGATGATTTGACGCGCGAGATCGTGGCGGAAGTCACGGGACGGAAACTTGTTTTCGATGAAACGATGCTCGAATGGGTGGAAGGTAATTTCAAACGGCGCGGTCGAACGATGACGCCCAATAACCGCCGCCAGGCCTTTATGCCGGAAGGGGCAATCCGGGTGAACAATCCGAACGGCACGGCGCCCTGTTTTATCGTCGAGGACCCCCGCGGTGTAATTTATTCGCTGCCGGGCGTGCCGGTGGAGATGAAATGGCTGTTTGAGAACGAAGTCGAGCCGTACCTGCGCAAGAAATTCAACCTCGCTGAGGTCATTCACTACCGCGTTCTAAAAATCGTCGGCGTCGGCGAGAGCGCGGTGGACGACAAGGTCGGCCACCTGATCGCCAATTCCGTAAATCCCACTGTCGGCGTCCTGGCTCTGCCCGGCCAGGTCGACGTGCGCATCGCGGCCAAGGCCGCCAATCGTGAAGAGGCGATGAAGATGATCGCGCCGGTGGAACAAGAGGTGCGAAGTCTGCTTGGCGGCGCGATCTTCGGCGCGGACGATGAGACCATGGAGCGCGTGGTGGGCAAGCTTTTGCGCGAGTCAAATAAGACCGTCGCGGTTTATGAAGACGTGAGCTGCGGGCTCTTGGCCGAGCGGATGCAAAGCGCCGGCGCCGAACATTTTCTCACGGGCTTGGTCAGCAATGGCAAGTCTTCGATGCGCGCCTTTCTGGGCCAGGCGCGCGAGCCGGAAAAATTGGACCAGGTCATCGAAGATCCGGCCGCGCTGACCGATGAGCTTGCCTGGTGTGTCCGCGCGCTGGCGGGCAGCGATTTCGGGCTGGCATTGCATGCGATTTTAGACCCTGATAGCAGGCTGGTGCAAAATCTGGCGCGCGGCGAAACTTATATCTCGCTCACGGACGGAAAAGCTTTCAAGCGATTTACCAGCACCATGGCCGGCCGCGGGCAGTACGACCGCACGCGCATGACCTTGAATGCTATGGATCTGCTGCGCACCGCGCTGCTCGAAGGGATGTAGCAAGAATGCTGAACACAGCCAGTTCAAGTAGTTCAAGCCGTTCAAATCGTTCAAGCCGTCGGACAATCCGGCGATCGTTTTGAACGTTTTAAACGATTTGCACTTTTTGAACGTCGCCAGTGGTGAATGTCACCTGGACAATTTTCCCGACCTTGTGTAGATTTCCCCTTTGCATGGCGAAGGCGAAATACATTGTTGTCGAGGGGCCCATCGGGGTCGGCAAGACCAGTCTGGCGCGCATACTTGCCACAGAGTTCCAGGCGCGCACGGTGTTTGAGCAGGTGGAAGACAACCCCTTCTTGCCGAAATTTTACAAAGCCAAGGAGACCTATGCTTTTCAAAACCAGACTTTTTTCCTGCTGAACCGTTATCACCAGCAGCTGGAGTTATCCCAGCAGGACCTTTTCAATCAGAACACCGTCGCCGATTATCTGTTCGCCAAGGACAATATCTTCGCGGCCTTGACCCTGAGCAGCGAAGAGTTAAAACTTTATCAGCAAATATATGCTCTGCTCACGGCGCGTGTGCCCAAGCCCGATCTGGTCGTGTACCTGCAGGCGCGTCCCGAGGTGCTTTACAAGCGGGTGAAAAAGAGGGATAAAAGCTTCGAGCGTGGCGTGACCTTCGAATACCTCACGGAAGTGGCCCAGGCGTATAACCGGTTTTTCTTCAATTACAACGAGACGCCTCTGTTGGTGGTCAATACTTCCGATATTGATTTCGTTGCAAGCAGCAAGCACCTGGCTGACTTGATCAAAGAGATCAATACTATGGGGTCGGGCACGCAACATTATATACCGCTTGGATCCAAATAGTCCGGACCGAGACGGATGGCAGCATGGGTTATGTCAGGAAGAGCATGGGCTCTTCCAGCCGTTGATGGCCTTCCGGTTCGCTCCGGGAGGCTTTTTTATTTTGGGAGGGCGCGTCAATGGCGGACAAGGTCACCGTTCCGGAGATCGTCAAAAAGAAGCGGCGCGGCGAGAAGATCACTTGCCTGACCGCGTATGACTACACCTTCGCCCGCATTCTCGACGAAGCGGGAGTGGATATCCTGCTTGTCGGTGATTCCCTCGGCTGCGTCGTACAGGGGCAGGCGAACACACTGCCGGTTACGCTGGAGGATATGATTTATCATACCCGCGCCGTGGCGCGGGGCCGCCGGCGCGCGTTGCTCGTCGGCGACATGCCGTTTCTTTCCTATCAGATAAGCCGGGAAGAGGCGGTGCGCAATGCCGGCCGGTTTTTGCAGGAGGCCGGCGCCGAAGCGGTCAAGCTCGAGGGCGGTGTGGCGCAGCGCGAGACCATTGAAGCCACCACCCGCGCCGGGATTCCGGTCATGGGGCATGTCGGATTGACGCCGCAGTCGGTGCACGCGTTTGGCGGCTACAAGCTTCAGGGCAAAGAAAAAGAAGCGCGCAACAGGATTCTAAGCGATGCGCGGGCGGTGGAGGAAGCAGGGGGCTTCGCGGTGGTGTTGGAGGGCATACCGGCGGATTTAGCCGGGGAAATCACCGGGCAACTGACTATTCCCACCATTGGTATCGGCGCCGGTCCTCATTGCGACGGCCAGGTGCTGGTTATTCACGACATGCTCGGGCTGTTCGACGATTTCACGCCCAAGTTCGTTAAACGTTACGCCGAGCTAAAGGATGCTATGGGCGGCGCCGTTAAGAACTTCATCACTGAAGTACGAGAGGGTAAGTTTCCCGGCCCGGAGCATTCGTTCAAGTAACATGGTAGATTGGAGTCATGGAGAACTGGAATGATGGAGTGATGGGCGGAAGCCAGTACTCTAACACTCCAACACTCCCGGTACTCCGAATTTTTATCTCGTGCTAATCGTTGAGCGCATAGATGAGATGCAGCGTTGGAGCGACGCCGAGCGGCGTCAGGGCCGGCGGATCGCTTTTGTTCCAACCATGGGCTTTTTGCATGAAGGCCACCTGTGCCTGGTGCGGGCTGGAAAAAAGCACGGCGACCGCCTTGTCGTATCGATCTTCGTCAACCCAGCGCAGTTCGCGCCGCGGGAGGATTTTTCGGCCTATCCGCGCGATTTTGGCCGCGACCGGGAGCTGCTCGAACAGGCCGGCGTCGACGTTCTGTTTCATCCTTCCGTGGCGGAGATGTACCCGGAGGGTCATCAGACTCACGTCCAAGTCGAGAACCTGAGCGCGCCTTTGTGCGGCGCGTTTCGCCTGGGCCATTTCCAGGGAGTGGCCACGGTGGTGGCGAAACTTTTCAATATCGTTCAACCTCATGTCGCCATATTCGGCTGCAAGGATTTCCAACAGCTGCAAGTCATCCGGCGCATGACGCGGGACATGAGTTTTCGAGTCGAGATCGTCGGTCATCCCACCGTGCGCGAGCCGGATGGTCTGGCCATGAGTTCGCGCAATGTTTATCTAAATGCCGCGGAGCACCAGGCGGCGCTCTGTCTGTCGCGTTCGTTGCGCGCGGCTGAGTGCCTGGTAAGAAGCGGCGAACGGCGGGCGTCGGTGATTTTGGATCGAGTCAAGCGCGAGATAAGCGCCGAGCCGTTGGCGCGGCTGGAGTACGCAAGTCTGTGCGATGCCGAGACGTTGGGCGAAATCGAAGAGCTGCGGGGCGGTGCGGTGCTGGCTTTAGCCGTGTGGATCGGCAAGGCGCGGCTCATCGACAATGTCGGGCTGTATTGTCAGTGAATTCATGAGCCTATGGACATGTGACACTGCGTCGCCCGGGGTAAGCCCCTCCGAGCGCGGATCGATAAACTCATCACAATTCGTGCACAATGTTTTGAACTTCTTGAACAGCTTGAACGATTTGAACTCGTCAGTTTATGGGGAGGGTAGCCCAGTTGCCTGAAGAGACGCGAAGCCGGCCAAGGTTCAGGTTGGGAGAAGTCCTCAGGCGCTATTTCTTGGCCGGTTTGCTGGTATTTTTGCCGGTGGTCATCACTCTCTGGTTTCTCGGCTGGGTGATCAGACTGCTCGACGGGATCATTGACGTTTTGCCGGACCGGATCAACCCCAAGTATTATCTGCCGTTCGCGATTCCCGGACTCGGCGCCGTGATCACCGTCGGTCTTATCCTTTTTCTCGGCGTGTTGACCCGCGGCGTGGCGACGCGCAGATTCCTCGCCGCTTGGGACGCGCTATTCGTGCGCATTCCCATATTCCGCGGCATCTATATTGCCGTGCAAAAGCTGGTGCAGACTTTTTTGGATCAATCATATTCACAGCGCCAGGTCGTGCTGATCGAATATCCGCGCGCCGGAGTCTACACCGTCGCCTTCGCGATGGGACACGTATGGCGCCATCTGGAACACAAGAAAGACGTCCAGCTGGTCAATGTTTTCGTGCCGACCACGCCGAATCCGACCTCCGGCTTTTATCTTCTCGTGCCAAGCCACGACGTGACGCCGCTCAATATGACGATGGAAGAAGCGTTTAAAATGATTACTTCCGGCGGTCTAATTACGCCCGACGAAAAGATCCGGTACAATGACAAGTAAGAAATCCGCCGGCGCAGGGGAACAAAATATCGCCGTCAACCGCCAGGCAAGGCACAATTATTTTATCGACGAGACCTATGAGGCTGGGCTGGTTTTAGTCGGCAGCGAAGTGAAATCGCTGCGCGACGGCAAGGCCAATCTCAAGGACGGATTTGCGCGCATTCAAAAAGGCGAAGCGTTTCTGCTGAATGTCCATATCAGTCCCTACCCAGGCGCCAATCAGTTCAATCACGAGCCGACACGCACGCGAAAGCTCTTGTTGCACGATCGTGAAATCGAGCGGCTCACCGGCAAAACCAAGGAGCGGGGTTTTACTCTCGTTCCGCTGCGCTTGTACTTCAAAAACGGCAGGGCGAAGGTGGAATTGGGCTTGGCCCGCGGCAAAAAACTCTACGACAAGCGCGAAACACTCAGGCGCAAAGAGGCGCAACGGGAAGTCGAGCGGTCGATTAAAGCCAGAAGCTAAGTTTCTCGTTCTCGGTTTCTAGTTTCTGGTTGAGCCCGCCAGCAAATACGGTGCGCGGCGCGTTCTGATCAGCCGACTAGAAACTAGAAACTGAAAACTGTAAACTCTCGATATGGGGGCGATGTGGTTTCGACGGGGGTAGGAAGTCAAAGTGGCATGCCGGGGTTCTGTTATCCCGTTAAACAAACAGATCTGCAAATTTAAACGCAGACGATTTTGAATACGCCCTAGCTGCCTAATCGCAGCTAGCGTCTTACCGGTCTTCTCCCACGGGGCCGGATAAGACGTCATTTAGTGGGATGGGCCGATTCTCCTGCCGGAGGGGATGAGGCCGAGATCCAAACCGGATGGCTCTGAGAGACCCCGCCGCTGGGGGCTCGATGAGCGAGATCAAATCGGCGGCTAAGCATGTAGTCATATTTGACGGAAAACTCTCGGACGGGGGTTCGATTCCCCCCGCCTCCACCATTCGACTCGCTTCGCTCGCTCATGGCAGGCCATTGGACTTACAGAAAAAGCGCTCGCCCGCTTATTGGGCGCTATATTAAATCATGAAGCGAGGCGAATGGTGCCCTGAGCAAGCGACCGCAGGGAGGAGTCGAAGGGCGTTCTGACTTATTGTCCTTAATAAATTATAGTGACTAACCTTCAGGCATGCCTTGCAGGGGAAATCGCTGTTATAGTTCGTCCCCATATTTTAAGCACATCAATAGATTCCGACTCGCTACGAACCGGTTGTTCGTTCCATTTCCGTTTTCGGCTCTCAAGAAGTCCTTCCGACCATCACCGCAGGAGCCAATGCATTATGTCTATATCCTTCGCTGCGCCGACGACAGCTTCTATGTAGGTTCGGCACAGGATCTCGATAGCCGTGTGAAGGCGCACAACGACGGCCGAGGTGCCGCACATGCGTTTAAGCATCGTCCCGTCCAATTGGTTTATTCCGAGGCTTTTGAATCCGAAACTGCCGCAGTTTCAAGGGAGCGTCAGATCAAGCGCTGGAGCCATGAAAAAAAGCAAGCCTTGGTAGACGGCAATCTTGAACGATTGAAAAGCCTAAGCAGACGCCGTCATTAATTGCCCACTCCAAGGTTTGGTCACCGGCCTGGGGCCTCAACTCTTCTGCACGAACAAGGGTGGAACCATCAAGCAATAGAGCGCCAGCTCGCTCACGCCGAACGCAACGCTGTCAGCGCGGCATACAATTTTGCCGAGCACCTACCGGAGCGGCGTAGAATGATGCAAGCCTGGGCGGATTACCTCGATGGATTGAAAGGCGGTGCGGAAGTGATCCCGCTGTTCATGAAAGCCTAATGCATTGATCATCAGCACTCGACGTAAGAAGGAGCGCAACCTTGAACGTCGGCCCTACCGGATCTTGAGTCCGGGAAATCCCGTGTCGGACCATGTCGAACAAGATCAAGAGCGGGCGGAA
>DATBLC010000382.1:0-5065 GCA_036555515.1 Binatia bacterium
CGTCACCGAGCCGCGCGGTCTCCGGCTGCCCATAGACACTTTTTTCCGCTCGCTGGCTGAGGATCAAGGCAGTAATGCCATCGCCGTCGTGCTTTCCGGGACCGGAACGGATGGCACCTTGGGTTTGAGAGCGATTAAGGAAAACGGCGGACTCGCCATCGCCCAGGACGCAGCCTCAGCCGAATACGACGGCATGCCGAGAAGTGCCCTCCAGACCGGTCTGCTGGACTATGTCTTGCCGCCTGACAAAATTGGTGAGCTGCTCGCCAAGCGGCCGAGAATGCTCCGGCCCATTGACATCGGTACGCCTACTCCCACGGCCGAGTTTTCGGATGTCTTAACAAAAATATTCCGGCTGTTACGGGCCAAAACCGGCCACGACTTCTCCGTCTACAAGAAGCCTACCGTCATCCGGCGACTCGACCGGCGGATGAGCATCCATGACATCGAAAGCCCCGCGCAATATCTTCACTTTCTTGAGCAAAGTCCCGAGGAGCTGAGCCTGCTGCACCGGGATCTGCTGATCAGCGTAACGCACTTCTTTCGCGATCCGGAGGCGTTCGAGGCCCTGCGCGCTGTGCTTGAGCCGATGCTCGCCGCCAGGTCAACGGACTCTTTTCGGATCTGGGTTCCAGGCTGCGCCACCGGCGAGGAAGTTTACTCGATTGCGATCATCCTGCGGGAATGTATGGATAGCCTAAAGAAGCACCTGAACGTGCAAATCTTCGGCACGGATGTCGATAGCGACGCTGTTGCCAAGGCCCGCGCGGCTATCTATCCCCCCAATATCGTCAGCGACATTACGCCGGAGCGGCTAACGCGATTCTTCACTGTGACCAAGGAGAACAACGGCTACACCATCATAAAAGAGATCCGCGAGGTGGCGCTATTTTCTATCCAGGATCTCCTCAAGGACCCGCCGTTTACCAGACTCGATCTGGTGAGTTGCAGGAACGTGTTGATCTACCTCGACTCCGCTTCGCAGCAAAGAGTCTTGAGGCTTTTTCATTACGCACTGCGGCGCGATGGAATTCTGTTTCTCGGCTCCTCGGAGACCGCCACCGAGTCTTTTGGCCTGTTCGAGGAAGTCAATAAAAAATGGAAGATCTTCAGGCGTCGGCAGTTGGATTATGCGGAAGGCGAGTTGCCATTTCCGGTTGAGCTCTCCAGAGTCGAGCCGTGGGAAGCCGTCCCCAGGGTCCCCGCGAAAGAGGTCCGTGAGCCGCAAGTTGCCAGGATTGCGGAAAGGCTGCTGTTGGACCGTTACGCTCCCGCTTGCGTGCTCGTCGATAGATCCAGCTGTATTCTTTACACCCACGGCCCAACCCGCAGGTATTTCGAGTTGCCGGAAGGCGCGCCGAGCTTGAATGTTCTGGAGATGGCGCGCGGAAGCCTCAAGAGGGCGCTCGCCACCCTCCTGGACAAGAACGGTGTGAGCAAGAAACGTACGTCCTCACTGGAAGGCGTGCAGGTCAGAATCGACGGGTCTTATCAGCGGCTCAACCTCATAGCCACACGGCATCGCGCCGACCGCGAAGGCGGGGAACTGACGCTGATCACTTTCGAGCCGGTCGTCCCTGTCAAGAAAGGAAAAAAAGCACCGCGCGTGGCTGCCAGCGACCGAGGTCATGTGGCTCAATTGGAGCGAGAGCTGCGGGATGCCCGGCAGCGTTTGCAAACGACCATTGACGAGATGCAGTCATCCAATGAGGAGCTTAAATCCTATAATGAAGAAGTGCAGTCGGTGAATGAAGAATTGCAGAGCGCGAACGAGGAGCTGGAAAGCTCAAAGGAGGAGCTCCAGTCGCTCAACGAGGAGCTGGCAACGGTGAACGCCGAGCTGCAACGCAAGCTGGAAGAGCTATCCGGCGCCAACGATGATATGAAAAATCTGCTCGACAGCACCAAGATCGCAACGCTCTTCCTCGACAGCCAGTTGCAGATCAAGCGCTTCACCCCGGAGGTGACCCGGATCATCAACCTGATCCCAACCGATGTCGGGAGGCCTTTGAGTCACTTCAAAACCGTTCTTCAGGACGAAAATCTAGCTCAAGACGCACAGGAAGTTCTGGATACTCTCCTGCCCAAGGAGCGCGAAATCGGCAGCGCCGAAGGCCAGTGGTACCTGAAACGCGTCAATCCCTATCGCACGACCGGCAATGTCATCGACGGTGTCGTCATCACCTTCACCGACATCACGCAACGCAAGCAGTCGGAGAGCAAGGTCGAGGCGGCGCGGAACTTTGCCGAAAGCATTGTGGAAACGGTCAAAGAGCCCCTCGTCATTCTCGATATAAACTTGAACGTCATCTCAGCCAACCCGGCTTTTTACCAGTTGTTCAAGTTAACGCCGCGCTTTACCGAGCAGCATTCGTTCTTTGATCTCAAATCAGGACAGTTGGACATTCCCGAGTTGCGCCGGTTGCTGGAAAATATCCTCCCGCAAAATCACGTATTCGATGATTTTAGGGTTGAACATGAGTTTGCCGATCTCGGTCGAAAAATCCTACTACTGAGCGCGCGCCGGGTTCACCGGGGCGATATCGGCACCGACGCAATCCTGTTGGCAATGAGAGACATCACTGATCGTCAAGAAACCGGTCCTGAAGCGAAGAAGGCAAAATAGGGGGCAGGTATGGGTGCTGTCAGGGTTGAGGCTGCGAGGAGAAACAAGTTAGAGCTCCTCCGCGCTCGAGCGGAACAATCGCTGCGCAAGTCGGGGACGATCTACAAAACAAGAAAAGGTAATCTCCTCCAGTTGCTCCATGAGATGGACGTCTATCAGGCAGAATTGGAGATCCAAAACGAGGAGCTCCAGCGGAGCCAAGCTGCGCTGCAAGAATCCCAGCGGCGATACGCGGAACTCTATGATTTTGCGCCGGTCGGCTATCTGACCTTCGGACGCGAAGGGATCATTCAGGAGGTGAACCTTACCGGAGCCCAACTCCTGCGGACGGCACGCCGACACCTGATCCATAGTGGCTTTCATCGCTTCATCGCCAAAGAATCTCAGCAAAATTTTCATCAATTTTCCACGCGCGTGTTTGAGCGAGGCGGGCAGGCGACTTGTGACCTTCGACTGCAGCCGAAAGCGGGTCCGCCGTTCGACGTTCACATGATTGGCACCGCAATCCATAAAGCCGATGACGGAGCGGCATTATGTCAAGGAGCAATCATTGATGTCACCGCACGGAAGAAAGCAGAAGAACAGCTAAGAGATTCGCGGGAAGAACTGCAGGTCCTTGCGGCGCGATTGCAGACGGCGCACGAGACAGAGAGAGCCGTCTTGGCACGAGAGATCCACGATGAGCTGAGCGGAACTCTGACCGCGCTCAAAATGGATCTATCCCTGCTGCCGGACCGAGTGGCCAAGGGTCATGGGCCGTTCGAGGAAAAGTTAAGCTCCATGGCGGCGATGATCGACCGCTCGCTGACGTGCCTCCATGCCATCGTTACCGAATTGCGGCCGGTGGTGCTGGATAAATTCGGCTTGGTGGCCGCCATCGAATGGCAATCAGGCGAATTTCAGACCCGTTGGGGAATCGCCTGCGAGACGCGTTTGCCCCGCCGGGAAATCGTTATGGACTCTGACGTCTCTACCGCGGTCTTTCGAATCCTGCAGGAGGCATTGACTAACGTGGCGCGTCACGCCCGCGCCAGCAAAGTAACCATCGATCTGAGAAAGAAAGCCGGAAGCTTGATTTTGAAGGTCTACGACAATGGCAAAGGCATCGATGAGAGAATGCTCGATATGCATGAATCGATAGGATTGCTGAGCATGCGGGAGCGCGCGGCTTCTTTCGGCGGCAAAACGGAAGTGACTCGCCTGCGCGAGGGAGGCACGCTGGTGACCGTGATAATCCCCCCCCCGATCCAAAGGTAAGCCTGCGTAAATGAGAGTTCTCATCGCTGATGATCATCCAATTTTTCGCGCGGGCTTGAAAGAGGCTCTGGCCAAGGAACGAGATATCGAGTTTGTGGGAGAAGCCGACAACGGGCAAATAGCGCTGGAGCTTGCCCGCAGACGACGCTGGGACGTCGTGCTGCTTGATATCACCATGCCGGGGAAGGGAGGCCTGGAAGTTCTGCAAGAACTGCGGCGCGAGCGGCCCAAGCTCCCCGTTCTCATTTTGAGCGCGCATCCCGAAGACCAGCTCGCCTTGAGGCTGCTCAAAGCCGGAGCCGCAGGGTACGTCACCAAGGACAAGGCTCCCGAGGTTTTACTGCAGGCGGTGAGAAAAGTTTTGCGCGGTGAAAAATACGTCAGCGAGGCATTGGCGGAAAAGGCGTTACTCAACCTTGTATCCGAGACGGGCAAACCTTTGCACGAGACGCTATCGGATCGAGAGTATCAGGTCATGCGCTTGATCGCTTCAGGAAAAACGGTCAAGGAAATCGGTAAGGAGCTTTTTCTAAGCGTTAGAACCGTCAGCACCTACCGCAGCCGGGTGTTGGAAAAGATGCGGATGAAAACGAACGCCGAGCTGATTCGCTATGCCGTAGATAACAAGTTAGTCGACTGATCTCCCGCTGCGGCACCGACCGTCGCCGTCGGTGCCAGGCGCGCTCTAGTTATCTCTCACTGCTTCCTGTTTCTTATTCAAGCCTCAACGCTCGTGCGCAACGTTTCCGGATCCTCAACGTTGAACGAACTTTGAACATTGACCGGTTTTTCGGAGGCTAGCCGTCTATACGGCCAGAAGTTCTAGCGCATCTGGGGCAAACATTCGCTCGATTTTTTTCGTCCTTCCGGTCACCAAAAGCCGTTATTTTTCGCTCCGTGGATGCTTCGTTCGGAACTATCTTGGTTACGACGTTTGTAGTTCTAAAACGGACAAAAGAATCGCTCTTTTGGAGACTTTTTGGCTGTGGCTCGATACGCTATCTTGCATCAGGCAAGCATTCCTAAAGTTTTGACGGACTGACGAAATGACAAAACCTAAACCGGTGACCACTTCGGATGCATCGCGCAACTTCTGCAATTATATCACCCACGAAGTGGCCAATCCCTTAAATGGCATGCTGATGGGCGTTGAGCTGATCGAAAGGTATTTTCAGGCGAACC
>DATBLC010000383.1:0-6402 GCA_036555515.1 Binatia bacterium
CGCTGACCTGCGGCCGTTCCGCCAATCAGCTGTCCTTCGTCCATCGAGGGATCATCATCGCCAGCTTCGGTCGCGGACTAGCAACCGACGGTGGCGAGGATGGATGTCACCAGAGTCAGGGCGAGAGCCCCGAGATATGCCGAGCGCATACCGAGCCAACGAGCAAGCTGCACACCGTCACGTCGCTCCCGCGATTCCACGTGTTCGGAGGGATGAGGGGTCGATCGACTGCACGCCAGTGTGTGTGCAAAACCCCGGGACATTGGACATCCATGATTTCGATTCATCCGGTATTACCATCACGATAATGGGTGGCCGCTTGACTGTTCTCTGTCTCGCGCTGATGATGTTCTTGGCCTTGGGATGCAACAAGCCCGTTGCGTGCGAGAGCTACGATCTCGACGGCGGAACGCGACCGAGCCTTACGACGTTTCCAAGGGCGGTGAACAAACGGACGTGGTCGAGCTGCTCCGATGGGAAGACGCGGACGGTCACGTGCACGCCGGGTCACTTGAGCCCGTGGAAATGCATGTGCTCGATCGACGGCGTCGACAAGCTCGAGACGCGTCGCGATGCCGACTTCCCGGATGAGCGCGTGGCCGCGACCGCGACGGCGAACGAAACGTGTGATTGGCAGCTTCGATGAAATAGTGCCCTTTTTCGCCGCAGGCTCGAGGGCGACTCTTCGAACGACACTCGAGCCGAGAACAACAGAGATCGAACGTTTTCCGGATACGTTGCTGTCCCTGAAACAAACGTGACAAAGAACTTGGACTGGCACAGCAGCGACGATTCGGTGGTGGCGGTGAGCAGAGATGGGCAGGTGGAGGCACGTAAAGACGGCTTTGCGGATATTACTGTGCGCTATGAAGGAATAGCCAGCCCACCGTTAACTTTGGTGGTGCGAGCAGAGGGCCGATCGACTGAAGCTGATGCAGCGGAGGTCGCTAACAAAGGCCAGGAGCATGTCAAAACGGCCGGTTCTCACCGCGACCGGGGAGAATATTCGACCGCGTTGGCGGAGCTTGCAAAGGCAAAATCGTTAGACCCCCGCAACCCAATGCCGTACGGGGCGAGTCAGAGAGTACAAAGAAAGCCTGTTAGCGGAGCAAAGAATTGTGTTGACGAACTTGTGTTGTGAGTAGCGCGTTAGCAACTGAAGTCATAGAACTTGAATAATCTAAGATCGAACATATTTTCAGAGAATTCCGTGGCGCATGGCGGTTTGAAAGTTGATGCTTATTTTTCGCGAGTAACTCGTGCGATGTGCCGGTGTGCCATTCTGGCGATATTGCTGGTCGCTTACGCGTTGCCAGGGTTCGCTCAGAAAGTGCTTACCCTCAATGACATTAGCGATCTGATTAAAAGCGGCGTAGAGCCGGATCGCGTCGCTCAGCTCGTGGAAAAATACGGAGTCGGGTTCGAAATGGATGACCGGGCCTTGCGGCGGCTTAAGCAGGATGGAGCGAACGAGACGGTCTTGTCCGCGGTAAAGAAAATGTCTGCCCGATACACGGAAGAGAGACAGCAGATACGACGAGAAGAAGAGCGACGCAGAGCAGGGGAGCAAAAACGCCAGCAAGCCAAGAAAACGCAGGAGGCGGCAAGAAAAGTTGAACAGGCTACGAGTAGGGCACAAGAGGAAGCGAAACAAAGATCGCAGAGAATCACTTTGTTATCCCGGGAAGATGTCGGCCGGGTTGCGAGCCTGCGCAACGTCATGACCACGGAGGAGGGTGAAGTTTCCGGAGAGCTGGTCAATCATTCGAAACAGACGCTGCGCGAAGTTCGACTGCAAATCCTTTATTCCTGGCGCTGGGAAAATGAGCATCGCCCTGGCCGGGACGACCCTGGAAGGGCCACTTATTATGTTTTAGACAAAGAAATTCCGGCGGGCCAAACTGTGCGCTTCAACTATAAACCGTCCCCGCCTTTGCCTGCTCGAGAAGACGGGCAGTTCGATATCAGTGTGAAGGTCGCAGGATTCGCGCAGGTCTTTCCGGGAGGCGCTGCGAGATAGTCTCCAGGTAAACATTATGCAATACGACCTCCTTCACTGACGGGGCACATTGAGGTCGCGGCGGGCTTTTTCGAGAAAGCTGTAATCGACGATCTGGGCGACGGTGAGTGGCTGGGAGACTTTTGAAACCGGATTCCGCAGTTAGACTGAGGAGAGTACAAGCGAGCTGGAACCCTGAAGTAGCGAAGGCGTCCAACTGTAAAATTTCAGAGTCATTTTGCACTTTGGCGTTTCGTCGTTATCAGGCTGAACTGGCTCTCACCGCACCACAGATCGATCTCTGCTTAGAGACGACGGCGAGCCAATCGCGCGCCACCGACCACTACACCGCCCAAGCCAGCCGAAGCAACATTGGAATTTCACTAAACGCACGTGCGCTTGACGGCTCGCGGGTTCGGCGATATAGCTCCGGGCAGAAAAAAGGTGGTTTAAATTTCCGATACATATAGCCACATCCGGCGCACCGGCATCAATCCCAATTGTTGGTACATGATTGCCAAATCCTCGGACGTCGGGGAACAGCCGGTTAAGCGTGAAATTTGGAACCAATCCGTCGCGCTCTTCAGAACTGCGAAGGGAGAGATTTATGCGTTGGAAGACCGCTGCGCTCACCGGCTCGTGAGATTAAGCTATGGGCGAGTGATTGAGGACAAGATCGAATGCGCCTATCATGGCTGGCAATTCGACGGTGCCGGTCAGTGTGTCTATATCCCCCACTTGTCATCCCATCCGAGCTTGCCGGATTGCCGGGTCAAGTCGTTCCCGCTCGTTGAAAAACAGGGGTTCGTGTGGATTTTTCCCGGCGATCCGCGATTGTCCCATGTCGTATCACCGATGGAGATGAGCGAGTGGGATGATCTAAACGCGATTCCCAGTATCGCCAGACTGACGTGTCGGGCTCATTTTTCCTACTTAGTTGAAAACCTGATGGACATGTATCACGGGAGCTTGCACGCGCAATATCAAGTATGGACCGCGCAATCGCTACGCGAAGTGCTTCAGTCCGAAAATCAGGTGACGGCGAGTTATCAAGCGACGACTTACTATCGGGTAAAGAATCTGTCATCCATTTTTCAGCTGTTCATCCCGTCACTGCGGAAGCTTCACTCGGCGCCCTTGACCGTTACGTATGATTACCCTAACTGGAAAGCCAGGTTGGGTGATGACTTCAAGATTTATTGTCTGATCTGCCCGGTCAACGAGCGTTTAACGGATGCCTATTTAATTCATTACACTTCCCTGGGCAAGTTCGGAGCGTTAAACGACCTGCCGATAGCCGTTCGCCGGTTCCTGAGACGCGCTCTCAGCAACGTGGCCAGGAAACTGTTGACCCATCTGGTCCGCCAAGATGTCTTGATGATCGAGGAAGAGCAACGGGCTTTCGATGAGAATCCCCTGCGCCAGCCGTTCGAAGTCAATCGCACGATCCACCGTGTCCAACAGTTAGTGCGCCGGCAGGCCGCCAAAGACCAATTCGCTCGATAACTTTCCTTTTCGATCCATCTCCGGACGATTTGATGATGGCCTTGCTTCAGCGCTTTTTGCAGTCGCGGATAAGAAAAAAGCTCAATCGCTATGGTGGAGTCATCAACAAAGTCGATGCGAGCCAACCTAAAACCATTGAGACGTCCGAGAAAGTCGCTGTCGTTGGGGCGGGGTTGGCGGGCATCGCCGCGGCCTCCCTGCTTGCCGAGCGAGGGTTCCGGGTAACCCTATTCGATCGGAATCACTACCTCGGCGGCAAAGTCGGCTGCTGGGACATCTCCTTCGGGAACGGTTTTGCGACAAAAGTAGATCATGGCTTCCACGCATTTTTCAGGCACTACTATAACTTGCGCTCGTTTATGGAAAAAATCGGAGCGACGAAATGCTTCACAACCATCGATGATTACCTGATCTTCGCCAAAAACGGGAAAACCTTTAGCTTCAAGAATGTCGCCACCACTCCAGTACTCAACATATTATCGTTGGGGCAGAACAAGTTTTTCAGATTTCGCGATGTGCTGCTCAATCCTCCGAGCTGGAGGATGGGCGAGTTTTTGCAGTACGATGAAGCCCAAACGTTCGCCAAGTATGACTCCGTCAGTTTCGAAGATTTCGCGACTCAAACCAACTTACCGTCGTCGCTGAGACTTGTCTTCAACACCTTTGCCAGGGCTTTTTTTGCGCCCGCGGATAAATTGAGCACCGCGGAGCTGATGAAGAGTTTCCATTTTTTTTATCTGAGCCACGATCATGGCCTGCTCTACGATTACTTCGATACGGACTATCAAGAGGCCCTTCTCGAGCCCGTCCGTCGATATCTGCTGCAGCACCAGGTGGCGATAAAACTCGGTCACCCGGTCGAAGCAACCCGCCGTGAGAACGACCGGTTCATGGTTGGCTCGGAGGCGTTCGATTATCTGATTCTTGCCGCCGATATCGTAGGGACAAAAAACATCTGCGACCATTCTCCCTGGATCAGGAACATATCGGAGCAGACATACGCGGAGCTGATGTCCTTGAAGGCTTCCGATGGTTACGCGGTGTATAGAATCTGGCTTGATAAGCCCATAAGTCGCCACTTTCCGGTGTTTATCATCACCGAGAAAGTTGATGTGCTCGACTCGGTTACGTTCTATGACCGGTTCGATAAGTCCGCGAGGACATGGGCGCGCGGTTGTGGGGGCGGTGTCTACGAGTTGCACTGTTACGCGCTCCCTTCAAACAGGTTGGACGGCGCGGACGTAAAAGCAGCGTTCCTAGCCGAATTCTATTCTTATTTCCCAGAGATTCGCGATGCCAGAATCGTTCACGAGCATCTGCAGGTGAAGCACGACTTTACCGCTTTCTATACCAACCTGAATAACATGAGACCCGAGTGCAGGACCGCTATCCCGAATCTTTATCTTGCCGGCGATTGGGTCAAGACCGGCACGCCAGGGATGTTGATGGAGGGAGCTTATACGTCGGGACTTTTGTGTGCCAACGCCATTCTGGCAAGCAAGGGTCTGCAAGAAGAGCCCGTTCGGTCAGTCCCGACGCGGGGACTCTTTGCGCGACCGGCGACGCTCGCTCCTCGGTCGCTTTTCAGTGAATAATCCGGGCTAGTAGATTTCGGCATAAAATGTCTCTCACTTATCTGCTGATCAACTTCGCCATCATCTCCGTGCCGCTGTGGTACACGCCGGACAAGCGGGTTGGCTATTATCGGCGGTTACCCGCCGTGAGCTTTTCGATCCTAGTGGTCGGGTTCTGCTACCTCCTATGGGATGTTTTGGTCACCGCCCAGGGTGAGTGGAGCTTCAACAGCAGATATTTGACCGGCATAGAGATTCTTAATCTCCCTCTGGAAGAAATTATGTTCTTTATCACGGTTCCGTATAGCTGCCTGTTTATTTATGAGGTCGTCTTGTATGCGACCAAAAACAGCCACTTCAAAATCCCGAATGGTGTTGTCATCGCGATGATCGTCTTGTTGACGGCCGCGAGTATCGCGTTCTATCGCCAAGGATATACGATGAAAGCATTGGTCTCGTGTGCGGTCTTTCTTGCGGCGACGCTGTTGCTTGATCGGTCTCTCATAAGAAGCAAGCAATACTGGCTGTGGCTGGTGGTCTGCTATATACCTTTTATGATCTTCAATTCAGTGCTGACGGCGTTGCCCGTCGTCGAGTACAATAGCGTGGCAATTTGGGGGGTTCGTTTCGGCACTATTCCCGTGGAGGATTTCTTTTACAATTATTCCATGTTGTCCTTTTATCTTTTGTTTTATCGAATGATCAGGAGAGAAACCGCGAATTAGTGGAAAATTATTAACATTCGCGCCGGGGGGAACTTTGGGAATGGCAAATCACTGCTTGTAAATGCGATCGATGAAGCCTTCCTTCTCCAGTTCGATCACGATGCTATCGTCGACCACTTCATTGATCTGAGGGTCGCCCTGGGTTTGCGCGCCAGCGCCTCCTTGATCTGGATCTCCATGCCTTCCTTTGTGGCCAACGGCACCCGCTCGAATAATTTGGCGTTGGCCTGATAGCCCGCTTCGAGATAGTCTTCGTTGTTTTGGCGGGAGTATCTGGCAAAGGTTTTTTATTTTCCTCTTTTTGGCTTTTGAAAAAATGCGTCCCATCGATGAGAGCCATCATGATCCTCTTGATCGTGGCGCGATTGCTCGCCAAATAGCTCTTCGTGGTCGTAACGCAGACGGGCTCTTTGGGGTCACATTTTTATCTTTGACATTGGCAGCTAGTTTACTTTTTGCCCATGTTGCCCCAACGGAAACATGATCGTCGTCGGGGATCTGCCCGGTATGCCGACCGCTCGTTTTGACTGAGAGAGCCGTATTCTGCACCGCTAGTCTAAACTGACGAAAGGGCAATTTACTCCTTTATTGACCTTGT
>DATBLC010000384.1:0-16264 GCA_036555515.1 Binatia bacterium
CATTAAAGATCGCCATCTCACCCAAGCGCAGGCGGGGGCCATACTGGGCATTAAGCAGCCCCATGTTTCGGCGCTTATGCGCAACCGTTCCGGCAATTTTTCCGTTGAGCGGCTCATGGACTTCTTGATTGCGCTCGGCCATGACGTGGAGATTACCGTCCGGCCGACACGCAAGCACCACGGCGAGATTTCGGTCGTCTTGCCTTGAATCGCAAAACCAATCGGTTCGGCGAAATTTTGATCCTGCCAGCCTGACCCTTTTACTTTCCTCGCTATGAGTTCGAGCGAGAGGCGCCATCAGGAATCCATCACGCCCGCTCCACCGCTGCGCCGCCCAAGCGGACCGAAGCAATTTGGGGTTTTGACCCAGCAGAAAGGAAATTGACATTTCTCCCGGTCGGACGGTATAGCTGGATCAGAAAAATGGTGGCTTAAATTTCCCATGAATCCAAAGGAAGAGCAGGATATGGACACAGTAGACCTTAACGATGCCTACACCATCCGCACTCTGGACGATCTCGCCAAGATCTATTCCAAGCCGTTGCCGCAAATCGCCAACAAGGAAAGCGACCACATCACAGAGATCGGACGCGCCTTCATCGCCGCATCGCCGTTCCTTGTGCTCGCCACCTCGAACGGCAACAGCATCGACTGTTCGCCCAAAGGCGATGCGCCGGGCTTCGTGCAACTGCTCGACGATCGCACGCTGCTGATCCCCGACCGTCCGGGTAACAACCGCATCGACGGGATGAAAAACCTGCTGGTCAATCCGAAAGTCGGTATCATCTTCATGGTTCCAGGCTCCAACGAGACCTACCGGGTCACCGGCAGCGCGGCCATCAGCACCGACCCCGAGCTGTTGAAGCGGTTCGAAGTGCTGGGCAAGCTACCTCGTGTCGTCGTGCTGGTCTCCGTCGAGGAGGCGTTCAATCACTGCCCGAAGGCCTTCGTTCGCGCCAAGCTGTGGGATGCGAATGCCCGCCCGACCGGCGCGCCGACCCATGGCGACTTCGCGGCCAGCCGCGACGGCAAGGACGCGGCCTACGCAAAGGACTATAACGAGCAATACGCCGAACGCCTGAAGACCGAGCTGTACTGAGCCGGCACGAAAAACGTGAGGCGGCAACCTATTTAAATAGTCGGGGAAATTGTAGTGACCTCGAGCGGTTGGTAAAAATTGTTGATGCATAAAGGGCGACCCCATACTTTACCAAGCTGCGCCCACTGTGCGACGGCGGGGCGATCGCCAGCAAGATCAAGATATTGTAGAGTTGAATTGAAAGTGGCTTTGCGGGATAAGCGAAAGAAAAAGCAAAAAACTATGGGAGCAAAGGTATACTCGCTGATTTCAGGGCGTTTGGCCCTTCGCTTCCAACTGTATGAAACTGCCCGCGGCTACGGTAATCGCTAGGGACAAAATCACGCGGTATCTGCTGGTCCCCCAAGCACGTGGAGATAAGTCAGCCTTTCTGCGTGCGGCGGGATATACGCTGGATAATGCGGAGCAATTACTGCACGACTTACGAAGTCAAATCCTGCAGCTGGATGCCGTACCGCTAGAGAACGGGAAATTCGGCCAATACTACGAGATTCGCGGCACCTTGAGCGGACCCAATAGCGTTGTGCGAGCAGTGCGGACCATTTGGATAACCGAGCACTTGTCGGGCATCACAAAGTTCGTTACGCTTACGCCAGACAAACGGAGTACGAGATGACTTTAGAACTCTACACCGACGCCGTCTTGACCTGCGATGTGCCAGAGCATCGCCTGAAGCGGGGCGACATCGTCAAGCTTGTCGATCACCACGTCGCGCCGGATGGGACGGAAGGTTACTCCATCGAAGTCTTCAACGCAGTGGGCGATACTATCGCCGTGACCGCCGTCCCCACCACCGCCCTCGAACCGCTGCGCGAAGACGAAATCCTCTGCGCGCGATCCATGAACGGCTAGATAATGACGCATAGGCGGCTAACATACGCGGTCTACGAGAGGGTCCTGCTATGGACGGCGAGACCGAGTTTGTCAACTTAGTCAGCTACGTCCCCATCGAGCCACGTGTTGATCGAGACCCCCCAGCCCAATCTGGTGGCCGGAATGCGTCGCTTGAACGGCGTGTATACCCAAGCGTTTAACTATCGGCGCAAGAGGCCGGGCCATGTATTTCAGGGCCGCTACAAGTCGATCTTGGTCGACAAAGAATTTGTTTACCCGAAACACCGGCAGTTCGCTCAGCGCCAACGCGATCAAAAGACTCCAGGTCGAGGACGTTGTCAACAGCTTCTACCACAGAAAGAAGTCGAAGACGAAGGGGATTGTGGCGCTCAAGGCGGTGGCGCACAAGCTGTGCCTTGGGACTAAACCGGATCGCGAAGTTGGCCGCTTCCACAAATGCCCAGCTCAGATACTTGTTGCCGTTCTTGGTGTTGCCCTTGCCTTTTTTCTTGTCGTTGCCGGTTTTGAAGTGACCACCGAGGGTTTGATGCTTTACGTCGCGCACGATGGTATGATAGAAGAATCCCGCCTTCATGAGCTTTTCGAATGCAGCGACCTGGGGAGGATTAGCGAGGTATTCACGAAATTCAGCCGCCGTCGGCCGTGCACCTCGTCTGAGACTGAAAAGCTCGCCAAGCGAGTGGCCGCCAGCAACTGCATGGACCGCTGGACTATCAAAATATCGGCGAAACGCAAACTCATCAACCACGAGAACGTCGCCAACCTTTGCTCCCGTGAAGTAAGGAATATTTGTCAGGACGATCATGCAGATGCGCTCAGGCGACACCGGCTTAACTTCGCAGCACACATCCGGCAGCATGGCTCTGATTTGTTGCCACTCATTCAGAAGGACGCGCTTTCTTAGCACGAGCTGATCGACTGCCTCATCAATATTTACCCGTGCACGATGCAAATCCCGTGCTCCAAAGACCAACTTGGTGCAGTTGGCTTCGATTAAGAAAATCTGGTCTTCCCATCTCGCCACAACATCGAATTCGACGTTTCGACCCTCGGACGACGAGGTGAATGTTACGGGACCGGCCGCAACCACGCCATCCACTGCGCCCAGGAAAGAAACAGCTTCGCGCTCAAGTAGAGGACCCCGCTCCGTGAACAGGCGCTCGTCCCACTCGGATGCCAAGTTCTCAAGTATTCGAATAGGATCGCCCGTTGTCACAAGAACGGGCGTCACTAGCAGCAAATTGCCGTTGACGCGAACAAGAGGAGCATCCCATGCTTCGTGGGAGCGTGAAGAGGCATCGAAGCAGAGTCTTTGAATGCACTTCTTAACAACTTCAAGCGGAAGATTGGTGCATTCTACAAGTACGGCTGCTAACCGTTCCTTTTGTACAAGGAATACTTGCTGAGGAGAGAATTCTTCGTTCCTGCGCTGAATCTGCCCATTCACCGCCATGGTATATGCCGAGCAGAGGACTGCAAGGGCATCCGCACACGCAAAGAACTGGTTCCAACTGATCTGGTTCAAGCCCTTTCCGATCTTGAGATCACGAGCCATTTTCTCGTAATGCAGCATCTTCATCGCCACGGACGAAATGACCGATCGCCGAGTCAGTTTACACATCGCTGCCAACAACGCTGTGTCCAGTTTCACGTCCCAGGTCAGGTTCGCACCATTCAGAACGACAGAGGCAGCTAATTCAGATAACCGTTCGGTGCTGTCTGTGAACCGGTCAGCATATGCCTTTGCGCTCCCAAAGATCTGGGCCTTTAGGAATTCCCGTCGAATCAATCCGATGTTGTAGCGGAGAAAGTCAGCCGGGTCTGACGGTGCATAAAACAATACCTCGTTGGGCAGCAAAGTCGCCCGCCATCCGTGATAACGTATCCACCCCCACAAATCCTTAGTTGATCTCCACACGGCAGCAAGCATAAGAAGCTTCTTAAAATCGGCGTCGCTGTAGGGCGATGTAGGATCTTCAATCGTGCCATTCACGCCCCCCCTCTCATGCATCAAATAAGCGTGTATCAACGGCAGTGACTCACACAAATTTTCGAAAACAGCAAGTGGGGAAGTGACATTCGCTGAGTCCTTCTCAGAGAGAGAGTCCGTTGCCAGCGTGAGGGGATCAAAAAATCCGCCCTGCTCGCCCTCTCGTAGTTGCTTCATTTCGAGGAGGCGTGACTGATCTCCCAAAAATACTGCCAAGCGGAATATTGTTTCTTGGTTTGGTCGCTTCCAGATTTCAAGCGATTCAAGACTTTGCCGGATTGCGCGGATCACTGCTTCCACCGTGGTGATCGAGTGAAGTAATTGCATTAAGTCATCAAGGGTTTTGCCGTCGACGCGTTCCAGTGCGGCCTGGAGGCCTCCCAGGATGGGCTTTAAACGGTCAACAAACTGCCGCGACCCGGGTTCCGGCATGATACCCGCGAGAAGCAAAAGCCCTGTCCACCTCTGAGGCTCGGCCTGAACCAATTCAATAAGACGATTGGCAAAGCCGGTAGAGTCAGCAGCAGCCAATGCCTTGGCGGTCCTTTTGAGGATTTCACCTGTTCGGGTGGATTTTCTTAGATCGGTCTTCACTTCCGTTTTATAACACGTTGGCCGTATCCAGTCTCTGGAGAAATCTTTCCACCGTTCCGGCCCGGTGATCCAACACGAGCATCAAACTGAACGCCGCGGCCAGGAGATCCCGTGGTATTGGCAACGACGGGGCGAGGAAGTGCGATCGGTATCTGACGGGAGAGACGAATTTGCCGTAGAGGCATTTTTGCTAGTCCGGAAAAAGAAACTCTCCGTTCAAACCTCTGTCCCCCAGATACTGGGCGCATTCTTCGTTCGACCCAGCTGGCAAAATCAGCTTGATAAAAATTTGTTCGTCGGGCTTGTGAAGATTCGCCCATACCTCGGACAGATCGACACGTAGGTCCATCTGGGCAATGTATACCGGGTCCTGATTCGTAGCTCTTTTGTGCGCGAGTTGTTTCTTAGGGTAGAAGAGAAGAGGAACGCCGAGGGATTTGTCGCTTCGGCCTAATTCGTCCATCTTTTTCAGAATCTCAGAAACTTTGATGATTTGAAGTGTCTTCCCGGTAGCAGTCGCATCAAGCATCCAAAGTGCCCCCTCGCCAGTCCTTGATTCGTTTGCGAAATAAATTGCCACGTCCGCGTTTCGGGTCCAGTCTAGGACGAAACTTCCTTTGAAGTGATTATGGTCTTCTGCTGACGTTTAGAAAAACGATCCAAGGCGGATCGCCGTGTCCGGTAACGCAAGGCGAAGCCCGTTCAAATTGTTCAAGCAGTTCAATCGCTTCGCTTTGTTCAAATCGTTGAGACCGGAAAGGGATTGCGTCCGACCAGATCATCCGTCTCCACAATTCCCGTGATCCGGTTTGGGAATCCGTGCTCGTGCTTCGTGCTCGTGTTCGGTCGAATTCAGAGTCACGTGTTTCCGGTCACGATCCGACTTTCTCGAGGCAGGTCGGACGACGCTAAGTCTCAGTGGTTGCAAAAACTCCTCGTTGAGAATTTCACCCGAAGCTGACCCCTGCCACGCTGACGCCCGTAGCGGAGCGCATCAACCGGCCCGAAACCCGGTGGTGGGCGGCGGTGGCGTGTGATGTTTTGAAACGCGGAGGCGATTTCGAAGAGCGTTGCTTCCTCGAAGGGGCGCGCGACAAATTCCAAGGCAACCGGCAGCTCGACTTGTTTCGGTCCTTCCAACCGGCTGCCGTTAGGATCGCTATCGTCCGGCACCCGATCATAGACTTCTCGGGTGTGGCCGCTAACCAGAATTGACCAACGTTCGCTAATGAGAATTGACCCACTGAACCACGTCTGAACAGCGCGACCGTCCTGGTCGGCTGATTTTTCCCACATCGACTGGCCGACGACTGAACAACGACAGATTGGCGGGCTCGAACTGAAGGGACTTCGGTAAGCTCGCTCGTAGGGAGGATTTCCTTATGAGCGAGAAGCGCTGTCCCTACTGCGGCCACACCTATGAGCCGTATGCTCGGGCCGGGGAGCGCCAAAAACACTGCGGGCAATCTGGATGCCGGCGCCAACACAAGCGCGCGAGGGACCGCGCTTGGAGGAGTAAGGACACCGAGTGGCGCCGGGCTCGCCAGGTAAAAGCGCGTGAATGGGCGCGCGGATGCAACTATTGGCAGCGCTGGCGGTCAAAGCGCCCCGAGTATCGTAGCCGGGAGGCGCTTCGGATGAAACACAAACGGGCTGAGGCCGTCGCAAAACAGGAGGGATTGCTGAGCGATCCCGTGGGATATCTAAAGCGAATTCGCTATGCCCCAAACCCATCAGGCGTCGCAAAACAGGAGGTATTGGCACGGCAAGTGGACGAATTGTTTAAGTATTTGATTGCGCGCGAGCGTGTCGCAAAACAGGACGGGGCTGACAGGCAGAGGACAGAGGCGCTATAACCGCACCGCATGAACATTGTGCAAGTGGATCTCGATGCGCTGGACCTGCGTTATGCAAAGCTGCGGACCAAGCGGCCGGCTGTAGAGAAGCGGCTGCTGGTATCGCTAGAGGAAGCGGGCCAGCAAAGCCCAGTGATTGTGGTGGCAGCCGAGGAGCCGGGGCGCTGGGTGCTGATTGAGGGACGAAAGCGGGTGCGGGCACTGCGGCGGTTAAAGGCCGATGCGGTCAAGGCGGTAGTGTGGGAGTTGGCGCCGGCCGAGGCGTTGATTGCCGCCTACCAGTTGCAAGATGGAAGCGCATGTCAACGCTTCATCTGCGCCCTTACGGCCACCGATGCATGACTCGGAGCCGGTGTGGATCGCTAATCCTTCACCGTATGAAACTTTCATTCACAACACCTTGCCGGTTTTGGCCGGCGCACCGGACCACGCTAAATTGCCGTAGCTTCGGTAATGTCCTCCTCTTGAAAGCGTGCTCTCTACTCGTAGAGGCTCATTTTAATCGCAAATTAGAACCTAGGTGTGATGGATGCCACGGGGAGAGGTGTGCCGCAGGAGTTTGTGCGTGCGTATATCTGGTTTAACCCGCCGCAACAGAAAATGAAATCTCAATCCTCTTGTCGATTTCAGCGATGACGATTCGACTAACAAGTGAGGCCATTTAATAAAAAGCAGATGTGCAAATAGGAGGCCGCATGGTTGTCGTCGTTTTTCGCGCTCGGCTCAAGCCAGGAATCGAAAAGGAAATGGAGGAGACCGATGCCCGGTTGGCCGAATTGGCTGCCGCGATGCCGGGATTTGTCTCGTATCGCCAATACGTGGCCGCCGATGGCGACGGCCTCGCCGTGGTGGAGTTCGAGTCGCACGAAACGGCTGCTGCGTGGCGCGCGCATCCCGAGCATCGCGAAGCGCAGCGGCTCGGCAGAGAGCGGTGGTTCGCCGAATACCGGGATTACCGTCTGCGACGTAGCCCGAGATTACTCGTTCAAGGCTTGACTCGATCAATCGCGAGGAAGAGGAAGACTTGCACGAAATTTTCGAAGCGGTTTACGAAGGCACCCGCGCACAGCACCCGGACGTCGGGCGATGGGGCTCCGCAGAGGTCAGGACGTCCCGGGAAGCGTCATTGTCAATCGGTCTCTAACGATCTGCCCTGGTGGCATTGATCAAAACGAACCGCTAGGGTCAGACAGAGCCAAGCGCAAGATTGAAAAAATGAATAAAAAAACCTACTGCTAGCCTTCGATGGCCGCCGGACAGACAGAGCTCGTCAACATTGGGCCGAAGGAAACCCGCAAGCGCCTGCTCATGGGCATCGTGATGGTCGTCGTAGGCGTTGTCCTGGCGGTCATCTTCTCGCATGCAGGCATAACCCGCGGCTGGTATTTTTGGCTATTTCTGCCGTTCTGGATAGGGACTTTCGCCTTGTCCCAGGCTCGCAAAAAGACCTGAGTATTTCTCGCCGCGCGCGGCGCGCGCCACATGAACGGCACCGAAGAACCGCTCGAAGATGAAGGCGCCGCGAAACGAGTCCGATCCCAGGCGCGTTGGATCTACGTTGAGTCGGCGATTGCCGCACTGATTCTAACCGCGCTTAGCTTCCTTTTTGCGAGCGTACTGCCCGAGGTAGCGCGATCCTATCAGGGCTTGAGCCTGAAAGAAGCGGTCGAATTCCTGATTAAGCACGGCTACAGTCTGCTCTTCGGATGGGTGCTGGTGGAACAGATGGGGTTGCCAATTCCGGCTATTCCTCTGTTGATCTCGGCCGGCGCGCTGGCCGGCTCAGGCAAAATGGATTTGGCGCTGGCGGTGAGCTTGGCACTCGTTGCTGTTATTTTGGCTGACCTGTTCTGGTACTCTCTAGGGCGCTACCGTGGCGGCCGCATCCTGAAACTACTTTGCCGCATTTCTCTCGAACCTGATTCGTGTGTTCGGCGAACGGAGAATCTTTTTGTCCGGCATGGCGCTCATTCTTTGCTGGTTGCGAAATTTGTACCCGGCCTGAACACCGCGGCGCCGGCGCTGGCGGGAATTTTTCGCATGCCCGTGCGGCGTTTCATGATTTTCGATTCCCTGGGTGGATTCCTCTGGGTCGCCGCCTTCGCGGGCTTGGGCTTCATATTTAGCGATCAACTCGAGCAGATTGCGAGCCATGCATTGCGTTGGGGCGGTTGGCTGGTCGCAGTCCTGGCCGGAAGTTTGGCGGCTTATATATTGTGGAAGTACATACAGCGCAGGCGCTTCCTCCGTAGGTTGCGCATCGCGCGCATCAGCCCGAAAGAATTAATGGACAAACTGACCGCCGGGGAACAGATTTCGATCGTGGACTTGCGTCAGCCGATTGATATTGAGGTGTTTCCTCGGATGCTGCCGGGGGCGCTTCGCATAGCTATGGAGGAGATCGAAGATCGCCACACAGAGATTCCCCGGGATCGCGACGTCGTTCTCTACTGCTCGTGACCCAACGAAGCGACCAGCGCCCGGGTGGCGCTGCTACTGAGGGCGAAAGGAATTACTAGGGTCCGCCCGCTCGAAGGCGGAATAGACGCTTGGCTGGCGAACAATTTCCCATTCGATGCCGGAGACGTCGTCAACAAACCCATTGTACTCTGAGAAAAAGCTAATCAATAAAATCATAACTCAGGTCTGACCCCGAGCGCTCCGACGATAAGCTTACAAGCGCTGCCTCCGGGCATGCTCGCATTCGACCTCGCACGCGTCCGCGAGCGTGGCGTGGAGACCAGCGCGCGGGAGGCTGTGAGGCATCTCACGCACGCGAGCACGGCGCGGGTGGCGGTTTCTGGATTCACCTCGACGCGGATGGCACGAGCGGGAAAGGGCTCACTGGCGACACTGGTGAAAGTACTCTCCGGCTGAATTTGTCAACATAACTGGCCGAGGATCGAGAGAACAATCGTGGACAGATCTAACTAAAGCTGGTTCCATCGACCCTCGCCTCAAACGAACCGCTAGGTCAGGTCTTGGATCTTGCTCACGCGTAATGAAAGCTATGGCGTGACGGTCCATATGACTTTGCCCTCCAGGTAACCTCGATACCGAACGGCGAACTACAGCAGCGTCAGAAGGTCCTGCCTGTTTCACACCGTGATAAATGGTGCCATCACGCGGCAACGACGATGGGAGAAGCAACAGAGTATTTCTTCAACTTCTGTTCGTCCAGCACTACTCCCATTCCTGGTCCTTCCGGAACATTTCCCTGCGCCCTGTCAGGTCGGATCCGTCACAGCGCGTCCCAGTACCGCTCAATCTTCCGCCGCATGGCCGCGTCGGGAAGGCGTCCCCTCCCGGCACCCTGATTGTCGACCAGATGTCGCACCTGGGTGGTGCCGTTCTTCGCCTTTGAAGGTGGAATGAACCTCGTGGATGCCAGAGACGGTCGTGGTGGAGGCTCCGGCGGTCGCGGTGGATACTCTGGTCGCGATCACGGTCGTCATGACAGACACTCCGGTCGCGATCACGGTCGTCATGGCAGACACTCCGGTCGCCATCGCAGTGACCGTGCTGGCGACGATGGGAACGCTGGGCACAGCTGGCGCACACGCCATGGATCTAGCACTCGACCATCTTCCTTTGTTTATTCACCGTCGCCCTTTCACTACGATGCTATCACCGGTTCTTATTATTGCCATGATCCTTCAGGTTTCTACTATCCCTGTGTTCCCTTCCCTGAGAAGCACCACAGCCAGCAGAATGAACCGCGTTGACCCTCAAGCGGGGCCTCGCGCATTTGTTCTCGGCGTCTGTGCACCGATCGTGATGCAGCCCGACCACTAACTTCGCCGCCAACTCTTAGGCAGAGGATCAGGCTTTCATATTGCGTTATTTCGGTAATTCTCAAGGTCGCTTCTGTTTTCCTCAATGCTTTTTCTCACCCTGGCCGGCAGCTCCTTCTCGGCGTTACGCAGGTCATAGGTCATTTGCAGGTTCATCCAGAATTCCGCCGACGTTTTGAAGAACGTTCCTAGCCGGATTGCCGTGTCCCCTGTGATGCCCCTTTCGTGCTTCAGAATCGCCGTGATCCGGTTGGGCGGCACCCCGATCGCCTTCGCGAGCGCGTTTGCCGTTAAGCCCAGCGGTTTCAAAAACTCCTCGTTGAGAATTTCACCCGGCGGAACCGGTCGCATCCCATTCTTTTTCATTCTACTACTCCTTAATGATAATCCACGATTTCAACGTCATGCGGACCGTCATCTTTCCAAGTAAAACAGATCCGCCATTGATCGTTGATCCGGATACTGTATTGCCCGGCCCTATCTCCCGATAACTTTTCCAATCTATTTCCTGGACTCGCGGTGAGGTCGCCCAGCTTCACCGCGCTATCCAGCATAATCAGCTTGCGCTCCGCCACCTTCTTGAAACCTGAAAATTGCCTGACATTGGTTCCACCGAAGAAATCCTCGGTTCGCCGGTCCTTGAAGCTTCGGATCATCTGTCGGAATCTTACCAAATTTTACGATTTACGTAAAACGGCACAATGTTGTCATCTTGACAAAATCGCGTAGCCCAGCGGTTTCAGAAACTCCTAGAAACTCACCCAGCCGCGCTAACGCAGTAGCGCAGAGCGTCAACCAACGAGGCGAATGCCGGTGAGCGCACGTACGCGGCTAGGTGCAGAGGTCAGGTCGAGATCGTGCTTAAAACGGCTCTACGGAGATCAAAAATTTCAGCGAAGAGCTAAAAACGCAAAATATCTACCAGAGCCCGTTAAAAACTGGTTTCTGCGCTTGCAAATTCTAGCGGGATGATCAGGCTTTCATATTGCGCTATTGGGTACGTCTAAAATAGCTCCCGGCCGGGTCCGTCTTTGGTTTGACAGTTCTTCTCACGCCAAGGCGCTTCTGTTTTCCTCAATGCTCTTCTCACTCTCGCCGGCAGCGCCTTCTCTGCGTTACGCAGATCGTAGGTCATTTGCAGGTTCACCCAGAATTCCGCCGACGATAGAACCCAGGGTCAAATCTTGACTTAAGTACTTAGCTTCACGAGATCCTGAAACCACTTTCGGATCCTCGGTTCAGTCTCGATCTTTTCCCGGATGGCTCTGCGATCGCGGCTCACTAACCCCTCGTCCAAACCGCCAAATCGCTCGCCGATCATCCGCTGCTTAAGCCCGCTGTATCGATGCAATAGCTCCATCACTACTGCTCGTTGCTGGCGATGCCGCACCCGTTTTCTGGTAAGGTCTGCCGCATCAAGCCGGAAATAATTCGCTGCTTGCTTGAATGCGCCTCCCCGTCGACGCTTTGGATCATTCGATACGACGGCTGATCTTTTGTGCTGCCCCTGATCGTCAGAAAGGCGATTGACAACTCTCCGGTCCGGCGTTATTGCTCGGGCAGAAAAAAAGGCCTGAGGGACGCTGTTGACTAGACGGACAAACTCTCCACGCCAGCGTGCTTCTGTTTTCTTAGGTACTCTCACCCCGGCCGTCAACGCCTTCTCGGCGCTACGCAGATCGAGAGGTCATTTGCAGGTTCACCCCAGAATTCCGCCCACGTTTTGAAAAGCGTTCCCGGCCGGATCGCGGTGTCCTATAACGCAAGGCGAACCCCGTTCAAATTGTTCAAGCAGTTCAATCGCTTCGCTTTGTTCAAATCGTTGAGACCGGAAAGGGATTGCGTCCGACCAGATCATCCGTCTCCACAATTCCCGTGATCCGGTTTGGGGGGTCCGTGTTCGTGCTTCGTGCTCGCGTTCGGTCGAATGCAGAGTCACGTGTTCCCGACTTTCTTGAGGCAGGCCGTACCACGCTAAGTCTCGGCGGTTTCAAGAACTCCTCGTTGAGAATTTCACCCGGCGGTACCGGTCGCATCCCCTTAATGGGGCAAGTCCTCGAGTTTGGTAAACCCTTTTTTTTCTCCTTCTTTGTGAGCCCGGTCCATGAGCCGCCAGAACTCTTTATTTTGCGCGAGCACCATGCTTTCAATGTCTGTGTCCTCGGTGACGGGGAAAAGCACCGCGCAAGGACGACCGTTTTTGGTGATCACAACCGACTGCGTTCCGAAGGTAATTCGTTAACGATCTTACTCAAATTTGCTTTAACTTCACGGAGACTTTCGATTTTCACAGCTTAAACTCCTTCCCTTCGATCAAAAGGACGTTCCCCTTCTTCCGCCCAATCAGCTCAACGGTCACAGTTTTGTCCTGTACACTGTAAAACACGCGCCACGGATCAACGCAAAGCTCGTAAGCCGCGTGCCCAGAGATTCGACGCAACCGGAAGCGATTGCGGGTTTCCTCCGTAGGATTTTGTTCCGACAAACGTTGCCGAATGTCCTCGATAAGAAGCGGCGCAGCCCTACGGGACATCGACTAAGTCCTCTTTGACGATTTGCCAGTAGCGTGGCTTGATCGCCCGGCTCGATACGACCTCTGCGCGGATGCCAAGCGCGTCCTCGGGCCGATCGGCTAACTCCACGAAACCCAGACCGATCGAGGGCTCAACCTCGACCAATATATCCACGTCACTGGCCTCATGCTGGTCCTCGCGCGCATAGGAACCAAAAAAAGCGAGTCTTTTTAAACCGTAGCGGCGCACGAGCTCCGGCTTTTCTCGTTCCAAGATCCTAAATACTTCTTCTCTTGTTTTCATGGATTCGCCTCGCTAACCAAGCAAGAGGTCGATGTGCTGCTTCGATTACAATATCGCATGAATATGGCAAACCCGGCACCCGGCAATTACCGCAACCGACAGTTCCGGGTCGGACGAAACGGATATAGACATCCCGGAACTCCTACTTCACGGCCACGACACCATCCAGCCACCGAGGAGTGCTCCAGCCATGGCGGAGAGTTGTTGCCAAAACAAATTCAAAATCCAAGGGCAAAGAGCAAACACGGCCGCATTTGTTGCATCTTGCTCGAGCTTAAAGTCGCAATCAGCGAACCTATCTTCCCTTTAGAAACAGTTTGAAGATGATCAAAGTTTACGGCGCACTCGGCATTCCATCCGCCTTGGTCAACAAAACTTCCGACGGAATATCGCGAATCGTCGTTGTAACAGGAGCGACGGTCACTCTCCGAGAAACTCCAACGCCGAATCTCTCGTTAAAATGAGCACCGGCCGTTTCTTGTCGGGTCTGGAAAACGCATACCATCTAACTTCGCCGCGCTTCATCAATCACCCCAGACCTGTTCCGATTCCCAGTCGCTAAACTCACCGCGCCTGACCGGCTTACGTTTGTACCCTTTGCGGTGTTTCAACTCCAATTCTCTGACCCGAACTTCCTTAAGCGCGGAACGCAACGCTTCCCGGGTAAAGCCGGACCGTGTGGTTCCCAACTTCCTTGCGGCGCTGTCCACCGCCTTTACCAGCTGTTCATCCAAAGTCATCTGCACGGTCTTCATAAGGGGCTCTCCCATCAGTAGCTATCGCTATAGCTCGTAGCGCACCCACATTACCGATTGCACGCAAACGTAAGGGGCTCGCTGCGTATTCCGTTGAAATCGCCGTGATCCGGTTGAGCGGCACCCGATCGCCTTCGCAAGCGTGTTTGCCACGAAGCCAATGCCGACACTCGGGTTGAATAATGCACCGGGAGTCCATTCCCGCTTTGAAGTCGATGGGAGCGGTCGTGCTGGGAAATATTTATAAAACCATCAGCGCGTCGGATACACAACGGAATCCTATGTAGGCGTGGCCCGTGGCGGCGCGACCGGCGTAAACGACCTCGCGGGATGTGGACATAAGCCCTTCGGGACCGCTGGATGAGTTCCCACCGCGGGCGACCATCGTGTCGGTGGACGCTGGCTCCTCGCGTCCGTCCTTTGGATTATAGGGATAGGGTTTATAAATCGAACGCGTCCATTCCCAAACCTGTCCTGCCATATCGAGAACCCCGTAGGGGCTTGCCCCTTTGGGAAACTGCCCGACGGGAACCGTCTGACCGCGAAAGCCGCCGATAAACGCCAGATCAGGGCGGGGCATTTCGTTACCCCAGGGGTAGAGCCGGCCGTCGGTTCCACGCGCGGCTTTTTCCCATTCCGCTTCGCTGGGTAGCCGCTTACCGGCCCACTTGCAATAGGCAGCGGCACCGTACCAGCTCATCTCACCGACAGGGTGATTCTCAAATCCTTCCTTGGGGAGCCACTTGCCGCCTCGATTGTGGACGAGAGCGTCGGGATCGACTACATCCAAATACATTTCACCGTTGGGCCCGGTGGGACCTTTTTCCTGGATGAACTTCGCGTACTCTCTGGCGGTAACGAGATTTCTATCGATATGGAAGGCTGGGAGAAACAATTTGTGCGCCGGGGCTTCGTCTTCACGGCCATTGTCTCGCCCCATCGTAAATTCCCCGGCTGGGATGATGACCATTCCAGCAAACTTGCCCCCTTGAGCCTCCACCTGCAATACGAAAATGAGGACAAAGTAACCCACGTACGCCACAACGAGAATTGGAAAAGGCCGGTTGTGTAAACTTCTCATGATTATGATTCCCGTTCAGGCAGTCGCGGCGCTGTAGATTTTTTCCAGGCCTCGACTCCTTCCAGCGCTGAATACCAGCGGGAGACCGCTATAGGACGTTAACGGAACGGCCTCTACATAGGTCAAGGGTGTCCCAACGGATACGTCTGCCAGTGTAACCTTGTCACTCAGAGCCATGTTGTTCACACCGCGGTTTGGCCGTCGCGCCGACAGTTGCATTTTCGGTATCACCTTCACTTGCGGCGCGCAAGCTTGATCATACGAAACGGGTTAGACTCGAGGCGTGGGTAAGTTTGGCAGGATAACTTTCGCGCAAACCACCAATAAGAAAGGAACAAATTTCCGTACTCCATCGTCAGGTGTCTCGAGGTGGAATCACCAGGCTCTCGAACAGCCCATCGAGCGCCGCGCAGTTCTCGAGGTCCCATACTTCCGCCAGCATGCGATTGCGCCCCTACGGTCCCACCCAGTGCCCCGGAGGCTAAGCCTCGACACTTTGCTGCAACCTCGGCGTACGTCAGGTCGCCTTTCGGATGGCTTCGTCTCCGCCTCTTCAACACTTCTTCACCTCGGAAATCGGCATTGTTTTGGACCATGCTTCGGTTCCTGTACACTTGACCAGAAACCTGGTCGCAACGAAATCTACGCTCCAGATCGGCTCTCTTCAATAACTTGTAGCCAGCGAAATACGCATTGGCCGTTAAATCGAAAAGGCCCGACCTCTTTCGAGATCGGGCCTTTTCGATTTAAATCCGGCAGCGTCCTACTCTTCCATACGGCGACCGTATAGTACCATCGGCGCTGGAGGGCTTAACGGCCGAGTTCGGGATGGGATCGGGTGTGACACCTCCGCTATAGCCACCGGAAGCCGTTCGGCCGTTGAAAAAGGCCATCTGCTTCGTTGCGCTTGGTCCCCTCGCTCCAACGTACTGGTCTTCGTACGCCTTCGCTCGTGCCCCTGTACGCGCCTCGCATCTGGCGCTTTTTGACCGGCCTCAAACTCTAAGTCGCGCTCGTGCTCGAAAATACGAACACGAACCACGATAAAAACCGAATACGGGTTCTGCAATCAATCAAAATAGTATTAGTAAATATGGTCAAGCCGCACGACCAATTAGTACCGGTTAGCTTCAGCCATTACTGGCCTTCCACATCCGGCCTATCAACCTCGTAGTCTACGAGGGGTCTTTAGAGGTCTTACGACCTGGGATACCTAATCTTGGAGGGGGCTTCCCGCTTATATGCTTTCAGCGGTTATCCCGTCCGCACATAGCTACCCGGCGATGCGGCTGGCGCCACAACCGGAACACTAGCGGTGCGTTCTTCTCGGTCCTCTCGTACTAGAGAAAACTCTCCTCAAGTATCCTGCGCCCACGGCGGATAGGGACCAAACTGTCTCACGACGTTTTGAACCCAGCTCGCGT
>DATBLC010000385.1:0-7036 GCA_036555515.1 Binatia bacterium
GCCACCACCCCGTCCTCTCCATAGGTGGAAATGCCCGCCGGCAGGGCCTGAAAACAACCTTTGCGCTCCTGTGCCCGCGCTCTCCAGGTCTCACCCCTCGGTCGCTGTTTGGTTACTCAATTGTGGACTCCTTAATATATACCGCCTTTGCCCGCGATGTGGCGCGAGGAGTGGACCGCGATTGGGTAGGGAACTCTACGCTTTCGCCGTCAAGCCGACGGTGGCTTTCTATTTCCGGGTTTCGTTGGACGAAGCGATCAGAAGACTCCGAACCGGCCGGGCCGGCTTCAAATTCTACGAGGCCGGCGCCGATGTCGGTCTCGCGGACGATTTATTAGAGGAGAGCTTTCGCCTTTTTCAGGCACGCATCATCGAAGAGTACGAACGCATGGTCGAAGAGTTCGGGCTGGTTGTCATCGACGCCACCTTGCCGATCGAGGCGCAACAGTCGCAAATGAGAAGAGTTGTCGCTGACGCATTAACCGGAGCGAAGAAAACGAGGAACAGCCGATGGGTCGATTTAGCTTCTTTGGCCATGGAATGCCCGGAATAGATCCGCAGGAGTTGAGAGGCAAGCTGATCGTCATCGAAGGCGCCGATGGCGTTGGCCGTTCCACCCAGATTTCGCTGCTCAAGCAGTGGCTGGAAATTAGTGGGCACGCGGTGCTCGCGACCAGGCTGACGCGTTCCGCGTTGGCAGGTAAGGGCCTTCGCCGCGCGAAGAAAGGAACGACCTTGGGTCGCGTCACGATGACGCTTTTTTATGCCACCGATTTTGCCGATCGCCTGGTGCACGAGATCGTCCCGGCGCTGAAAGCCGGATTTGTCGTGCTTACGGACCGTTACGTTTATACCTTGATCGCCCGCGCGCTTGTGCGCGGCATCGACCCGGATTGGCTTCGCGAGGTCTACGGTTTCGCTCTGAAGCCCGACAGTATTTTTTACTTGCGGGCCGGCGTTGACGATCTGGTGACGCGGGTTTTGCAGCAGGGAAGTTTCGACTATTGGGAATCGGGCATGGATCTCCATCTGGGCGATGATATGTACGAGAGTTTCGTGGAATACCAGAAACGCATCATGGGTCGGTTCGACAAAATGGTCGAGGACTACGGCTTCAGGGTCATCGACGCGTCTCGTTCCATCGACGAAATTTTCACCGACCTCAAGGACCAAATGTCGCAAGTCTTGAGCGCAGACCGTGAGGCGGCCAGCGATCCGATAGCGCGCTTGAAACCGGCGCGCAATGGACGCGCAACGCTGGAAATCCCGCGCAACGAAAGCCCGGAAAGCAATCTGCATTGCGTCGGCTACAAGCCATCCGAGAACCACGCGGTCGAATTGCGCCGCAATGAACCCTGGCCCTTGGTCAGGTCGTAAACTGAGATTCGGTTATGAACTTATACTTCATGCGTCATGGCATCGCGGCCGACCGCGCCGATACCGGCGAACAATCCCTTGATCGGGAGCGGCGGCTTACCCCGAAGGGGATCAAGAGAATGAATAAGGCGGCCAACGGCCTTGTCGCTCTGTCGCTCTCATTTGATCGAATCCTAACCAGTCCCCTGGAGCGCGCGCGCCAAACCGCAAAGATCGTGGCGCAGACGCTGCAGTTGGAAGACCGCGTCGAGGAGATCGAGCAGCTTTCGCCCGACCAATCGGTCCAAGACCTTATCGCCGCGCTGGCCGCCTACGCGGGTCAAAAAGACATTCTTCTGGTCGGTCACGAACCGCTATTGAGCAGCACGATCTCATTTTTATTGTCAGGAACGGCAGGGGCGGAGATTCGGCTAAAAAAGGGCGGGCTATGTTGCCTCGAAGTGGACAGTGTTCGGTCACGAAAGAGCACGGTTCTGCACTGGGCGCTGACGCCCAAGCAACTGCGCCTGATGGCGCGCTGAATCGATCGCGGACCTTGGATCATTGCAATTGAGAAGAAAATCCTCTCCCCCCTCACGCCTCACCCTCCACGTAAGGGGTGAATGGTTGGGGCAACGCGTAAATGAAACGAGTTCTTCTGAGTTATTAAGGAGTCCACAATTAAGTAGCCAAACAGCGACCGAGGGGTGAGACCTGGAGAACGCGGGCACAGGAGCGCAAAGGTTGTTTTCAGGCCCTGCCGGCGGGCATTTCCGCCTATGGAGAGGATGGGGTGGTGGCCGGCAAGGCAGAGAACCATTGACCGCGATCGGAAGGGCTCGCGCCTCGGTCGCACACTAGCGACATAGTCTCTAAATAACGAACTCATTAGTAGTTTGGTCGAGTACTCACCACGAAGGACCTGGCGCGGCAAAGCCGCAACCAACGTCGAAACAGACACTTCACCAGGAAGGTCATGAAGAGCACGAAGTTTAGAAGTCAAAATTATTCCAACCTTCGTACTACTATGCTTCGAAATTTTCGCGGCTTGCGCAAATGATCTGCGATCGGAAGACAATCGGAATCGGATATTTTTCCCGCCAAGGCGCAAAGGCGCTAAGGTTATGGGGAAAAATGAAAAACGTTGGCAAAACATTTCCACCCTTAATCTCCGAACTTTGTGGCCTTAGCGCCTTTGCGGGAGATATTCCGAAATTCGGTTGTGGCGCAGCCACGCTGTGACCTTTGTGGTGAACGAAATCAAGGCGATGCTGATAGGTTGGCCACACGCAAGCGTGAAGTATTAAGAAATGAGGTGAATCCATGAACAACAAGGAAATGAAAACTCTGATCAAAAGGGCACGCAAGTTTGCCAAGCCTTTCCGGGTGACCGATGACCGGTTTCGCCTGAAGGACATCGACCCAGGCGACACGCTCGACTTGACATCCGAGGACAAACCGCGCGCCAAGGAAGCGCTTGCCATGGGCGTCGACGCGCTCGCCGAGCTGCAGGACATGCTCTACGCCCAGGACCGCTGGGCTGTGCTGCTCATCTTCCAGGCGATGGACGCAGCGGGCAAAGACGGCGCGATCAAGCATGTGATGTCCGGCGTCAACCCGCAGGGCTGTCAGGTCTTCTCCTTTAAGGCACCGACCAGCGAGGATCTCGACCACGATTATCTCTGGCGCTGCATGAAGTGTCTGCCCGAGCGCGGTCGCATCGGCATTTTCAATCGCAGCTACTACGAGGAGACCCTGGTGGTGCGCGTGCATCAGGAGTTTTTAGAGCATCAGAAATTGCCGCCGGACCTGATCACAAAGGACATCTGGAATGATCGTTTCCAGGACATTCGCAGCTTCGAACGCTACCTGACACGCAACGGCGTGGTCGTCCGCAAATTTTTTCTGCACGTCTCCAACAAAGAGCAGAAGAAACGATTTCTCGAGCGCATCGAGGAGCCGGAGAAGAACTGGAAGTTTTCGGCCAACGACGCCAAGGAGCGCGAGCACTGGGACGACTACATGGAGGCTTACGAAGACATGATACAGAACACCGCCACGAAAGTGGCGCCGTGGTACGTCGTGCCGGCGGATAACAAGTGGTTTACACGCGTCGTGGTCGCCGCCGCTGTCATCGAAGCGCTGGCCGATCTGGATTTGCACTATCCCAAAGTGAGCGAGGCGAAGCTGAAAGAGCTCACGGCGGCAAAACGAGCGTTGCAGGCCGGCAAGTGATCGAGTCTCGCCAACCGTATCGAGTGGAGAAGACTCGCAACGCACGGCGGCATAGTCTGGACATTTTAGCTTTGGACGGAATTCGCGGCCGGCATAGAATTATCGAACCGCGACGAACAAGATGTTTGATCTAGAGTTGGCGATTCGTTTAGGCGCGGCGCTCGGTCTCGGCCTACTGCTGGGTTTAGAACGGGAGCGAAAGCGCGATGCCGAGCTGTTGTTCGGCGGCGTGCGGACCTTCGCGCTAATCGCCTTGTTGGGCGCGCTCGGCGCCTTTATGGAGCATGAGTTGGACCAGGGCTGGCTCATTCTAGCCGCCTTCGTTGCTTTGAGCGCTCTGGTCATTGTGTCCTACGCGACGACGGCTGTGCGCGGCGAGGTTGGAATGACGACTGAAGTCAGCGCGCTGCTCGCTTTCATTGTCGGTGCATTGTGCGGCTGGGACAAGGTTGCGGTGGCGAGCGTCGTGACGGTGGTTTGTCTGTTACTCCTCACCCTCAAGGATTTTTTGCATCGTCTGGCGCGCCGCGTCGAGCTCGCGGACGTGGAGGCGACACTGCAGTTTGCCGTTATCAGCGTGATCATTCTCCCGCTCCTGCCCAATGAAACCTTCGGCCCGCCACCCATAGACGTCATCAATCCCTACAAAATCTGGCTGATGGTCGTGCTCATTGCCGGGCTGAATTTCCTGGGCTATGTGCTGGTCAAGGTGCTCGGCAGCGAACATGGATTCGTCGTGACGGGCATTCTCGGCGGTCTCGTGTCGAGCACCGCGGTCACACTGAGCTTCTCCCAGCGGAGCCGGCGCGAACCGGCGATGTCGAGCTTGTTCGTGCTGGCGATCGTGATCGCGTGGACGATCATGTTCATTCGGGTCGTAGTTATGGTCGCCCTAGTCAATCGCGCTTTGGCCGGCGGCCTAGCCTTGGCGCTTGGTTGGGTGGCGGTGGCGGGTCTGGTCGTTTCGCTGGTTCTGTGGCGGCGCAACCGATCGCACGAAACAGGAGTGGTCACCGCCGGGGCAAACCCTTTCGAGCTCAGCGAAGCGATCAAGTTTGGGTTGCTGTTTGGCATCGTGACCGTTGTGGCCAAGGCTGCCGAGGCCTATCTCGGCGCAACAGGACTTTACCTTGCGGGCGCAGTGGCCGGTCTTACCGACGTGGATGCGATTTCGCTCTCGATGGCGAACCTCGCCCGGACGAGTCCGGAGATTGTAACCATTGCGCAACGCACCATCGTCATCGCCGTGATTTCGAATACCCTGGTGAAATGTGCGATGGCCGCGTTTATGGGCGCGCCCGCGCTGCGCCGTACGATCATTTCGGTAACTCTCTTGTTATTCGCCGCCGCCGGCGCCGGCATTCTAGTCGCATGATCCATTTTCTGATTTACGAGCTTGTTTTTTGAATTGTCGAGTAGGCAAGCCGATGCTCGCGGGACTGCAATCAGGCGTGGTCCCGCAGCTCGCTGCGGAACCTGACCCAGCGTGAATTCGCGGAGTGAGTATAGAAAGCATGAATCAGCAACGGACAGACGCAAAGGCAAGCCAGTCCGGCACCACCGCACTGCGCTTCGATGTGATCGCCGGCCTGACGGCCGCGGCGGTTGTTCTTCCGAAGGCGATGGCCTACGCGACGGTTGCCGGCTTGCCGGTTGCGGTCGGCCTGTATACCGCGTTCATCCCGATGGTGATCTACGCGCTGCTCGGCTCGTCCCGAGTGCTGAGCGTCAGCTCCACCACCACGCTGGCGATCCTGGCCGGCACGCAGCTCGGTGTGGCCGTGCCGGACGGCGATCCGGCGAAGCTGGTCACGGCGACGGCCACCCTGACCGTGTTGGTCGGCGCGATGCTGCTCCTGGCGAGACTGATGCGTCTGGGGTTCGTCGCCAACTTCATTTCCGCGCCGGTGCTGACGGGTTTCAAAGCGGGGATCGGCCTGGTGATCGTGCTCGACCAGGTGCCGAAGCTCCTGGGAATCCACATTGCCAAGCAAGGCTTCTTTCACGACGTCCTCAGCGTGGCACATCACGTTCCCGAGACCTCGCTATTGACGCTTGCGGTTGCCACCGCGACTCTGCTCGTGCTGATTGGAATGGAGCGACTCCTGCCGCATTCTCCGGCGCCGCTGGTCGCCGTCGGCGGCGGCATCGCCGCGGCGTGGTTGTTCGGCCTGCAGGCACTGGGGGTCTCGACCGTCGGGCTGATCCCGCAGGGATTCCCGTCGTTCACGATGCCGGATCTTGCGCTGATCGAGCAGTTGGTGCCGGGCGCGCTCGGCATCGCGCTGATGAGCTTTACCGAAACGATTGCGGCGGGCCGCGCCTTTGCCGGCGCTGGCGATCCGGCCATCGATGCCAATCGCGAGCTGATCGCCACCGGGGCGGCCAATCTCGGCGGCGCGCTGCTCGGCGCGATGCCGGCCGGCGGCGGCACCTCGCAGACCGCGGTCGTTCGCGCTGCCGGAGGTAGGTCGCAGAAGGCGTCGCTGGTCACGGCGGCCACCGCGGCGGCGACCATGCTGCTGCTCGCGCCGTTGCTCGGCTTGCTGCCGAATGCCACGCTGGCGGCGGTCGTCATCGTGTACTCGGTCGGACTGATCCAACCGGTGGAGTTCCTTGCCATTCGCAAAGTGCGCACGATGGAGTTTCGCTGGGCGATCATCGCCGCGCTCGGCGTGCTGATCTTCGGCACGCTGAAGGGCATCGTGGTGGCGATCATCGTGTCGCTGATCGGCTTGTCCAGCCAGGTCTCCCACCCGCGCGTGTCTGTCATCGGCCGCAAACGGGGCGCCGATGTGCTGCGACCGCTGTCGCCCGAGCACCCGGACGACGAGACCTTCGAGGGGTTGCTGATCGTGCGGCCCGAGGGACGCCTGTTCTTTGTCAACGCGCAGTATGTGGTGGAGCAGATCGCCGCACTGGTAGCGCAGTACAAGCCGCGGGTGCTGGCGGTGGACATGAGCCGGGTACCCGACATCGAATACTCGGCGCTGCAAATGTTGATAGAGAGCGACAAGCGCGCGACCGAACGCGGCGCCGTTGTCTGGTTGGTGGGGCTGAATCCCGGCGCGCTGGAGGTCGTGCGCAATGCCGGGCTGTACGAGCGACTCGGCCGCGAGCGCATGCTGTTCAACGCCCGCGCGGCGATCGAACGCTATCAGGCGCTGCAGGCGAAGCCGGGCGTTATGTCCTGATCGGCAGCGTTGCGCAATGCGGGAGACTTTGTAGCTGGGCATGAGCAAATCAATGCATGTCATCGCCGGAACCGGTTTGGATCAGAAAACACGCAAAAGCCATTGGCCCGCCCGGCTGGGTTTCGTCCAGAGCGCAAGCGGGTTTTTTCTCGGCAACGTAGATCGCGTTTCTCCGGAGGAAAATGGTCACGGTGGGATGCAAATAGGGCATCGGTTTCCTTAGTGTCGGTTGGCCCCATGGAAACCGAGCG
>DATBLC010000386.1:0-22422 GCA_036555515.1 Binatia bacterium
TCAATGGTTCTCTGCCTTGCCGGCCACCACCCCGTCCTCTCCATAGGTGGAAATGCCCGCCGGCAGGGCCTGAAAACAACCTTTGCGCTCCTGTGCCCGCGCTCTCCAGGTCTCACCCCTCGGTCGCTGTTTGGTTACTCAGTGGACTCGTTAATAATAGCATGTACCCCGGATGGAACGTGAGTGGAATCCGGCTTGGATCTCCTGGATTGCGTTTCACTTCATCCAGGCTACAAACTTCTACCGAGGCGCCAATCCTGAAAAAGATCTTGTGACGATTTGAACGTTTTGAACGGAGCACAGCATGTCCGAACTCTATCCTTACCCGCGCTTCTCCCTCGCCGAGCGCGACCGCCGTTGGCAAGCCGTGCGCGCCAGGATGGCCGAGCAAAACATCGACGTCATCGTGACGCCGCAGAACACCGGCCACTCCATGGATTTTCAAGCCAACACCCGCTATCTGACCCATTGCGGCGGGGGCGGCGATGCGGATATCGCTGCGGTGTTTCCTCTCAATGGTGAAGTCACCGCGATCGCCACTTCGGCGGCGGCACGCTGGCCCACGGTTCAGGAGTGGACCAAAGATGTCCGTGAAGCGCGGCGTGAATACGGCAAGAAGATCGTCGAGCGATTGAGAGAACTCGCCGTCGAGCGCGGGCGCATCGGCATCACCGGCCTCGGCGAAGTCGAAGGCACCCGGACGCCTGAGGGGACGATTCTCCATGGGACTTGGACCCGCATCCGGGAAGCATTTCCCTATGCCCAACTGGTTGACGCGACGCCGATCCTGACCGAAGTCCGTTACATCAAGAGCCAGGAAGAAATCGAGGCGCTTAGCAAATCGATGGAGATCATCGAGCGCGGCTACGAAGCGGAGATCGAGGCGGCGCGGCCTGGCATCAAGGACTGGGAAGTCTGGGCCGCGGCGCAATACGCCATGATGCGTAACGGCTCGGAGATGCCGGTGCACTGCAACTGGGTATCGGGGAGAAACCCCAAACGCACCCTCACGCGCCCGAGCATGCGCCTGCTGGAAGGCGGCGATTTGATCATTAACGAGTTGGAAGCTTCATGGATCGGCTACCGTTCGCAAGGCGTGCAGCCGGTCTTCGTCGGCTCGGCCGATCCGGCGCACCAGGAATTGATCAAAGTCCAGCGCGAGATTTTCAACCGGGTGTTGGAGCATCTAAAGCCTGGCATTTCGGTCAAAGAGCTGGCGGAGCTGGCAATCAAAACCGGCGAGTCCGCCGCGCCGAAAAGCGGCCCGGCGGCCGGCGCGAGAGGCGATCTTAACATGCATGGCCGCGGCGCCGGCGACGACGGCCCGATCATTACGGCGCACGCCAAAAACCCGCGCCAACTCGAGGTAACGTTGCAGGAGAATATGGTGTTTATCTGCAAGCCTTCGGCGATTTCCGCCGATGGCGAGTCGATTTCAACCTGGGGTGATACGGTCGTTATAACACCCTCCGGCGGACGGCGGTTGGGTAAGCGACCGCATGCTCTAGCGGTGTCCGGGCGGTAATCCCGGATTGCGCAATTGCAATTGACGCATACAGCTAAGGAGCGAACCGTTCGGCTGAGCCAACGACGAAACCTTCCATTGCGAAGCCAATGAGGTATCTGGCTCAACAAGAGTTCAAATCGCGCAAAACGTTTTGCACGGCTTAAACGGCTTGAACCCGGATTCCGCAGTTGCGGTCGATAGCGCAGCGCAAGGTGCAACCCTTCAGTAGCGAAGTCTCAGCCGAAGGCTGATCCGCCTGTGGCGGAGATGCCGTCTGCCTCTACGCAGAGATCGATCAGTGGTGCTGTGAGAGCCAGTTCAGCCTGATAACGAGGAAACGCCTAAGCGCGAAGTGACTTTGAAATTTCCCAGTCGGACGCCTTCGCAACTCCAGGATTCCACCTCCCTTCTGGGCTCCAGTTTACCTGCGGAAACCGGGTTCAACTGCGCTGTCCGGCGCTAAAAAACTCTCTTGAGATTGAATAAAAGCAGCGCCGCCGAGAGGATGACCGAAGCCCAGGCAAACCAGTCGCCGTAGCGGACGTAGTAGGTCTCGCCGGACAGTATTTCGAGTTCGCTGTTCATGACTGCGCTGGTAAACATCGGCAGCGATTGTACCAATTCTCCTCTGGCGTTGACCAACGACGTGACCCCGGTATTGGTCACCCGGAGCAAGCTGCGGCGCGTTTCGATGGCGCGCCATTGCGCGAGCCATAGATGCTGCCAGGGCCCAAGGGATCGACCATACCAGGCGTCATTGGTCAGGTTCACCAGCACATTGGCGCGGGTTTCGCTCACGAACTTACGCACTACATCCGGCATCAGATCTTCGTAACAGATGAGCGGCGCGGCGCGGACTCCCCTGGAAAGATGAAACACCCGCGGGCCTTCGCCGGGCGTAAATCCTTCGGCGAAGGGTATCCCCGGCAAGCGCGATAATATCTTCGCGAACGGCAAATATTCGCCGAAGGCGAGCAGCACCTGTTTATGATAGCGGCCGAGCACGCGGCCTTTGGCGTCGGCGATAAAGGCCGTGTTGAATACTTTGAAATCCGCCGCCCCCGGCGCGCCGCGAAAACTGCGCGCGCCGAATATAAAGTTGGCGCGGTCGGACTTGAGCGGCGGCGTCAATTCCATCGGCAGCACCTGAATGTTCTCGGGCACCCACGCCTCCACCGCCGACTCCGGCCAGATCACCAGGGGCACGGCATCGAGCTGTGCCGTAAGGCTCAGGTGTTTTTCAAGGTTCTGCTTGATTAGCGCCGGATCCCACTTGAGATCGACATCGATGTTCGCCTGGACGGACGCCACGGTGAGTTTCCGAGCTCCGGCCATTTCATCGCTCACGCTCTCGAGTCGTTGGTACCCGTATACCATCGACACGATCACCGCCAACGTCGCGTAGGCAACCGGCGGTAATGAGCTGATCCGTTCCGACTTCGGCGCCAACGCGGCTTTGGAAACCGCGGCGTTGAACCACATCACGATAAAGCTGGCGCCGTAGGGCCCAACTAGATCCGCGCTCTGGACGAACCACGAAAAGGAAATTTGGGAATTCGCCAGATACCAGGGAAAAAGCAACGGGAACAAAAACTCGAGCGAAACCCAGAACAACGCGGGAAAAACTTGCAGCGGCCCAAACCCGGCTACCCGCACCAGCGCTGCGAAAGTTGCCATTTGCAGGCCTTGCAACGCGGCGTAGATCAAAAAAATCGCGACGCTCGCAGGATAGGGAAAGCCGCCAAAAACGGTAATCGTGTATACCAACCAGTGAAAACCGATGAGGTGCGCGAAAAAGCCCGTCAACCAACCTAAGACAATGGCGCGGCGAGAGCTTTTGGCGCTCTTGAGCAGCCAGAAAAGCGGTACGAAAGCGATCCAAGAGCTGGAAAAGAAAACTGGAACGAGAAACGGCGCCGCCAGTAAGAGGGCCGATATAGAAGCCGCTAAAATTTCTCTTGACATATTAATTATTTATATATAAACGAAAATCCCAACGGAGGTTTTGGAGTAACCTGCGGCGGCGATTCCAATCTCTCGAGAAAGTAACACGAAAATTGCAAGACATTACAGACACACATCAGAGGACGGAGGGGCGCATGGGACCAATGCAGCGTCAGATAATCATCTTGATGGTCATGGTACACTCGATCGCTTTTCTTTTCAGCCATGTTTCGGCAGCTTCGATCCTCGGCGACGATTGGGCAGGCTTTTTTAAAGAAAAAGTAACCATCAGCGGTTTCGTCGAGAACACAAGCGGTATTGCGACCGGCCACGGCGACAGCAACTTTAACACTTCAAACCGCTTCATCATGAACCGGTTCACACTCCAACCGGAAATTAACATCAATTTTGCCGAACAGTTAAAGTTCTTTATCTCTTGGAGATTCGTTGGGGAGCCCCGCTACAGCTCCGAGACCAAAAGCCGCCGCGCTACGGTTCAACCAGCGGGCAGCGGACAGCCATTGCCGGTGGACTTTTATTCCGAGTACAAGGGCATTCCCTGGGAAGCGGTCGCCGATATCTCCCCTACCGACAGGCTGCAAATTCGGCTTGGACGACAATTCATTTCCTGGGGCGAAACCGACGGCTTGCGAATTCTCGACCTAATCGATCCACAGGACAACACCATTTTCACGCCGGCGGCGCCGAATCTTTTTTCGCTCGAAGAAACGCGGATTCCCCAATGGGGGATACGAATGCTCTACACCGTCCGCCCGGTCAGTAATACTATTTTGGAATTCTTTGCCAATCCCGGATGGGAGGAGAAGAAAAAAAGAGTGGATGACGTTTCGCCCGGCAATGACATCTCCGACGGACATGCCGACGGAGATCTCAGGTTCGGACGATGGTCGGTGCACCCGGAAACTCGTATTGCTAGCGGGCGACTCTTCGCCAACCCGTTGGGCACCCTACCGGTCGTGGTTCCTGTAGCGAGAAGAGAATACCCCGATGCTGGCGATAGTTGGAAGGTCGGAGCAAGAATCACTCATAATTTCGGCGAGCTCAATGCCGGAGTGGGTTATATCTGGGGTTATAACCCACAGGGGTTGGACATGGTGTTCAAACGCGAAAGCACGCCTTTCCTGCTTGGACCTCCGAGCCCCGGCACTCCGACCGGAATCCGCCTAAAGTTGGTGAACGATCGGACAAACATCTTCGCCGCTCATCTTAACTACCCCGTCGGAGAACCGTTGGGGATTCCGATAAAATCAGCCCTGAGAGGCGAATTGGCTTTTTACCCGGACAAGCCTTACAACATTAGCGAGTTTCCGGGTAGAAATTGCGTGACCGGCGCTCCCACTGGGCTGATCGCCGGCCCCAGCTGTAAGCATCCGAGCAATATAGTTGAAAAACATACTTTACGCTATTCGATCGGCTTGGATCGCTCGACCTTCATTCCGTTTCTACAAGACGATCCGTGGCGTCCGTTCAGGATGTCGCTGCAATTGTTTCAAAGTGTTATTTTCGACCACGAAGACGGCATTCGAAATTTCTTCAACGCCGGCAAAATCAAACGGTATCAGTCGGCGATCACCTTCAGGGTAGGGACCGGTTATTTCGGCGACACGATTCTTCCTGACTTTTTTATGCTCTACGAGCCGCTCGGAAACTGGGTATTCAACCCCGCGATTACCTATGCTCCTTCGTGGAACGAAAACATCAGAATAAGCCTGATCGGCGCCATTTATGATGGAAATAAGTTTACCGGAATCACTGGATTCTTCACCAGGAAAGATTCGGTATTTCTCCAGATGCGATACCAGTTTTAATCATGAATCATCGGAGGATTGGAATGAAATTCGATGGATTAAATCCACTATCAGTAGCCGCGGCAGCGGGAAAATTCAGCCAGGCAATTTTGCGGCGCGGTGCCTTCGCCATGTTTCTCCTGCTGTTAATACCGAGCGGCCTGGCGGTTGCGGCGGAGCTTGAGATTAAACCCGGCGACACCATCGGTCCGCAGAACTGGCAGCGGGCGCAGGGCATGGTCGGTGAAAATCTTCTCAACCGAATAAAGAGCGGTTATACGATTCAAATCAAAGCCCCGAAGGTCTACCGGCCGATCAAGGAATACGTCGAGGCCACCGAAAAATACTCGGGCAAAGTCGCGCTCGGCGCCAACGGCGAACTGCTCAATTATGTCGCCGGCCAACCTTTCCCACAATTCGACCCGCGCGACCCGCAAGGCGGACAAAAGCTCGCCTGGAATTTCTTCTACCGCTGGTTAGGCGACGACTATAAAACCGGCGGAGCCGTCAAGGGCGGAAAAATTATAAGATCCGCCATAGAGAAAGACGGCGCAGAGCGCCGCGCCGATCTGGTTTCCTATTTTCTTTTTCCTAGTACGCGATACTCCTTGAATCCCAAACCGGTTATTCCGGGCTATGAGCATATTGATTATATGCAACTACGCGTCGACAGTTATCCGCGCGACGCCTCCGGTACCACGACCCTGGAAATTCGCTATAAGGATCCGAGCCGGGCTGACGATCTTTATATTTACATTCCAAGCATCCGTAGGATTAGACGGGCTACCACGACACAAAGATGCCAGACCTTGGCGCCGAGTGAATTCAACCTCGATGACATTAATAGCTTCAACGGCAAGATTACCGAGTTCAACTACAAGTATTTGGGTGACAAGAAAATGTTGGTCAACATTAGCCAGGAGCAGTTGCCATTCACTCGAAAGCAAGGCGACTATTTGCCGTTAAATGAGAAGTGGGAGGTCGTGGATACCTACGTTCTTGAGATCACTCCCAAAGACTCGAGCTACTGTTATCCAAAGAAACTTCTGCACCTCAATAAAGTCACCTTTGATACCCACTGGACGTTGATCTGGGACAGAAGAGGGGAATATTGGAAAGAACAGTTCGGCTTTTTCACTCCGGTAAAACTTGCCGACGGCCGTGAGGTTTGGTCGGTGGGCGACGTGGTCATTCACAATGTTCAGAATGGCCGGACGTCGATCGTTACCGCCACCCGGGCGTACAACCAGGGGTATTCAGCCAGTATGTTCAGCCTCGCGACGCTTCAAAGCGTTATGCGCGGCGGCTCGATTGAATAAGCGGCCGGTGCTTTTCACCGGTTGTTGATCGCATCGCTGATTCGGCGGCTTCGTTCATGCGCCAGCTTTTTTTCTGCATCGCGGGGCTGATCTTGCCGTTGGCCCCAGCGGTTTTCTCTCATGCAAACCCCGTTCAAAAGGAACCCGCATTAAACGACAACTTTTACGGCGTGACCATCCTCGCTGATCGCGCCTGGATCGTCGGATACTACGGTACGATCTTGCACTCTCAGGATCGCGGCGTGACCTGGGAGATCCAACGCAGCCCTTCACGGAGCGCCCTTTACAGCGTGCGCTTCGTGACTCCCGACAGGGGGTGGATTAGCGGCAGCTACGGCGCGCTGCTGCGCACCCAAGACCGCGGCAAAAACTGGACGGCGATACCGAGCGGCACGACGGAGCATCTTTTCAACTTGAGTTGGCCGGACAGCCGCAACGGTTGGGCCGGTGGCAGCCGCGGCGTGATTCTGCGCACGGCGGATGGCGGCGGCTCTTGGACCAACTCTTCGGTTAAGGAAGACCTTACGTTCAGTTCTGTTTCGTTCGTTAATCCTCGGCGTGGATGGATCGCCGGTGAATTTGGCGTCATTTTTCAAACCCAAGACGCCGGCAAGAGCTGGGTAAAACAAAAAAGCCCGGTGGAAGTGACGTTTTCCAGCGGCGAGAGCCGCATTTTATTCGCATTACTTTTCCCGGATGTCACCACCGGCTTCGCCTTCGGCATCGATGGTTTGATCCTACGAACTCAGGGCGGAAAAAGCTGGCAAATTATGCGCCAGAAATCCATGGGCGAAAAATCAATTTCAACCAATCATCTGTTTGCCGCGGCGGCCTCCGATAGCCGGCTATGGACCGTCGGCGAGCGCGGCACGATTCTGCGAGCGGACCCGGCGGGTGAGAATTGGCAAGCCGTCAAAGCAGCGATACCGCCGGTTAGTTTAAACAGCATCGCATTCGGCAAGAAAGGTTTTGGCTTGATCGTTGGTAACCAGGGCCTTGTGCTGCGCACGGAGGATGGCGGAACGGTGTGGAAACCGCTCACGAACCTCAGCCTCGCCGCAAGAAAGGATGCGCACCGGCTTCCATGAGGCGTCTGGCGGTCTTTATAGTTCAAAAGCGCGCTCCGATCATCGGTCTCATCATTCTCGTGACCCTTGGCTTTTCCTATCTCGCCCTGAAGATCGAGATGTACACTGCATTCGCGGACCTCTTGCCCGTGGATCACCCCTATATACGAGTCCATAATCAATTCTGGAAAACCTTTGGCGGAGCCAACGTCGTCTTGCTCTCGGTCGAGGCCGTCAGCGGCGATATCTTTACCCCCGCCACCTTGGGAAAAATCAAAAAACTGACGGAAATAATCGAGCGCACGCCCGGCGCGAACAACTATCAGATCTTCTCCATCGCGCGGCAGAAAGTGAAAGATGTGCGCGCCACTGCGTGGGGCATCGAGGTGCAGCCGGTTATGTGGCCGGCTGTCCCCCGCAGCGCCGAAGAAATCGCACATCTCCGAAATATCGTCTATGCCAATCCCACCATCGTCGGAAGGTTAGTGTCGAGGGACGGCACGGCCGCCCTGATCACGGCGGCTTTTCACGAGGAGCGGCTCGATTATCCGGGCATGTTCAAACGCATTCAGCAAGCGATCAAAGAAATCGAAGACCCGGAAACGCGCGTGTTCGCCGCCGGCGAACCGATTCTCTACGGCTGGATCTACCATCACTTGCATTCAATCGGCATCATCATTGCCCTCACTTGCGTAAGTATACTCGCTATCCTGATTCTCTATTACCGCAATTTGAACGGCGTCTTGATTCCCACGATCTCCGCGGCGGTGACCTTTATCTGGGGAACGGGATTTACTGCGCTCCTGGGCTACAATTTTGAACCGCTCATCCTGGTCGTGCCATTCTTGATCGCGGCCCGCACCATTAGTCATTCGATTCAATTTCGCGAGCGTTTTTTCGAAGAGCTCGAGCGCCATGGCGACAAGGAAACCGCCGCCATTGAATCCGCCACCGGCTTGATGATGCCCGGCAGCATCTCGATTCTCTCCGATGCCATAGGGCTGACAGTTCTGCTCGTCGCCCCCATGCCGATACTGACGAAACTGGCTATCGCCGGCAGTTTTTGGGTGTTGAGCAACCTCTTCACGGTGGTCATCCTCGATCCAATACTTTGTTGTTACTTTCCCACCCCACGGCGGTACTCCGTGGGAGGCGAAGGCCATTGGTTGGAGGCCCCGCTGCGCGCCACGGCCCGCTTTTGTGTCCACCAGCGCGGACGATGGGCGGTCATAACGGTTTTCGCGTTGATCATCGGCTGGAGCCTGTATTGGTATCAATTTCTCACCGTCGGCGACTCTCTCCCCGGCTCGCCGCTTCTCTGGCCCGATTCTCCCTACAATCAGAGCGTCCGGCGGATCAACGAAAAATTTCATGGCACGGACCATCTTTACGTGATCCTTGAAGGACGGTCTGAAAGCGCCATGAAGTCGCCGAAGGTGTTGGAAACTATTGAAGCTTTCCAGCGGCATATGCTGCGCTCTCCCCATGTTGGAGGCACGGAGTCCTTGGTAGACTTAACCCGGCAGATCAATACGGTTTTGCATTACAACGACCCACGCTGGGGTTTGTTGCCACATTCGACTGATGAAGTTGGCGGCATTGTCATGGTGGCAGAGCACGGCAGTGAGCCGGGCGACTTCGACCGCTGGGTCAACTACAATTTTCAGCATGGCCGTGTGACGTTCTTTCTCTACGATCACAAAGGAGACACGCTCCGCGACGTCATTGATCGAGCCGCGCGCTTCATCAAAAGCACTCCGCTGGAAGATGCGGAGCTAAAATTGGCCAGCGGCTATGCCGGGGTGCTGGCAGCCGCCAACGAAGTCATCGCCCGCTCGGACAAATTGACTTTGGGCTTAATGCTCATGGCCCAACTTGTCTTCTGCGCCATCGGTTTTCGCTCGCTCAGCGCCGGCTTATTGTTTGTCGGCGTGGTACTTATGTCTAATACGTTCGGCATGGCCCTGATGGCCTACTGGGATCTGGGCCTGAACGTCAATACGCTTCCGGTCATAAGCCTGGGTATCGGGTTTGGCGAGGATTATGGGATCTACATCGTTTCGCGGGCAATCGAGGAACATCAAAGGCGGGGTAGAACCGATCTTGACCATGCGCTTATAGACGGTGTGTCGACGGCCGGCAAAGCCGTGCTTTACACTGCGTTTCTGATCTCCGCCAGCATTCTTTTTTGGGCTTTTTCGCCCCTGCGTTTCCAATCCGAAATGGGTTGGCAGCTGCTGACTATACTGAGCATGAACATGCTCGGCGGGCTTTTTCTACTGCCGGCGATTATTTCCCTGTTGAAACCGAAATTCGTCTCGGGAGAAGCTCGCACTGGATAATCGAACCTGTGGCTTCGCAGCGGTTTTTATGTCCGATTCGGAGGTTTGTAAAAAATCAGAGCGAACCTGGCTAGTCAGACGCTTTGAACGTCTTGAACTATTGGAACGATTTGAACGCCGCGCCTACGGCGCGCTATGGCATGGTCGCCGGGACGTTGTCCTTGCCGTCGTAGGGCGGCGCGAATATCACGAAAACGACGGTGGGCTCTAGATCGGTATTGACGTAATAGTGCGGAACGCCGCGCGGGATATGCACGATATCGCCAGCGGTCAATGTGATCTGCAGCTTGTCCATCACCAGATAGCCGCGCCCTCGAACCATGATCACCGTGCCGTCGTGGACTTTGTGCACGTGGGGCGACTCGCGGTCGCGGATCTGCACGACATGGTGGCTCGCCGCCTGGCTCTGCCCCAGCGTAGTCAACTTGCTGTTTTCGCGCGGCCCAAGCGGATTTTCGGCTAACACTTTGGCTACGTCGGCCTGGCGCAGTTCTTTGCCATACTGGAGAAAAAGGTAAGGAGTAAGGAAAGGGGTGCAGCCGAGCAGCGCGCACAGGAGGGTCGCCACAATCAGTGGAGAATTATTTTTTAGCAGCTTTGTAACCATATACCAGATCCAAAAACTGCACGATCATGTTCGCCGTGGCGCCCCAGATATCCCACTGGTCGTAGTGAAAATGATACACGGTCGCGCCGTTCGACCAACCATGATCGGCCAACGATACGTTACTCGGCTCTAATAAAGCGTCGATCGGAACCGCAAATACTGCGGCAGTCTCCGCGGGGTTGGGACGAAATTCATACCGCGTCGGTATCAAACCGACGAAGGGCGTAACGACATAACCATAGGCGGCCATCACCTGGTCTATCCTGCCGAGAACCTTGACGTGCGCGGGGTCGAGGCCGATTTCCTCCTCGCTTTCGCGCAAGGCTGCTTCCAACTCGCCGGCGTCGCCCGCGTCGACGCGCCCGCCGGGAAAAGCGATTTGGCCGCGATGGCGGTTTAAGTGCTCGGCGCGCTTGGTCAATACGAGGTAATCGCCGTCGTCACGCTCTTGAATCGGCATCAGCACCGCCGCGGGCTTATAATAATTTCCCGAGATGTTCCTGGGCGAACGAGACCGTAACGCCGCTGAGATTTTACTGGCCACCATTGTGCGACAACGCTTTTTGACCGAAGCAGCAACTGTGATATGTAACCATTCCAATTTATCGGATCGATGGTTAAAAGACCAGTATCATGAAGGAACGCGAAATTCATGCCGCGATAAAGATTCTGCGCCGCGAGGTTCCTAAGTGGACCACGCCCATCGTGACCCTGATGGCCGAAACCTACGAAAGTCCGTTTCGCGTATTGATATCCTGCATTTTGAGTCTGCGCACCCAAGACGCGACGACGGCCCAAGCGTCACACCGCTTGTTCGCGGTGGCCGACTCGCCCCGAGCCATCACGAAGTTAAGCGCGAAGCAAATCGAAAAGCTGATCTTTCCGGTGGGCTTTTACAAAACCAAGGCGAAAAATATTCGCGACATCTGCCGAACGCTGATCGACGATTGCGGCGGCAGAGTCCCCGACGAGATTGATGAACTCTTAAAGCTCAAAGGCGTAGGACGAAAGACCGCCAATCTGGTCGTGACCCTGGGCTATAAGAAGCCCGGCATCTGTGTCGATACCCACGTGCATAGAATATCCAATCGATGGGGCTATGTGCATACGACGACCCCGGCCAAGACTGAATTCGCCCTGCGCGAAAAGTTGCCCAAACAGTACTGGATCGAATACAACGATTTGCTGGTCAGCTTCGGCCAGCATCTGTGCCGGCCGATCTCGCCGATCTGCAGCCAATGTCCGGTGGCAAAATACTGCGATCAAATAGGCGTAACTACAAGGCGTTAACATGGCGCAAACGATTCCCCAAGGCTACTTCGCTCGCAACATCGAACCCATCGGCTATCACGATTTAAACGCCAGGCCGGCTTTCAAACTGGCGATGCAGGAGGTGAACAACCGTTGGTATCTTTACGTCGCGCATCTTTGGCACCGCGGCTGGAGCGTTCTTGATGTCACCGATCCGGCCGGGCCGGAATTTTGTACTTATCTACCCGGCCCCGAGAACACCTGGACGATTCAGATTCAGGTTGCCGACGGCAAAATGATCACCGGACTGGAGCGCATCGCGCCCGGCTGGGGCGGCGTTGATAATCAACCCTTTAGCGAGGGGTTTTTTATTTTTGACGTGAGTGAGCCCGCCGAGCCGCGGCAGATTGGTCATTTCAAAACTGAGAGCACCGGCACCCACCGGAATTTTTACGACGGCGGACACTTGGTCCACGCCGCGGCGGGCGCTCCCGGCTTGACGGGAAAAATCTATCGTATCATTGACATCGCTGATCCAGCCCATCCCAAGGAAGTCGGCCGCTTTTCATTGCCCGAGCAAGCCACGCCGACACCCGGGCTAAAATACTCCTGTCATGGCCCGGCCCATATCGAAGGCCAGCGAGCCTATCTTTCCTATGGCGACGGCGGCGGCATCATACTCGACGTTTCAGACAGGTCGCAGCCGAAGATGATCAGCCAGATCGCCTTCCGCGGCATTACCGCCACGCAAGGAATCCATACCTACCTGCCATTGCCGCGCCGCAAAATCGCCTTGATCAACGATGAAGCGATTCGGGAGAACGGCGATGAGAATTTGAACCTCGCTGGCATCGTCGACATCAGCGACGAACGGCACCCGCGCATGCTTTCGCTTTTTCCCCTGCCCGAGCCGCCGCCGGAAAGCGAGCTCAAAAATTTTTATGACAAAGCCGGGCGCTTCGGCCCGCACAACCATCATCACCAGAATCATCAAGCCTGTCTGGACGATCGCGACGACATTGCCTATCTCACATACTTCAACGCCGGCTTGCGAGTTTACGATATCCGAGACGCGCGCATGCCGAAGGAGTTCGCTTACTTCGTTCCGCCGGACCCGAAAATAAGGATCGGCACGAAGCCCAGCAAACTAGTCGCGCAAACCGAAGACGTGCTCGTGGACCGCCGCGGCTTCATTTATATCAGCGATAAAAACCACGGCATTTTCATTCTGCGGTTACAGCAAGTATGGCCCTACCAATCCGAGTAGCGCCGCGCGCTAGTCATTCAAAACGTTCAAGCCGTTCAAACCGTTGCATCGGAGGTTCGTGAGGCAACCGTTCTGATCATTATAAAAACGATTTGAGCGGAGCAAAGCGGTAGAACGGCTTGAATGTTTTGAACGTTAGTATTGGAGGTTTACGGCTTCATCGACTCGGGGAAATACTTTGACGGCGCCCAGACGTTGGCGGTGAAGTTGCGGCAGCCGAGGATACGCAGCTCGCGCATGATCCGGATGTAATCCTGGGAATCGATGAAATCACGCCAGTTGTCCAGGGTTTCAAAATCGATGGTGATCGCGACCTGCGGCGTGACTTCCAGGGGATTGCGGTAATTGCGAACTTCCAACACGCCCTTGTGCGCCAGGGTTACCGGCAGCCAATCGTTCTTTGCCTTGTTCGCGTAGATCGTGAGGTTGGCTTTCTGATCCGGCAGATCCCACTGTATGACGAAGTGCACCATTATTGAATCCCTCGCACCAGGCCGCCATCTATCTGAATCGTCGTGCCCGTAATGTAGCTGGCGCGTTCCGATCCAAGAAACACGATCAAGTCCGCGGTTTCCTCCGCGGTGCCATACCGTCCTAACGGCACTTCCGCGGCCATTTCTCTATTGATCTCTTCCAACGGTCTCCCGACGCGGTCCGCGCGGGCTTTATTGAGCTTTTGGGCCCGCTCCGTGTCAATACGTCCGGGACAGACGTTATTGATCAGGATGTTATCCCGCGCCAACTCGCGAGAGAGAGTCTTGGCCAGGCCGATGACTGCACTGCGCACCGCGTTGGACAGCACCAATCCCGCGATCGGTTCTTTGACGGAATAAGACGTGATGTTGATGACGCGGCCGCCGCCGACTCTGCGCATATGCGGCACCGCTTCGCGCGTCATCCGCATAGTGCTCATGAAGCTTAGATTAAAGGCGTTGTTCCAATCGTCGTCCGAAAATTTCATGAATTCGCCCGGTGGCGGACCGCCGGCGTTGTTGACAATGACATCCAGTCGGCCGAAGTGCGCCGCGCTCTCATTGACGAATTTTCGAATATCTTCAGGCTTGCTCATGTCGGCTACCATAGCGAGGACTTCGCCGCCGGTTTCTTTGCGAATCATGGCCGCCGCTTCGTTGAGCGCCGTCTCGCCGCGCGCGCAGATACTCACCTTTGCGCCTTCGTTGGCGAACAGGCGGGCAGTTGCCCGGCCCATGCCCTGACTCGCCCCAGCAACCAATGCGACTTTGCCTTTCAAACCGAGATCCATCCCAAAATCCCCCTGATCGATAGAAGTGTGCCGGATAGTATCAGAGCCACGATGGTGGGTCAAAAAGAGCCCGCGGGCCAGAGATCGGAGGTCGGAGATCAGAAAACAGTGTTCAGCGTTTCAGAAATGGACCGGGATTCTTGATCATACTGCCGAGCATTCGGCCAACTTCCTGGCACAGGGCAATTGGTGCTTTGTGGCATTCGGCCGTGATGTACCCGCAGTCTTTTGCGAAATCCAAAGATGAATCGGTCTCGCTGTTCCCACCGTCACAGTCGGTCAATTTGCTGCCAAAGTGAGCCTCGTATCTTCGTTTGGACCAGGCTTCCCGCAAGTTCCCGACTTCTGGCCTCACTTCTGCGTCCAGTAAATATTGTCACGAAACTCAGGCTGGAGCCGCTTGATATAAAGGCAAAGCATGCCGTGGACGCCGAGTTGGCGAATCTTGCGCGGGTCACCCGCGCGCAATGCATCTTTCTCTTCGGCCGTGAGATCATAACCTCGCATCGCCGCTTCGAGATCGGATGCCGCTTTATTGCAGAAATCATCGTTCATTTTCAGGTCGAACAGCAAACGGCTCAATTGATAACAGCTCACAAATGCCTCCCGCTTTCTAATAACAACTATGATACAATTCTGATCCTCTCTGAATCGTCAAAAACCTCTGCGCCGAGGACTTGAGCCGCTTGAACGATTTGAACGGCTTGAACCATAATTATTTAGAGTTTCCAGCTGACAAAACCCCAGCCGGTAGCGACGAAATCCGGCATGTACGCCGTGTAGGAAGCCTTGGCGTCGCCCACAGCTCCGAGCACAACCATCCAGTTGAGAAACTCGGTATCACCAGATTGCAAGAGATCTTGCACGGAATACTCAGTGAGCGTGCGCCCTTTCCCTGCGCGCATCACCTCTAGGAGCGTGTGATCAAATGTTTCGTCGATCTCGCCGATGCGCGGCGAGCCTGGAAAATGGGACAGACCGCCGGTGGCGAGGATCGCCACGCGCTCCTTCGCATTGCCGGCAACCTCGTGAATCAACTCGCCGACCTGATAACATCGGCGCGGCGACGGAGCGGGGTCGACCCAGGTGTTCACGAATATCGGCAGGATCGGTATCTTCGGCTCGGGCAATAGAAAATAGAGCGGCACGTTTTGCGTGTGTTGCAGCTCGATATGCTCGCCGTAGGAAAAATCGATGCCTCTATCCATTCCAGCGCGCACGATGGCTTTACCCAGTTCTTTATGGTTGCGGTAGTGAAACTTGTGGCGCGTGAACTGTCCCTTGGCTTCATCGCCCACCGTAACGAAAAAACTCGGAATATTGTTCCAGAAAAAATTTACGAACTGATCGTTGGCCACCACGATCAGGACATCCGGCTTCGCCTGCTCCAGATCAGCGCGCAGCACGTTGAAAGCCGCCTCGGCATCCGCTCGAAGTTTTTTTTGTTGCTCGAGGGTCGGTCTGGTTGCCGATCCCTGCGGCGCCATGCTGTAGTGGAGGTCCATGAAATCATCCCACTCGCGGCCCGGCTCAAGCAGGATATTGGGTGCATGGCTCGCGGCCAGCGCGCTAACTAATGGCATGACGTAACACTCCTTTCCGTAGCGCAAAAAATCCTATTACCCGAAGTGAGAAAAAGCAACTTTCGCTTGAACTAGAGAAGTCGGCGGCCTCCTAACGTCATGCCCGGGCGAAAGCGGGCATTCACACGCATTTGATTTTCCTGGCCTCCGGGTCGCGCTAGTTATCGCAAGCTTGTCCAGAATGATCGAGCTTTAAGGTTCCGTCGAGGCACCGTTGCTCGATGTTTGCTCATCAGAGCAGAAACCCATCGACTTTGCTACGGAAGGGTTGCGCCTCGCGCTTCCTGTCGAACGCAACTACGGAATCGGGTTGAATTAGATATGAACTGCAGAGACACCACACAGAATTAGTTAACCAACTCTCGCAGCAGCGATCTAAGACTGTACAAATCTGGCCAACGTTGAACAATTATGGACTCTTTAGGGTCCAAATTCCTATCCGACGCGCGCCTCTGCACTCGTGAAATAATGGTAAAGTGATGGAAATCGTTGAGTTTCTTGGATTCCTGGGGGGCATGGCATCACCGTTGCTCTAGACTTAGAACATCTAAGCCAATGAAGGAGTCTGCCATGCGAATGTTGATCGCAACGATGTTCAAAAAGGTTCCGGTGCGGAGAACCAAGCAAAGGGCGTGTATCTGCAAGCGTTGCGGCGCCCGTATCTATTCGTTGAATTTTCTAAAGCATCATCTCGAAGCTCATGAGCGCTCCACTCATTAGTTCTCGCTCACGGCATGCGGAACCGAGTTAATACATAAGTCAGTGTTACCTCCGGGCATATGCTCGCTGCTCAAACGCCATAGAATCTCACCAACTGATCCGATCCATCAGACGCCAAGGCACCGCGCCGGCGCCATGCCGGTGCGGGCTCACTCTCAGCCGCAAGACGAACTCAGGCGCAATCTTAAGAACCGACCTTACAAGCGCTTCAAGCAAAATACCAAGGAGTTCAAAAGTAAGTGTGCGCATCAGCGACCGAGGGGTAAGCCCTGGAGAACGCGGGGCTGACCGCGTTCAGAAGGTCCGAGGGACGCCTGCCATTCACGATTCTAATGAACTCCTTAATGGTTCAAATGCCGCGACGACGACAGAAGAAACAATCCGGGACGCGGATTGGATTTTCTTTCGACACGTCACTTCGCGAGGGATCTCATGTAACTCAGGACTTGCTTCTGGTCCTCCTTGCTGAGGTTTTTTTGAGCAGGCATCTTTCCGGCTCCCTCGACGATTATTTTGAGCACCTGATCGTCAGACTTCTTCATGACTTCCTTGGTCGTGAGATTCAGCCCCTTTTCTCCCAAGACCTTGGCCATCGCTGGGTTTCCCTTACCGTCGGCGCCATGGCACGAGGCACAGGACTTGTCGTAAATCGCTTTGCCAGCTTTGGCGTCGGCCGACCATGCGTTGGAACTGCAGCCAACGACTAATAGGCCGATACTCAACAGCACACCTGATATCTTGTGATCCTTTACCATCGAACACCTCCATATTTTTTATCTGATGTCTTAACACATATAGACGATCTCTCGGATGTTTCCCTTCATCCGGTCTTGGCCGGTTGGCGAAAAGGATGACAATCCTTGCAGAGTCCGGGCGCATTGTGGTCCGTCTTATCCGGATGACAGCTATAGCAAGCGTCGCGCGTTGCTACGCTCCATTGATGGGGAACGTGACAGAGGATGCAGTCCGTCGCCGCGTGCGTCGGCTTTATATGCAGTTCCGCGCGGGCGGGGTGGCACGAGGCGCAGCTCGCGATTGGCTTGCGCTCCTGCTCCTTGAGATGGCAGGTTGCGCAGGGCAGCGCAGCCATAGGATCAGCCGCCGAGCGCGCGTGGCAAGTGGTGCAATCGACGGTCAATCCTCGCCCGCGCCAGTGGCACTGATTGCAGCTGAGCTCCGCGTGTTTTCCGAGCAGGGGCCATGGGTGATTGAATTTTTCAGCCGCGGCTACCTCCGTCGGTTTCGGCACTGCCGTCTCCTGGCCGATAATCGTGTGGCAGAGTTGGCAATCCTTGCGCAGCGCCTTGCCTTCCCGGCTCACATGGTTTCCTTCGTGACAGCGAAAGCAGCCGGGAAACAAAGTATGGCCGATGTTATCCGGGTGCGTGCGCCAGTCGACCTTCATTTCGGGAAAAAAATTGGTCTGGTAGATTTTCTGCACCTCGGCGATGGCCTTTTTGATCGCGTCCCGCTTGCTCTCATAGATTTGCGCATAGCCCTTGACGTAGAAACTATCGAGCGAAGTGGCGATGCTTTCCCGGGCCTGTTCTCGGGTCGAGTAGCTTTGGCTCAGAGCGCGCACCGCCTCTCTTTTGACATAGGGCAGGCTGCGATCGATGATCCCCGTGAAAAGAGCCATGTCCACCGCGCCGTCGGGATCGCGAAAAATATGACTCGGGCGATTATGGCAATCCATGCAGTCCATTCTGCGGATTTCCAGTTTCTTCATTTCATCCGGACTCATGGATACGGTGCGATCGAAATATTCGGTGATCCTCCCTTGCTTATCCTTGATTCGCACCCAGGGTATTCTCTGCCGCTGAGGATCCGCCGCCCCATACCACACTTCGTTGGCGATGTTCATGTGCCAGTGGATACCGGCCGTCACGCCCCTGGTCGGGCTGCCGCCGCCGGTGCGCAGCAAACTTCTGATCTGGCGCGCGCTGTTTTTCTCATCGTGCCCGAAGCGGGTGATGACCTTTAATTGCGCCCCGAAAAATTTCTCGGGCCAATGGCACTGCTCGCAGGTTTCTTGCGCGGGACGCAGGCTATGAACCGGAGTGGGGATGGGACGCGGATATTTGTGAAACAAGACCGAATAAATCTGGTATACCCCGGACAACTTCGATCGCACGTACCAACCGGCTCCCGATCCGACGTGACACTCGGCGCAGGTCACCCGCGCGTGGGGCGAATCCTGATAAGCGGTGTATTCCGGTTCCATGACCGAGTGGCAAAGCTCGCCGCAGAAGGTAGTCGACTCGGTAAAATGATAGGCTTGATAGCTCACCATAGAGATCAATCCCATGAGAAAAATAGACGAAACTACGATGAATAGAAAAACGCCGCGGGTTCTCGAGCTGTTTAGGTCGATGACGGGAAAGGGGGACACGCCCTCGCCTTTGACACGCCGCCGCCGCTCTAAAAAGACGCCCAGTGGAACGATGCAGACCCCCAGCAGTAACAACGCCGGGTAGACCACATAGGTGAATATACCAATGTAGGGATTGGCTCTTCCCGTGATCGCTTCGATCAGGAACAAGAAGAGGATCGAGATGCCGCTCAAAATAATTAAGCCCGCCCCGACGAGGCTCAAAGGATGTCGAATCAGATTGCGCATAAAATCGTTAGACGGTCAGTTTATATATTGCCCGGTTCGGCAGGTTTAAGTATCGTAGCAAAAATCTCTCATCCCCTTTCGGTCTTCTGCGATCCATTCGGCTCAGCCTTCTTTTCGCTCGCAGTTTCCTCCTCGACCATGCGCTCCTTTAAGCGGGCCGCGGGGGAGCGCCCGTGCCACCAGGCAGCGTCCATGGGATAAACGTCGGGATCGAAAATGACCCAATAAAAATGCCAAAAGACGATCGCCAGCGTGGCCAGCACGGCTTCGTAAAAATGGATGGTTGTGGCGATATCAGTCGAAATCTTCGGCAGGTATTGCAGGCTCCAGTTTTCAAACCAGAGCAAGAGTCCCGTCACCGTCATTAGCACCATGCCCCACATGAACGCCCAATACTCAAACTTTTCAGCATAGTTGAACTCGCCCTGATGCGGCGGGTCTGACCTTAAGCCGAGATAGTAGCGCACCATCTGCCACAAATTACGCAGATCCTGCAAGTGGAACAGCTGTTTTTTCATTCGTCTTCTACGTTTCTCGCTGAAACCGAGTTCAAGCAAGTGCCAAACGAGCGCCGCGAGCAAGATGACCGCCGCGGCGCGATGCAGGTAACCGCGCAGGCCCAGCGAAGTCTCCCAGCGCAGTAACGGCGCCGCCCACCAGCTTTCCGGATACGTCAGAGCAAAACCTGTGTAGCCAAGCAACGGAAAGCTTACCATTATCAAGCCGTGTTGCCAGCGCAGAGAGCGCGACATCCTTTGCGGGGCTTCGCCGGTTACGACAAACGAATGGCTCTCCGCCCGGTGTCTGGTCTTATGGATCAGATCCAGCGCGTTATGGGCGACCATGAGCCCGACCGTTATACAAATCACCCAGAGGTAGATGATACGGATCCAAAACAAAACCGGGAAGTTTGCCGTCGTGCCCACGTGAACCGGCCCCAGCGCGAAGCGCGTTCCGGCGCCGGGGTGACACTTGCCGCAGGTTTGCGGCAGATTGGCAGCATGAACGTGAGAACGCGGGTCCGACGACGGACGAATGTCATGAACTCCGTGACAACTGGCGCAGTTCGCAGCCGTTAACTGTCCCGCCCGCAAAGCGAGACCATGAAAACTATCGTGGAATGCCGGAACTTTGTCCGGCAGCAGGCCAAATTTTTCGCTCATTCTGGTATCGCCGTGACAGCGGCCACAAGTCTCCGCCGGAATGTTGGCCGCGAAAACAGGGGACCCGGGCTCCGAACGCGCCATAATCCGGTGTTCTCCATGGCAGTCGGTGCAGACCGGAGCCTGCCGCAGGCCGCGGGCGAGTGCTTCGCCATGGATGCTTTGCTGATAAACTTTCGTAATGTTCTCGTGGCACCTACCGCAAGTTTGCGGCAGGTTCGGCCGCGCGATCATAGACTTGGGGTTACTGCCGGGCGCAATGCTATGCGATCCATGGCAATCGGAGCAAACAGCACCTGGCTTTCCGGCGGCGACGGCTCTTGCGTGAACGCTTAGAAGATAGGATTCGACCGGTCGGACAACGGGTATCCGAAACTTCTCAGCCAACGCTGCATCGGCGTGGCAAGTGGCGCAAGTATTCGCAATGTTTTTTCGGTGGGTCGAGGAACCCTCTTCGCTGGCGCGCGCCAACCGATGGATGTCTCCATGACAGCTTGAACAAGCTCCCCCTCCGGGCAAGCGATCTTTCAATTTGCCATGGATGCTGTCCGCGTGGTTCTGAACCTGCCCGGCATGGCAGGCCGAACAATCCACCGGCTTTATCTTAGACGGGTGCGGAAACTGAGCGATATCAGTGTGGCAGTTGGCGCAGCCCAACGCGCCGTGAACCGAGCCGGCGAACATTTCTTTGTCAACGTGCAGCGAAATCGTCTTTCCTTCGCGCTCTTTTTGCAGCCCCGGCACACCATGGCACGATTCGCACGCGACAGCCGCGGCTGCCTGGGCCATCGCATCGAAGGATTGGAGGAAAAACGCCAGAAACGCAGCCCAAAAAACCAACACCAGCCTCCTCTTGCCAACGGCGTATAACACGAAACGTCCGAAATGGGGGTCCGGCAATTCTATACTTTGTCGGCGTTTGACGAACGGCGACAGATCACCGACCTTCTTAAGGCGGAAAAACATAGAACACACCCAGACCGACAATCTGCTTCATGGTGCTTCCGTTGTATAAAGTTATGTATGGAGTTTGAGTTTGAGCGAGTTTAGGAGCGACCTATAGCACAGTTCGCGGCTATTAGTCCATAGAAAATCGGCCGGGTTTTCTCCGCAACCGAGTGCCCGCTAAGCCGCGATCTGCGGCCGCGCTCGGGCTGATCGGTTTGGAGAAAAAAACGTTCAGCGAACTGTAAATTGTGACTGCACAGGACGCGAATTATTTGCCGGGGTTTGAATATGGCCAGGGACGGAATCGAATCGCCAACACGAGAATTTTCAGCCCCGGTATGGTACCGAGTCTATGTGTCACCATCGGTCATCAAGTGAATCAATCCAAGCGTCTGAAAGGCGCTGCGCTGACACTCAATTTAGCGATTGGAACACATTCGAGCAAATGGTTCTGGCAAAATTGTGACAAAGTCATCCGCAGTCGTCGGGCTCTAGACGACGATTATCGATATGCTTCCACGGTCGAAGTCAGCTTGGCAGGGTGAGCTTGCGGTAAGTGATTTCATCATTATTCGTTCCAAAATTCACATGCTTTCTTTACGCTTCAAAGTGTTAGGAAAGTGGCATTGCCGTTGCCGAGAAAAGAAGTTAGGTGCTTTACCGTCCTCGCCACGTTTAGTTTCTTGAAAACTGGCCGGAAAGACATTAGTGGGCGGTTCAGTTGAGGCATCACCTACAATCAGAGGGGATTCTCGGCAAGGCCGGGGTGAACAAGACAACCAAAGCGGACCCCTGTAACATGGTTTGCTGTTTGCCTTCCTGGGTAGGATCCTGTTCTGTGAAGAGGTCAAAAATAGCGAGACCAGCAGGCATGCCGGAGTCAACGGACGAAAATGTTTTCATTACCGCAGAGTTCGGCCCAAGAATCTGAAAGCGTTGGTGCGCCGCGACCATACCGTCGGCGAGCCCGACGAAAGAGGATCGACCCGCTTTCCGCGGCTGCGAGAGCGGA